>JBOHSA010000095.1:0-65525 GCA_050732995.1 Gemmatimonadales bacterium | reverse complement strand
CCCCCCCCCCCCCCCCCCCCTGATGCAGCAGGGCCCCCGTCCCTACCAGCACGATCACGGCGAAGCTGAACCACTGGATCGCATAGGACAGATGCGGGCCGTTGCCCAGCGCCGGCGGGGACCAGCGGAGCGGATGGGCGTCGGCGGACGCCCGCACGGCGTCCGTCCGAAGGATGACGAATGGCAGGCTCCGATAGGGCAGCGAGTCTCGCAGGCCATCAGGGTCCACATCGCCGCGTCCGCGCGGCGCTCGCATCCCTACGCCCTCCACGACGGCCGAATCGCCCTCCCGGTAGGCGACCTGGTCCACCCGCGCGGCGTCGGGCGACGGGGCCCACCCGCGATCCACCCACACCGCCGATCCGTCGGCCAGGCGCAGCGGGGTGACGAGCGCCACCCCGGGCACGCCGTCGTACGTGCGGCCGCGCCATACGCGCTCGCGCGCGTAATCGAACACCCCGCGCGCGATCATCCGTCGATCGCGGACGCTGTCCGCGGCCACCGGGAGGCCCGTTCCGGCGAGCGTGATCGGCGGCAGGGCCCGGCGCGCCCACACCTCGGCGTTCCGGGCGCGACGCTGGCCCAGCCGATCGAGCTGCCAGAAGCCGAGCCGGACGCACCCAGCGGCGACGAGCAGCGCGACCCCGCCGACGACCAGGTCGCGCGACCTCATTGCGTCCGGCGCACGAGCGCCAGCTTCGCCCCTCGCGGGAGCCGTTTGATGGCCGCTTCCCGGCGCAAGGCGGCGGCGCGATCGGGCTGGCGCTCGCGGTAGACCAGGCGCAGGGGGAGGCGCGACCGGGTGTACGCGCTCGCCGCGCCCGCCCGGTGGGCGGCGAGCCGCCGCGTGAGGTTGTTAGTGATCCCGGTGTAGAGCGACCCGTCCCGGCAGCGGAGGAGATACACGAACCAGGGCACGGCGGGACAAGCTAGCGCCTGCGGTTTGAGAAGGCCATCTTCGGCGCGTGCCCGACGCCCCGTCCCCGTCCTCCCCCATCCTCCCCCGTCCTGCTCTGGATCGCCGCCGAGTCCTGGCCTGGTGTCTCTACGATTTCGCGAACTCCGCCTACGCGGCGGTGATCATCGCGACGATCTTCAGCGTCTACTTCGCGCAGAACATCGTCGGGAACGAAACGGGGCGCGGCGACCAGGTGTGGGGCTGGGTCGTGTCCGCGTCGATGATCATCGTGGCGCTCACCTCGCCCGTGCTGGGGGCGGTGGCTGATCGGGCGGGCGTCCGCAAGCGGATGCTGTTCGCGTTCACCTATCTCTGCGTCCTCAGTGTCACCTTGTTCAGCACGATCCAGCCGGGCATGATCCTCTGGGGTTTCGTATTGGCCGTGCTGGCCAACGTCGGGTTCGAGGGCGGGATCGTCTACTACAACGCCTATCTCCCCGATGTGGCGCCGCCCGAGCGCCGGGGAGAGGTCTCGGGACTCGGGTACGGCATCGGCTACGCCGGGTCCACCGTCGGGCTGTTGCTGGCGCTGCCGCTCGTCAACGCGGGCCGGTTCGAGCTGACCTGGCTGATGGTCGCGCTGTTCCTCGTGGTCTTCTCCGTGCCGATCTTCCGGGTCATGCCCGCCGACGCGCCGACCGGCGTGCCGGCGCGGCGCGCGGCGATCGACGGCGTCACGCACTTCCGGCGCATCTGGGGCGACGTGCTGGGCGTGGGCGAGCTGCGCCGGTTCCTCGCGGCCTATTTCGTGTACATCGACGGGGTCGAGACCACGATCTATTTCGCGAGCCTCTACGCCGCCAAGACCCTCGGCTTCAGCACGGCCCAGCTGATTCTCATGTTCATCGTGGTCCAGGTCTCCGCGTTGGTCGGCGCGCTCGTCCTCGCCCGGCCGACCGACCGCTGGGGCCCCAAGCGGGTGATCACGCTGAGCCTCGCCGTCTGGGTGGGCGTCGCGATCGCGGCCGCGCTGATCCGGAGCCAGACCGTGTTCTACGCCGTGGCCGTGGTCGCGGGCACACAGCTCGGCACGGTACAGGCCGCGAGCCGCGCGCTAATGGCGTCCCTGATCCCGCACGGCAAGGAAGCGGAGATGTTCGGATTCTACGCGGTGGTCGGGAAGTCCTCGGCCGTGCTGGGACCCCTGATCTTCGGCACCGTGTCGCGCGCCACCGGCGGCAACCAGCGGGCGGCGGTGTTGGCCGTGGGGGGGCTGTTCGTCTTGGGGCTGGCGTTGCTGCAGCGGGTGGGAAGGGCTGGGGGGCCCAGGGGTGAAGGGACTTAGCCCCTCGGTCGCTTCGCCGCTGAGCAACTCGCACAGGGACACATCTCGTACAACATCTCGTAGGTGTAGATCCCCGTGTGATGCCCGTCGCTCCAGTCGATGCGGATACCGTACCGGCCGACCAGCTCCACCCGCACGCCATCGATGTCGTCCGGCACCCGACGCGCATCGAGCAGCCGGCGTCCGGTCATCTCTTCGCGGCACTCGGCGCACGGGCACGCCAATCGCAACACCCGGGCGGGGTAGACGCCTTCGTGGCCCTCATCCCACCGGATCAGAAAGTCGCCGCGTGCCGCCTGGCGGCCAATCAGCTTGGGAATGGGAATGTCCATGGGGCGGATGGGAGACGGGAGAGGACGGGAGAGGACGGGGGAAGGCGGGGGAAGGCGGGGGAGGACGGGGGAGGTCCCCCCCCCGTCTTCCCCCCGTCCTTCCCCGTCCTCCCCGTCAGGGTCTCGTCACCACAAACCGTACCGTATCCACCGCGACCGGCTTGACCGGCACGTGCCAGGGGTCGGCGAGGTAGGCGATCACGCGGTGGGGGCCCGGCGGCACGCTGTCGAAGCTGAACTCCGTCTGGGCGCGGCCGAGGTGGATGATGCCGGTCACGCCCGCGGGGATCGTATCGTCCGGCGGGGTGAGCTCGGTGTCGAGGAACAGGTGGTGGTGGACCGTCCCCGGGCGTTGCTCCGACGCGGGGGCGAGCTCCATTCCCGTCACTTGCAGCACGACCCGGACGCTGGGCCCGACGATCGTCGCACCTTCCGCCGGCTCCACGATCCGCACCGTGGCCGCCCGCTCCATCCGGCACGCCGCCAGCGCAAGGAGTCCGACCGCGAGCCCCACTCCCCATTCCCCGCTCCCCCCTCCCCCCCGCCGGCTCATTCCAGTTTCGCGTCGAGCGTGAGCTCGACGTTGCCCTTGAGTGCCTTGGAGACCGGGCAGCCGGTCTGGGCCTCTTCGGCCGCTTTCTGGAACCCGGCCTGGTCGAGCCCGGGCACCCTGCCCCGCACCGTCAGGTCGATGCGGGTGATCTTGGGCGCGCCGCCGACCATCTCCAGCGTGCAGGCAGCCCGCGTTTCGACCCGTGCGGCGGGCTTGCCGGCCTTTTCCAGACCGGCGGAGAGGGCCATGCTGAAGCACGCCGCTTCGGCGGCGGCGATCAGCTCCTCGGGGTTCGTCCCCTTCGCGCCCTCGAAACGCGTCGCGAACGTATACGGCCCGGTGAAGGCGCCGCTGCCGGCTTTGAAGCTCCCCTTGCCGTCGCGCAGCTTCCCTTCCCACACGGCCGTGGCGTGACTCGTCGGCACGTCAGTGCCCTCCGGTTGCGGCCGGCGCCGGCTTCCGCGGCATCATCTCGTCCCGCATCGCCAGGTGATACACCGTGTAGGCGACCACGGTCGCCGCCTGCTTCAGGTCGTCGATCAAGAGCCGCTCGAACGTGTCCGCGTCGGTGTGATGCGTCCGCGTCCCGTACTCGATCGGATCCTGGATGAAGTTGAAGCCCGGGACGCCGGCGGCGTCGAACGCCAGATGATCGGTGCCGCCGGTGTTGCCGCGCCGGACCGCGACCACGCCGAGGTCGCGGAACGGCCAGAGGATCTGCTCGAACACCGGGAGGACTGCCTCGTTGGACTGATTCCAGATGCCCCGGATCCGTCCCGTGCCGTTGTCCACGTTCACGTAGGCCGAGATCTTGTCGAGCTCGGCCTTGTGGTTCTCGACCCAGGCGCGCGAGCCGCGCAAGCCCTGCTCCTCGCCGGACCACAGCGCGATGCGGATCGTGCGGCGTGGCTGGAGGCCCAGGGTCCTGAGGATCCGGATCGCCTCCATCATGACGACCGAGCCCGCCCCGTTGTCCGTGGCGCCGGTCCCCCCGAACCAGCTGTCGAGATGGGCGCCGAGCATGACGACCTGGTCCTTGAGATCCGCGCCGGGAATCTCGGCCAACGTGTTGTAGGCCTGCCGGTCCTGGGTCAGCCACCGGTTCTGCGCGTTGAGCTCGAGGCGGACCGGCGTGCCGCGCTTCAGGTTCCGGACGATCTGGAAGTACTGCTCCTGCGACAGCATGACGGCGGGCAGCGGGTCGGGGATCGTATCATACCGCACGGCCGTCGAGAACGGACCCGCGCCCGGCCGGATGATCGCGTACTGCCGACTCGAGTAGGTGAGCACGCCGGCGGCACGCTCGGCCCGAAGGAAGGCGTACGCCGCGCGATTGAACGCCGCCTGGGCCTGTTGCCGCGCCTGCTGCTCCGGCGTCGGCGGCGTGGGCGGTGGCGCTTGCTGCCGCGTCGTGTCCAGCAGCCGATCGAGCGGCGTCCGGAGCGGCGCCGGGTCGAACTCCGGCGCCACCGCGACGATGGTGTCGCGCATCACGAACGCACCCCGGAGTTTCCCGCGGTAGCGGGCCAGATCCGCGGTGTCCCGGAGCTCCACGAAGACCACCGGCCCGACGACCGTGCCGCGCGTGCTGCCGCTCCAGGCGAGCGGCGAGCCTTGCAGCGGCCAGACGAACGGCTCGAGGATCCGCCCGCTGAACGAGACGCGCTCCCAACCGCGCCCGAACTGCCCCCAGGGCTCCACGACCACGTTCGCGAGCCCCCAGCCGCGGAACTGTTCCGCCGTCCAGTCGTTGGCCCGGCGCATGGCGCTCGAGCCGGTGAGCCGCGGCCCGATGACATCGGTCAGGTAGCCCGCCAGCTCGGGGACCTGCGACCGGTTCATTCCCTCGTCCCGGATGCGCTGGACCACCGAGAGGTCCACGCGCTCCTGGACGACCTGCTGGGCGGCGAGCGCCGATGCCAGGGGGGGGGACGCGAACCAGCCGACGGCGGCGAGGCGGAGAACACGCGAGAGGGTCATGGCCACGAGCTCCTGCCGAATGGGTCGGGAGGGGTAATCTGGCGGCTCGCGCGCCGGTGCGCTACGCTTGATCCGTCGGCGCCCTGCGAGTCACGTTTCGAGAGGAGACCCCCATGGCCACGAAGACCAAACGACGGACAGCGACCAAACGCCCGGCCTCCGCCCCGCGCCGGCCCAAACGGCGCCAGCCGGAGACCTTGCGGCTCCGCTCGGTGAATCCCTCGTTCACGGTCGACGACCTCCAGCGCAGTATCAACTGGTATAGCCACGCGCTCGGCTTCGTGGTGACCGACCGGTGGGAGGAGAACGGCCGGCTGGTCGGCGTGATGCTGAAGGCGGGCAGCTGCCAGCTGGGGCTCTCCCAGGACGATTTCGCCAAAGGCCGGGACCGGCCGAAGGGCGTCGGCTTCCGGGTGTGGTGCAGTACGGCCCAGGATATCGACGCGCTGGCCGAACGCGTCCGGGCTTACGGCGGCGGCGGCACGATCCTGGAGCAGCCGGCCGACCGGTATGGGTCGCGCTCCTTCCTGGTGCAAGACCCGGACGGGTTCCGACTCTCCCTCAGCCGCGGCTGACCGCGGCACCGGTCGCGCTGAGCCTCCGGGCCGTCGCCGAGACGCTCGTCCCGGAGGCCGGGCCGGAGCTCACGGATCGGGTGGCGGCGAAGCTCGCGCTGCTGCCCGGCGCCACGGACCGCGCCGAGCTCGAGCGGCTGCTCCGGCTGTTCGAGAGCCGCGTCGCGAACCTGCTGCTCACCGGCAGTCCCCGGCCGTTCAGCGCCATGCCGGTCGAGTGGCGGGAGCGCTACCTGCGGAGCTGGGCCGAAAGCCGCCTGCCGCTCCGCCGCAAAGGGTTTCAGGCGCTCAAGCGGCTGATCACCCTGGTCCACTACACGACCGCCGCCGCCCGGGCGCGGATCGCCTATCCGGGTCCGATGAGCCCGCCGCCGACAACCCCCAAACGCATCACGCCGCTCGCGATCCCGCGTGACACTACGCTCGATTGCGACGTCGTGATCGTCGGCTCCGGAGCGGGCGGGGGCGTGGTGGCCGGCGAGCTCGCCGCGGCCGCTGCAGGATGCCGCGGCGCGGGGGGCCCGGTTCGTCGTGGGGGCCATGACGGAACGGGTGTCGTTCGAGGCGGGCCGGGCGGCGGGCGTCGAGGCCCGCGTGGGGGATCACCGGCTGATCGTGCGGGCGCGCTGCGTGGTGGTCGCCGGCGGGGCGCTGCACTCGCCCGCCCTGCTCTGCCGCTCCGGAATCCGGCTGCCGGCGCTCGGCCGGTTTCTCGCGTTGCATCCCGCCACGGCGATCTTCGCGCTGATGCCCGAGGAGATCCGCCCCTGGACGGGAACCTTGCAGGCGCACTACTCCGGCCAGTTCGCCGACCTCGACCGCGGGTTCGGGTTCAAGTTCGAGACCGCGCCGCTGCACCGCTGGATCTCCTGCCGGCCCGGGGAGTCAACGCGCGCCCACTGGCTCGCGGCGATCGACGGCGCCGGGCTCGGACCGAACCAGCTGCTGCTCGCGAGCTACCACCAGATGGCGTCGTGCCGGATGGGATCGAGCCCCCGCACGTCGGTGGTCAATGCGGAGAACCAGGTCTGGGGCGTTCCCGGCCTGTACGTCGCCGATGCCAGCGTCTTTCCTTCAGCCTCGGGCGTCAACCCGATGCTCACGATCATGGGGATTGCGCATCGGGCGGCACAAATCATCAAAGGCGTCTAACGGGAGCGTCGCCTTCAGTCCAGGAGTGAGACGGCTTCAGTTTACTTGTTCGGCCGATTCTCGTCGTCGATCGCCTCGTCCTGCGCCAGCTGGCCGCCGCCCGGTCCGAAGCCCGTCTTGCCGGGCCGCCCGGCCGGGATCGTGATGAGCGCCTGGCCGATGTTGTTGCCGTAGTCGCTCTCCACGAACATGTGGCAGAGGCCCTGGGGATCCTTGGCGGGACACACTTCCTTGCCCCGCGCCACGAACGGTGGGTTCACCCAGATCCGGAGCAGGTACTGCCCGGGGGGAATCGGCTCGGCGTTGGGATCCCCCTCAAGAACGAAGTACTGCCCGCCCAGCCACTTGAAGTACTCGTCGCCGTAGCCGACGCTGATTCCCTGAAACCCCGAGCCTCGGACCAGTGAGTTCCCGCAGCTTCGGTACACCCAGCTTCCGGGGGGGACCTCTTCCGACCAGGGCGTGATATCGATCATGCAGAAGCCGTTCTTCCGGGCCCGGAACACCTTCCCCGTCGCGGCGTCGATCAGCTGGTACAGGGCGTAGTTGCGGAAATGGAAGTGGCGGTGGCAGGTCGACTCCTCATACAGACCGTCGGAATCGGCGAAGCTCCCGTCGTCGTTCGGGTCCATGTGCTTCCAGGGGCTGCCGATGAAGACGTCGGCATCGCCGATGTTCGGCGTGTTCACGGTGAATCGCAGCACGCGGTACCGGCCGGGGGCGAGGTCGGCTTCGTCGATGCTGCAGAACGACTCCTTCAGCTCCTGGTCGTACACGACCCACGAGGTCGCCAGCTTCTTGGCGTCGACGATCAGGTCGGGGGTGCCGATCAAATCCTGCACATGGGCGAACTGCGGCGCCGCGACGGTACCGGCACCGTCCGGCCGGCTACAGGCGGCGAGCGCGAGTCCGGCAGCGACGACGACGATGGGGGAACGGGCATTCCGGCACATGACGGGGAGCCTCCTTCGAGTGACACTCGACACGTGGATGGGCGCGTCCTGAAAAAGCTCCGACCCGGCGGCGGGAGCGTCAAGATCGGATAATTACGCGCCGCTCCGCATGATTACGCGACCGCCTCCCTGAGCGGGAATCAGCGCCGCCTGGGCGCCACCGGCATCCCGGCCGCCTGCCGCGCATGATCACCGGGTCGGTGGAGGCCAGCGGCGCGCCGAGGATCGCCGCGGGAGCCGGCGCCACGTCGAGGAGCGCCCACGCCGCGACCGCAACGAGCGCGGCCGTGAGCAGCGTCCCGGGACCGAGCACGAGCAGGGCCAGCGTGCGATGCCGCCGCACCTCCGCGACGTTGATCGAGACCGCATCCGTGAACAAGACCAGGACCAGGGCGAGCGTGGCGATGGTCGCAAGCACGCCGGAGTTCGAGGCGGAAATCGACGATCCGGAGGCCGAAGGGGCCCAGCAACAGACCGAGCAGGACGAAGAGCGCGACCTGGGGGAAGCGCGTGCGCTCGACGACCCCCGAGAGCAGCGCGGCAACGACGATGACCACGCCGACGAGCGCGAGCGTCGCCACAAATGCGGTGCCTGGGATCATGGGCATCCTGCCACGAGCGCCTCCCTACCGGGCGAGGCCAGCGGTCACCGGCGCAGCACCTGGCCGGCGTGCGTCACACACGTCCCGCGGGTGATCTCATCGTCGAGATGCACTTCGAGCCGGCCGTCCTTCACCAGGTGGAGCAGGAAGCTGGCGACGTTCCTGGCGTACATCTGGCTCGCGTGCAGCGGCAGCGTGCCGGGCAGATTCAGCGGGCCGAGCACCGCGACGCCGTGCGCCGCGACCTCGGCGCCCGCCTGCGTGACCTCGCAGTTCCCGCCCGCCTCGGCGGCGAGGTCCACGATCACCGAGCCGGGCCGCATGCCGGCCACCGCGTCCCGCGTGACGAGCACGGGCGCCCGCTTCCCCGGAATCAGGGCGGTCGTGATCACGACGTCCGCCTGTTGCACATGGCTGGCGATGAACGCGAGCTCGCGGCGGTGCGACTCCTCGGACAGCTCTTTCGCGTAGCCGCCGGCAGTCTCGGCCTCCTCCCGGATCTCCAGGGCGAGAAACGTCGCGCCCAGGCTCTCGACCTGCTCCTTGACGGCGGGTCGCACGTCGAACGCCGAGACCACCGCCCCGAGCCGCTTGGCGGTGGCGATCGCCTGCAGGCCGGCGACGCCCGCGCCCAGCACGAGGACGCGCGCGGGCGGAAGCGTGCCGGCCGCGGTCACGAGCATCGGGAAGAACCGCGGCGCGGCGTGCGCCGCCAGCAGGACGGCCTTGTACCCCGCCACCGTCGCCTGCGACGACAGCACGTCCATCGGCTGGGCCCGCGTGATCCGCGGCAGCAGCTCGAGACTGAAGGCGGTCACGCGGCGCTGGGTGAGCTGCGCCACGAGGTCCGGGCTCGTCGCGGCCTGGAGCAGGCCGATGAGCGCGGCGCTCTCGCGCACCTGCGTCACCTCCGCAGCAGACGGCGGCCGGACCTTGAGCACGATGTCGGCCGCTCCGTACAGCGCTCCCGCCGTGGGCGCGAGCGTCGCGCCCACGGCTTCGTAGGCGGCATCGGGGAACGTTGCCGACTGGCCCGCCCCGCGCTCGATCACCACCTCGAGACCCGCCTTGCCCAGCCGGGCGGCGACGTCGGGAACCAGGGCGACCCGGCGCTCGGCGGCGGCGGTTTCTTTCGGAACCCCAACCTTCATCACGAACCCCTGTGTGCGTGGATGCGTTCCTAGAACGCCGGCTCGATGAAGCCGGCAGGCCTACCCCTTCGACAGACGATCGCGGTCACGCTGCTGGGCCAGCATGCGTTCCGTGAAGTCCAACCGCTCCTGCATCTCCGCGACCTCCCCCTGCAGCGCGTCCAAGCGCTCTTCCAGCTCGTCCGTGCGCCGGTCGGCCGCGCGGGCCATCCCGCGCGGCTCCTGGACGTTCCAGTTTCGCAAGGGGAGATCGTCCGCGTCCCGAAACTCACCCGTGGCGAGCAGGATCATGTCGTACAGCCACCACAAACCGAGCCCGCCGAACGTGCAGATCATCAAGAGACCGCTCTTGATCTTGCCCGTGTAGAAGCGGTGCAGACCGAACACGCCGCCGATGAAGCCGAGCGCGAGCGCGACGCCGCGGGAGCGCTCCGATACGGCTGGCCCTCCCCCCCCCCTTTGGGGATCGGTTTCCCCGGAGTCGTACCGCGCTCGCACGTAGGAGGTCATGGAGACTTCAATCTGGCGGGTGCACCGGGACTCGGCAAACAGCCGCTCAGGAAACCACGTCCTCCCCGAACCGGCGCCCGAGAGCTCGCACATAGCCCTTCATCGTGGCCGTGTAGCCGAGAATGAACCGGGCCACGAACCGGAAGATGGGATTGTAGATCTCGCCATCCTCGGTAATGGTCAGACTGCTACCCGCGGCAACGGGGCTGATCTCGTAGGTCCAGGTGCCGCCGAACGGAAGCTTCGGATCGGCGATGCGCAACACGAGGCGGCGCGGCGGCGCGAATTCGAGCACCTCGAGGGGCAGCCGCTGCCCGTGCTTGTCGGTCTCCTGCCACACCGGATGGCCGTCCCGGTCGGGGAGCCGCTCGACGGCCCGCACGTCCGCGCGCCACGAGGGCGCGGAGGCGAAGTCGGTAATGGCGCGCCACACGGAGTCCGGCGGCTGTCGGAACCGACCCGTGTGCCTGGCTGTATGGCCGCGCGGCAGGAGCGCGCCGCCGAGCGCCACGACGCCGACCAACCCCACGACCGCTGCCACCACGATCAAGACCCATTTCATGTCGACCTCCATTCCGAGGGCGGGAGAGCGCCCGCGCTGCGGGCCTGCATCATCTCATCGGCGGCTTGCGCGAGGAGCCCCAATCCCCGCAGGGCCTGTGTCTGCTCGTCGGCCGACAGTCGGTCCAGCATCGCCCTCACCCGTTCCGGCTCCAGCACGGACTGGGCCTCCTTGATCCGCGCGCCCGCCGCCGTCAGCCGGAGCAGGACGCGGCGGCCGTCCTCGGGGTCCCGGGCCCGCACGACGTACCCGTGCCGGGCCAGCCGGTCCACGCCGAGCGACATGGTGGACGCCGTGACGCCCATATGGCGCGCCAGGCCGGTCAGGCTCGTCGGTTCCACGTCGTCCAGGTGATCGAGGATGCCGGCCTGGTGGGCGCTGAGCCGGGTGCGGGACTGGGGGTCGCGCACGTGCCGGGTGTGGCACGCGAAGAAGATGCGGGGATAGAGGTCGAGGAGGCGGTGCACACTGCTGTCGGCCATGGCGGCAAGCTACGGAATATAGTTTGTTTTGTCAAACCAAACTATATGCGCTTGACAGGCCCTGCCGGGATCCCCACTGTATCACAACAGCAATACAGACGACCACGTGTTTGAGCACATCGATCCCCGGAGCGCCACACCACTCTATGCCCAGATCGCCGACCGCGTCCGGGTGGCGATCGCCGCGGGGCACCTGCGCCCCGCGGACGCCCTGCCCTCCGTGCGCCAGCTCGCCGGTGAGCTGCGCGTGAACCCGGCGACTGTCGTGCAGGCCTACCGCGATCTCGAAACATCGGGGTTCGTGGAGACGCGGGAGCGGGAGGGGACTTTCGTGCGGGAGCTCGCCCCCGAACGGCGGGCCCGCGAGCGGGCCCGTCACGCCACGAGCTTGGTCCGACGGCTGCTCGCCGACGCCGCGCGCCTCGGCGTGGCCGTCCAGGACTTGCAGGCCGCGATCACCGAAGAGATCGGAGCGCCGACCCCGTGACCAACGCCATCGAAACCCAGCGCCTGTCGTACCACGCCGGCCGGACGTTCGCCATCGAGGATTTGGCCCTGCACGTCCCCGCCGGGGCGATCTACGGCTTTCTCGGCCCCAACGGATGCGGCAAGACGACGACGATCCGGCTGGTCCTGGGGCTGCTCCGCCCTCGTGCCGGCCACATCCAGGTGCTCGGGAGCGAGATGCCCGGCGCCGCCGCGCGTGTGCTGACGCACGTCGGATACGTGCCGGAGCAACCGCATCTCGACCCGACGTTGACCGTGCGCGAGACCGTCGCTTACCAGGCGGCGTTCTACCCGGCCTGGGACGGGCAGCGCGCCGAACAGCTGGTGCGCGAGTTCCGGCTCGACGACGGGAAGCTGTTCGGGCGCCTCTCGAAGGGTCAGAAGGGCAAGCTGATGGTGCTGCTGGCGCTCGCGCAGCAGCCCGAGCTGCTGGTGCTGGACGAGCCGACCGACGGACTCGATCCCGTGGTTCGGCGCGATATCCTGTCCGCCCTCCTCGACTACGTCTCGGAGCGCCGGGCCACGATCTTCATTTCGAGTCATCTGATCCACGAGCTGGAGCGCTTCTGCAACTGGATCGGAGTCATGGACGACGGCCGCCTGGTCCTGGAGGTCCCGATGGACCGCTTCAAGCACGGCATGAAACGGCTCCACGTGCACGGGGCGCCCGCGCGTGTTCCTGAGCCGCCATTCGTAGTGCTCGGACGTCATCCGGTCAACGGAGGGGAGGGGGGGGAGGGGTCGGCGGAGCGTTGGGCGGTGCGCGATTGGGAGCCGGCGATGGCGGCGTACTTCGCGACCATTGGCGCCGACCTGCGTGACGTGATCGACCTCGACCTGGAGGAGGGGTTCGTGGAGCTGCTCCGGGCGTTTCGCGACCCTCCGCGTTAGGAGCCGACGATGTTTCGTGTCATGCTCTTCAGCCAGTGGAAGTGGAGCCGCCTGATCATCGCGCTCGGCTCGATCGCCGGATTCGCCCTGCCGATTCTGTCCGTCCAGGGGGCCACCCGACCGGACCGCGGCGCCCTCTCCGCTCCCGACCTACTCCAGGCACTCCAGTCCTGGGGCACCTTGTACCCCGTGCTGGCCGCCGCCCTGGGACTCCTGGTCGCGGTCGCCGCGTGGGCGCCGGATCACCGCGGGCGCCACGTCCACGCGCTGTCGCTGCCGCTGCCGCGCTGGCGCTATGCGCTCCTGCGGTTCGGTGCGGGCCTGGTCCTCCTGACAGCGCCGGTCGGCGCCGTCCTGGTCGGCGCCATCCTGGCGACCGCGAGCGCCACCGTCCCGCCGGGGCTGCAGACCTATCCCATAGCCCTCGCCGCTCGATTCGCGCTGGCGGTGCTCGTGGCCTATGCCGTCTTTTTCTCGGTCTCCTCCGGCACCTCGCGGACCGCTGCGTTCATTCTCGCTGGGCTGGGGTCGGTCATCGTCGTCCAGGTGATCGCGGGCGCGGCCAACGTCGACCTCGACCTCCCCGGGCGGCTCCTCCCGATCGTGCTGAACTGGCCCGGGCCCTTCGCCATCTTCACCGGCCGCTGGATGCTGATCGATGTGTAGCGGATGCTGGCCCCTTTGGCTCTTGGTGGCGTCGGCCGCCACGCATCCCCTTAACGCCCAGGGCGGAGGTTCGGACCTCGTGCGGCTCCGGATCCGGGCGGACAGTGTGGCGATCGCCTGGCGGCGAGCCAACGCGCTGGCCGATGCCCTCGATAGCCTGGCGCTCCTTCGGAGCCCCGTGGCGCGCGACACCATCCGCGCGGGGGCGTTGTGGATCATCGCCGACGCGTCGCCCCTGCCTCTGCGGGAGGCGGCCGCCCGGGCCTGGCAGGTGCTCGACAGCCTGTACGGCGACGAGGCCCAGTCGCTCGTGCGCCGGCCCATTGTCATCCTCCCCTTTGACCCGGACACGACGCCCGACGGGCCCGTGGCCCGCGGTGTCCTCGCGCTGCCGTGGGACACGGAGCTCGCGGCCCTTACGGGCCTCCTGGCCGCCCGGGCGCCACTCGCGCCACCCGACGCCGGCCTGACTCGGTGGCTGGGGGAGGGAGGCGCGGGCGGCACCGGCTCGGTGCGGCCCCTGCTCCAGCCCCGCGCGCTGCGGTCCCGCGTGTACGTCGAGCTCGTGACCACCCCCTCCGGAGCGGCGCGGGACTGCTATCTCGGCGATCTCGGGCGCTGCCGGACCGCGCTCGAGCTCACAGCCTCCCCAGACATCGCGCTGCTCTGGTACGTCACACCAGCGGAACGCCGGGAGGCTGTGACGCGATCGCTGGGCGGGCTCGCCCGAGGGCCCACCGAGCGAGCCTTCCGCGCCTGTGCGCGCGGCAACGACACCGCGTGCGTCGAATTGCTGAGATCGACGCCGCGGGAGTTCGTGCCACGACCCCTCACCCCCGGCGTCCGGCAGACGGTGGTGGATCTCGCGCTCCGGCTCGGCGGGCGGGACGCCTATCGCCGGCTGATCGGCGATCCGACCTTGTCGATCGCCGAGCGCCTGGCCGCGGCGGCGCGGGTGCCGGTGGACTCGCTCCTGACGACGTGGCGGGCGGAGATCCTGGCGGCGTACCCGCGGCGGATCGATCTCCCGTCGTGGGGATGGCCCGTGGCGCTCGGCTGGGTGATCGTCTTCGCTGGGTGCGCGCTGTGGAGCTCGAGATGGCGCGTCAGCTGACCTGGTGGGGAGCCGGTGCCGCGGCCGTGTGCGTCCTGATCGCGGCGGCCTACCTGCCACCTCGAGGCGCATCCCCGCCCCGCTCCCGGACGCCGCGGGCGGCGCCGCCGACCGCCGCCCGCCTCCAGGCCCAAGCGCTCGCCGAGCAATGGCGCGAGATGGATCTGGCGCTCCGACTCGCCCAGTTCCGGAACCGCCTGGAGCCCGAATTCGAGCGCCGCCGACACGCGGACGTGGAGGGCCCGGCGTTGTTGTTCGCCGGGGGGACACAGGGGAATGTCGCCGCAGAGTTCGAGCGGACAGTGCGACAGACGCTCGACGCCGTTTGGCGCTCGCTCGACCTCGGCGTGTCCAAAGTCGCCGTCGGCGTCGTCCTGGAAACCGGTGGGGCTCTGCCCCCCCCCCCCTCCCCCGCAGCCTCGAACCACCCGCAGATAGTTCGCGCGCGGTCCTACCTGCTGCCTGATTCGACCGATCGCGCGGCGTGCGTGGCGTACGTCCCGGCGGACCGATGGGAGCGGTGGCTGCAGACCATCGTCCCCGCGAGACGGACCGAACAGCTCGCCGAATGGCTCAAGCTCGCCCTCGGGCCATGTGCGTTCTATGCCGGGTTCGGAACGCCCGGGAGACCGGCGCGGCGCTGGCTGGCAGCCCGGCACTACACCCTCGCTGTAGTCCCCGACTGGAGTCCGAGCGTGGCCGCCGAGGTAGGAGGGCATTCCGCGTTCGTGCACGATCCGGCGACGGGACGGTGGTGGTGGAGCGGTATCAGCGGAATGCCCGTCTCGGCGGTCGGCTGCTTGGGGGGAAGGGCCACCAGCTGCGAGGACGCCGTCCTGGCCGGCTCCGGGGATCGGGTCGAGGACTCCCTGCCCCGGATCGTCACGATCACGCCCTCGTGGTGGCGGGCAGAGCGCCTGCTGGAGGAGGACCGATTCCTGGCGGACGTCGTCCGCGAGGTCGGTCACGACCGATTCCTGCGGTTCTGGAATTCCCCGCTGGCTGTCGAGCCCTCATTGGCGGCGGCGCTGCGGGCGCCCGTGGGAGAATGGACCGCGCGCTGGCAGCGGCGCTTCGCCCCGCGGCTGCCCCTGGGACCGATCGCCCCCCTGAGTGCCGGGGTGACGGGCGTACTCCTGGCGGGCGTGGCGGTCCTGAGCGCGCTGCTCGCGGCCATTCGCCGCCAGGCCCGCTGATGCGCGGCGCCTGGCCGATCGTGCTGAGCGCGGCCGCGCTGCTCGGCGCCGCAAGCGCTTCAGCCCAGAGAGAGGAAGGGGAGGAGGGTCGGGGAAACCGGTGGCTTCGACAGGTGCAGAACGGGCTGGCCCGGGCTCAGCGGTCCCTCACGCGCACGGGGTTCGAACGGATCCCCGCCGATCACGCGGGCCTGCTCGATACCGGCGAATCGGGCTCGTTCACACTGACGCTGGAGCCCGCTGCACAGTACGCGGTCCTGGGCGTGTGTGACGGCGATTGCGCGGCGCTCAGTATTCTGCTCTACAATGACAGCGATTACGAGGTGGCCGCGGACCGCGCGAGCGGCGCCGCGGCCGTCGTGCAGGTACGGCCGCAGACGGATACACGCTTCCGCGTCAAGATCGTCATGGCCGAGTGCCGGCTGAATCCCTGCTGGTACGGGGTCGCCGTGTACCGGCAGACGGCCGAGGCCGGGCCCGGGACTAAGCGCGGTTCAGGGCCGGTGGCCGCTCGTGGTGAGGACCGGCGTCATCTCGAGGTGCGCGGCGAGATGGGTCGCCCGACGCTGCCGGGGCTTACTTCTTAGGTGTCCCGGTCCTCAGGATTCTCGTGTTGACGACGAACACCACTCAGGCGATGATGACGAACCAAAGGAGGAGTCATGACGGAGAAGGAGCAGTTCCTCGGAACATGGGCGTCTTCCAGGGGCTACGGGACAAGGTCCGGAAAGCGGACGACGCTTACCTGAATACGACCGTCAAGTTCTTCACCGGACCGAAGCAAATGGGCGACGTGCGGCGGCTCGACTTTCTGTGGTTCCTGCTGATGGACATGGTGCACCACCGCGGCCAGTTCTCGGTCTATCTGCGGATGGCAGGCGGCCAGGTGCCGTCCATCCACGGCCCGTCCGCGGACGAGCAGTGGATATGAGGTTTGGCCGCCAGAATCGGATAGATGGCGCGGGAGGGGCGCGCTAGGTTTCCCCCTGTGCATCCCGCCCCGGATTTGACCGCGCTGGGGTCCGAGCGGCCCTGGCGGATCGTGCTGCGTCGCGACCGCCGGTTCGACGGCGCCTTCGTGTACGCCGTCCGCTCGACCGGGATCTACTGCCGGCCGTCGTGCCCGAGCCGGCGGCCCAGGCGGGCGCTGGTCTCCTTCTTCCCCGCTCCGCCGGCGGCCGAGCTGGCCGGGTTCCGGCCGTGCCGGCGCTGCCGGCCCGAGCAGCGCAACGGCGCGGACCCTGCCGTCGCCCTGGTGCAGGAGGCCTGTCGGCTGCTCGACGCCCACCCCGACGCCAACGCCCGACTCGCGAGCCTCAGCCGGCGGCTGGGCTGCAGCCCGCACCGCCTGCTGCGCGTGTTTCGCCGGGTGCTCGGCATCACGCCAAGCCAGTACAAGGACGCGCGGCGCTTGACCCGGCTCAAGACCCAGCTGCGGGAGCGCCGGCGCGTGAGTCCGGCGGTGTACGCCGCCGGCTACGGCTCGGGCAGCCGGGTGTACGAGCGCGCCGACGCGCAACTCGGCATGACGCCCGCGACCTATGGCCGCGGCGGACGGGGGATGCGGATCGGGTATGCGATCGTGCCCTGCGCGCGCCCCCTGGGCCGGTTGCTCGTAGCCGCCACGGCGCGCGGGATCTGCCGCGTCGCGCTGGGCGACGGCGCGGCGGAGCTCGCGGCCGAGCTCAAGGCCGAGTTCCCGGCGGCGGAAATCCGGCGCGACGCGGCCGGGCTGGCCCGGACGGTCGCGGTCATCCTCCGGCACCTCGCGGGCCGGGAGCCGCCACTGGAGCTGCCGCTCGACGTGCGCGCCACCGCGTTCCAGCGCCGCGTCTGGGAGGCGCTGCGCAAGATCCCCTACGGCCGCACCCGCTCCTACGGGGCAGTGGCGCGGGCTCTCGGGACTCCCACCGCGAGCCGGGCGGTGGCGCGGGCGTGCGCGAGAAATCCCGCCGCCCTGGTCATCCCGTGCCATCGCGTCGTCCGGGAGGACGGGGAGCCGGGGGGATATCGGTGGGGAGTCGAGCGCAAGCGAGCCCTGCTGGACCTGGAAGCGGGAAACCGGACCTGAGCGGCTCGACGCCCCGGCCGGCCTCCCCCCCCCCTCCCCCCCCCCCCTACCGCACCGGGATCCAGTAGCTGGCTTTGATCGCCAGAAAGTTGTCCCCCGTCGCCCGCAGCGAATCCATCAGATCGGCCGGCCCCACGTGCGCGCCGCGCGCGTCGTCGTGCTGGCGATTTTGCTGCCACACGAGGAACAGCGTGCTCCCCGGGCGCCACTCCCAGCGCAGCACGAGGTTGCTGCGGAAGGACAGGACGTTGAAGTCCGGGTTGGCGATGGCGAGCGTGTCCGCGCCGCCGTTGTCGGTCACGAGGTAGTCCCCGGCGGGGTCGCGCGCGATCGTGGTGCCATCGGTGCCGTAGCGGCGCAGCCGGGTGGTTCGGGGCGCCGCGAGCTCGCCGAACCCGTAGAAGCGGCCGCTCGCGGCGAACGGCTCCGCGAAGAGCTCGAGCGTCAGGTCGGGGGTGAGGGTGTAATTGGCCCGGATCGGGATCCGGAACTCGCTCTGGTCGACGAACGCGAACACGTAACGCCGGCCGTACGTCGCCGCCGGTCCCGAGTCGAACGTGGCCACGTACTGGCGCGGGTCGATCACGCGCAGGTAGTTCGGATCCACCGACACCTGCCAGCGCGTGCTGGGGCGCACCGACAGGCCGCCGCTCAGCCGGTAGATCTCCCCGCCCAGCTCGTCCCACCCGTAGTACCCCCGGCCGTTCCACGCCGTCCGCGCGCCGAGCCGACTCCCCAGTCGCGCGATCACGACCCGGCTGCGGGGCGTGCCCATGGAGGGCCCGCCGCGGGTCTGCGCTTGGTTCTGCGAGGGGTGGTCGATCCAGAAGGTGAGGTTCGTCACCCAGAAGTTCTTCCAGGTCAGCTTGGCGTCCCAGCGCGTGGTGTAGAACTGCCGGTCGTTGCCGAAATTCCACTCGCCACCCGTCTCGAAACTCAGCTCGTAGGTGTGGAACGTCTGGCCCGGTTGCGTCTCCCGGTACCGCAGTTGGGCGAACGCGTTCTGCCCGTCGGCGTTCGAGAGCCGGCCGGCATCGTTAGGCTCGAAGCCGGGTGATTCCCGGCCCACGCTGACCTCGTACAGCCAGTGCCGAGCGCTGATCTTGGAGAACGCGAGACTCGCGACATAGCCGCTGAGGGCGGTCCGGGACGAATCCACCGCGACGTGGCCCGCATCCGGCCGCTGGAAGTAATGGACCGGCGATTCCTGAATGTGCAGCAACACGCTCGAGTCGCCCCGGACGTGCGAAAACCCGATGTCCCCGTCCAGCACGTAGGCGTCCCGGCCGAACCGCAGGTTCCAGTCCAGCCGGCCTCCGTACGCCTCGCGGGCGTAGATCCCGGCGAGCGGGTCGCCGTCCGCGAGATCGCGGCGGACCATGGTGAGCGTCCCGCCCACCGACGCGTCGGCGCCGATCTCCTGTCGGGTCCGCAGGGCGCCGAACCCGCTGACCGGCGCGACCACAGTTTCCGTGACGCGCGCGGTCGTGGGGTCGTAGGCGCGGGCGCGCTCCCGGGCCGTGAGCGCGGCGAGAACGCCGACCGACGTGCCCGAGCGCAGCCGCCCCGTGAGCTTGGCGGCCCCGAGGATGGTGCTGGCGTCCGGATAGTCCACGTAGTCGTCGTCGTCCGCGACCGGCGCGCCGCGCGGCCGGGCCCCCACCCGGCGCGTGTAGAAAAAGCGGGAGGGGAAGAGCTGGCTCCCCTCCGTGAAGAACGGCCGGCGCTCGTCGAAGAAGACTTCGAAGGCCGACAGGTTGACGATCGCGGGGTCGGCCTCGACCTGGCCGAAATCCGGGTTCACCGTCGCATCGAGCGTCAGGTTGGGGCCGACGCCCATCTTCATGTCGGCGCCGGCACGGGCCTCGAGGTTCCGGCCGTCGTCGAACGGGTCCGCGGGATCGCGGTCGCCGGTGAGCGTCGCGTTACTCGCCGCGTAGGGGAGCAGCTCCAGCCGGCGGGAGGGGGCGATCCGCTCGATCCCGTGCAGCTCGCCCATCCGCGAGGCCCAGCCGGTTTCGTTCTTGGGCACGGGGATCCAGAACACGTCCTCGCGCCGCGATGGAATCCAGCGATCGATGTTAAGGCCCCAGACCTGGGCGTCCTTCGCGGTGTAGCGGAGCTGGGAGAACGGGATGCGCAGCTCGGCCGTCCAGCCGAGCGAGTCGATCGCCGCCCGGGCCTCCCACACCGGATCGAACCGGCCGTCTACGTTGTGCTCGCGGTCGGTGGCGTGGTAGAAGTCCATCCGCACGCCCGACGCGGTCACGCCGAACGAGTACGCCGTGCGATGGTCGAGGTACGTGTCGAGAGAGATCCAGACGTGCTCCGCCTGGGCGGTGTTGTCGCGCCGGGACAGCGGGGCCTGGATCTTGGCCGGATCATCCGCATAGGCCCGCACGCCCACGTACAGCGCGTCGGCGTCGTAGAAGAAGGCCACCTCGGTGCGCTCGGTGGGGGCGGCGCCCTCGTTCGGCTCTTTCTGGACGAAATCCGAGATCCACGCGGCCCGGCGCCACGCGGCCTCGTCCAGCCGGCCGTCCAGCCGGACCGTTTCCCGGTCGAGGCGCAGCGCGCGGGCCTGCTTGCGGGGCGGTGGCGCCGGCGCGGTCTGCCCGCCGGCCGACCCTGGCACGACCAGCGCGGCGAGGAGCACCGCGGACATCGGCCAGCGCGTCATCAGCGCTCCTCGGAAGCGGGTTACTGGCGCTCGGGGCTGCGCCCCTGGCTCCGCGCCAGCGCCGCCATCACGCGGTCGTTTTCGTAGCTCGAGCCGATGGTATTGGCGGCCTCCTCGAACGCGGGGCGGAGGCTCGCGTCGATACGGTGGCGCCGCGCCACGGCGACCAGCAGCTCCGCCAGCTCGAAGTCGGACCGGATCGCCCGCGCCGATTCCAGCGTCGCCGCGAGCACGGGGCCACTGAGCTCCCGCTGGTCCAGCAACGCCCCGAGCACGCGCCGATGCTCGTAGTCCGACTGAATCGTGTTCACCGCCGTAAAGTAGGCGGGCCGCAGGGCGTCATCGATCGGGCGGGCGCGCTGGAGCTTGATCAAGAGCTCCGCGAGCTCGTAGTCGGAGTCGATCTCCCCCGCCGCTCCGAGCATGCCGGCCGCCACCTCGGTCGTGAGCCCGGGCCGCCCCAGCGCGACGTCGAGCACCCGCCGCCGCTCGTAGTCCGAGTCGATGGTCCGGGCCGCGGCCACGAAGCCGGCCTGCAGCCCCGCCGTCAGCGGCTGCTGCCGAGCGACTTCGATGAGCAGCTCGGCCAGCTCGTAGTCGCTTTCGATCTCCTGCCCCGCCCGCGTGACGAGGCGCTCGAAGCCGGCCGGATCGAGCTTGCCACTCGCAACGGCCGTCTGATAGTACTGGCGCCGTGCGTAGTCACTCTGCAGCTGCGCAATCTCGTCGACGAGCCCGGTGATCCCCCGGCGCTCGAGAATCCACTGCGCCCGCTGCTCGGCGGAGAGGCCGCTGCGGCGCAGGAGAAACGTGAGCGTCTCCGCCAGCCAGGCACGGGCCTCGGCGTCGAAGGGGCGGACCGCGCGATCCACCGTGTATTCGCGCTCGAGACCGCCGGCGCCATCTCCGCGCCGGATCTCGAGCCGGCGCGCGCGGTGGCCGTAATCCACCTCGACCATGACTTCCCCGCCGCGTGCGACCGTGGCGATGTCGGTGAAATCGGCGGTGAAGGTGAACTTGCCCTCGGCGCGGAACAGGACCTCACACTGTCCGACCAGGGTCCGGATGGTGGTCCGCTGGACCGCGCCGTCATTGTCCGTCCTGCTGGTGCTGCTGCGCTTGACCCGGTCACCGCCGCACTCGCGCAGCGAGTCCGGCGACCACGCCGCCGGCCGCGGCGCCTCCACGGCGGCCCGGGGACGGCCTCGCTCAGCCCGCGCGGACGGCGCGAGCGAGAGTAGGGCCGCGGGCTCGGTTCCCTCCCGGAGCCGGTCGGTCGGGGCACCGGGGGAGGGGGGGGGGAGGGGGGAGCGGGGGGAGCGGGGGGAGGGGCGGATGTCGGTGAGGGAACGGCGGCCGCCAGCGGCAGCACGACCGCCGCCAGGATGAGCCACGCGGGGACCATCGTGCGCGGGCTCACCCCGTGCCGCCGCCGGCCCGTGTCGAGCACGTCCAGCAGCCGGGTCGCGAGCTGAGAGGGCCGGGCCATCGCCACGCTCGCCAGCGAGGTCGCCGGCGCCACGCGCAACGACCGCGCGATCTCGAGTAGGTGCCCCGCATACTCCGAGGCCCGGGCGCCCGCGCGCAAGACCTGATCGTCGCAGGCGCGTTCCCGCTCCACGCGCAGCCGCGCGGCGGCGACCCAAACCAACGGGTGGAACCAGTAGACGGCGCAGGCGAGCCGGGCGACGAGCTGCGTGAGGACGTCGTGGCGCCGCACGTGGGCGAGCTCATGCAACAGGACGCCCCGGCGCCGATCCGCGGGCCAGCGGTCGGCGTCCGCCGGCAGGAGCACGACCGGCCGCCGGACGCCCCAGGTCATCGGCATCGCGGGCCCCGGGCTGCGCAATAGCGTGACGGGGCGCGACACTCCGATCTCGCGCGACAGCTCGGCGAGCAGCCGCGCCCACGCCGGGTCCGTCACGGGTCGGGCGGCGCGCGCGATCCAGCGCAAGCGCGCGAGCCCGAGCACGATCCCGGCGAGTACCAGCGCCACACCGCTCAGCCACACCGGCACGACCCAGGCGGTCCACCCGAAGCTGAGCCGGAACCGCTCCGCCCCGGACGCGCCGGGCGCGGGCGCGTCGAGCTCGACTGCTTTCCCTACCGGGAGGGGGGAAGGGGGGGGGGCCGTTTGCGTCGCGACCGCCGGCGATTGCTCGATGGCAGGTCGCGCCGGCGGCTCGGACACCGCCGCCGCGTCGAACGCGGGCACGAAGCGGGGCAGCAGCGGGACGTTCCAGGCGGGCAACAGCCGGGCCGCGAGCGGCAGCGTCACCAGGCCGGCGACGGTCAGCGACCAGACAAAGTGCCGCAACGAGGCGGCGGAGCGCCGCAACACGGCGGTCAGCGCGGCAGCGAGGAGCACGAGCAGCGTGGCCTTCACGGCCGTGTCCACGAGCAGCGCGACGCCGCCGCCCAGGACGGCGCTCGCGAGGATGGCATCAACCAGGTCTCGCATGGCTTACCGTCCTTCCCGTTTGGCCTGCGCGATGATCCCCGCGAGCCGATCCAGCTCCGCCGCGGAGAGCCGGGCGGCCGGGAGATCGAGCAACGCCGCCACGGCCTGCTCCGCGGAGCCGTCGAAGAAGGTGCTCACGAGTTGCCGCAACGCTGACTGGCGGGCCAGCTCCCGGGGCACGGTCGGTTCGAACACGTAGCGGGGTCCCTCCTGCTCGTGCTTCAGATGCCCCTTCTCTTCCAGGACGCGGAGCAACGCGCGCACGGCCGAGTACCCGGGTGGATCGGGGAGGCTGTCCAGCACGTCCGCGGCCGTCGCCCGGCCCAGGCGGTAGATCACGTCCATGATCTGGCGCTCGCGCCGGCTGAGATGCGCCCGCCCAGGGTTAGCCATGCGCCGGCCCCACCGGGTTTGCGTCGGGCGTCGGGTGCTGCGAAGAAACCAGCATAGTGCTAAAAAACTAGCACTCGCCCACCGGACGTCAAGCCCCCCGTTCGGCGCCGAAATCCGGCGCATTCCGGACCTGGCGGGCCTGCCACACATGGCGTCGCTCATGGCCAAGGACGAAGCCGAAATAGGCCCCGAGCGGCAGGCGGAAAAACCGCGACGCCGGCGACGTGACCCGCACGCGTGTCAGATCGAGTCCGTCGGCCCGACGTACGCGCTCGGCCAGCCGATCGCGCACCGCCAGGAATTCGGGCACCACGACGTCGGCCCGCCGCTGAGCCGGCGACGTGCGAAAGACGCTGGGGGAGCGCATGCGCCAGCGGGGCGGCGGCTCCATGGAGCGCGCCATCCAGCTGGCGAACCAGCCGTACTTGTACGGTCCCGGACTCACGAGCCCTCGCGCGCGCCCCGCGGCGATGGCGGCGTCGAACGCCGGCAGGGTCGTCGTCACGCTCTCGTTCAAATGCGCGAGACAATCCCCGATGGACCACCGGTCCGGCGCCGGCCGCCAATTGAACTGGGCCTCGGACAGGCCCGCAGCGACGGCGCGACCATCGGCTTTGACGGCTTCCAACTGAGAGAGAAACTCGCTGAGTTCGGGGGCCATGGCAGGCTCCATCAGTACAAGGATAGGACAAGAAGCTATCAGTCAGGCGCGTAAGCGCGAAGGCGCACAGCGGGTACCAGGAAGCAGCGTTTAGGAATTCCTGTGAACTGGATCCTCCAACCCGCTACGCGCCTGTGCGCCTACGCGCCTGGCTGTCCATCTACCGGTTCTCATAACTGATGCGATATACGACACCCGCCCGATCATCCGAGACCAGCAGGGCGCCATCCGGCATTACCAGCACATCGACCGGCCGTCCCCACGCCTCCCGGTTGACTCCGTGGCGCCATTTCCGGAGGCGCGAACTCCGCGCAGGCGGCCGCACCTTCCCGGGCGAACTCGGGGTCCAGGATGTCCCGGCCGTGACAGAAGGGGAACCCGAACCGCAGGCCCGACCGCGGCGCCCAGTTCAACTCATCCGGCGGCCGGTCGGGGCTGAGCAAGTCCCGGCCGTTGTCGGTGAACCACAGCTCTCCCGTCCCCGGATGCCAATCGAATCCAACCGTGTTGCGCACGCCGCGCGCGAAGATCTCCGGGCCGAGGCCGCCCGGGTCCGGCCGCAGGCGCAGGATCGCCGCGAAGCGCTCGTCGGGGGCGTCGCAGACGTTGCAGGGCGCGCCGGACCCGATGTAGAGCCACCCGTCCGGCCCAAACCCGAGATAGCGCCAGCCGTGGTGTCCTTCCCGCGGGAGGCGATCGGTGATCACCACCGGTGCCGGCGGCCGCTCGAGACGGGCCTCGATGCCATTGAAGCGCACCACGCGGTGGGTTTCCGCCACGTACAGCGCGCCGTCTCGGAACGCGACGCCGTTGGGGGAGTTCAAGTCGCGCGCCAGCGTGTAAACCGTATCCGCCCGCTGATCGCCGTCGCGATCGACCAGCGCGTACACGCGCCCCACGCCCCGCGTCCCGACGAACACAGTCCCCTGCGCGCCGAGGGCGAGGGCCCGCGCGCCCGGGACGGCAGCGGCATAGAGCGCGATGTGGAAGCCGGGCGGCACGTGGAGCGCGTCCAGTCGCACCGCGTGAGCGGGACACCCGCGCAGCCAGAGGGCAGCTGCGAGCAGCAGCAGGAGACCTCCGAACACTATCCAGCGCGAACGCGACATCGGCCTCGGAGTATGCGGCTTTCTTGCCCTACGCGTGGGGCGGGTCTAGGTTTTGCCCGTGCCCGAGGGTTGGCGTCGCGTATTTCGCGCGGTCGGCACGGTAGTCGTGCCGGAGGCGTCCCGGCTGGACGACCGGGGCTGGGATGGCCTGGAACGGATCGTGGATCGGGCACTCGCGGCTCGGCCAGCCCGGATGCGACGGCAGTTCGGAATCCTGCTGCTGCTGCTCCAATGGCTGCCGCTGCTGCGCTACGGGCGCTCGCTAACGGCGCTCGACCCCACCCGCAGGGCGCGGTTCCTCGCCGCCATCCAGGATGCGCGCCTCCTCCTGCTCCGGCGCGGATTCTGGGGCCTGCGCACGCTCATCCTGATGGGGTACTACGCCCGGCCGGACGCCAGCCGCGAGATCGGCTATCGGGGGCACCGGGGCGGGTGGGCGGCGCGGCGCGCCGCGGCCGGCACGGAATGATCGAGCATTCCTACGACATCGTGATCATCGGGTCGGGCGCCGGCGGGGGCACGGCCGCCCAGGCGCTGGCCCCGCTCGTGCGGGACGGCGTGCGCGTGCTGCTGCTCGAAAAGGGGCCCCGTTTCGCCGACGACGAGTTCACCGGTCGGGAGCTCGAGATGGCCACCGCGCTGTACGAGGACGGCGGCGGGTTCCTCACGGCGGATGGCACGATGACCCTCGCGTTCGCGGCCGCCTACGGCGGCTCGACCGTCGTCTACACTGGGACCTCACTCGTCGCGCCGGAGCGCGTGATTCGGCGCTGGGATGTGCCGGGGCTGGATCACGCCGATCTCGCCCGCCGCTCCCGCACCTACCTGCAGCAGAACAACGTGCACCTGCTCCCGGCCGAGGAAGTGAACGACAACAACCAGCTGTTCGTCGCGGGGGGCCGGGCGGCCGGGTACCACGTCGAGCAATTCCCCGTCAATGTGAAAGGTTGTCGTGGGTCGAGCCTGTGCAACCTCGGCTGCCCGAACCAGGCGAAGCAGGGCACCAACCGGGTACAGTTGCCGCTCGCCGAGCGCGCCGGTGTCGAGGTGGTCACGCGGGCCGAGGTCACGCGGATCGGGCGGGATCGCGGGCTGGCGGTCCGCGTGGCCGAGCCGTCGCCGGGAGCCAAGGGCGCGCCGTCGGAATGGGCGCCCGGGGAGCACCGGGTCCAGGCCCGACTCGTGGTCCTCGCCGCCGGCGCGATCGGGACCGCCGCGCTGCTCTTGCGCTCCTCGCTCCCCGCACCCCGCGCCCTGGGGCGCGGCTTCACCTGCCATCCGGCGCTGATTCTCGTCGCCGAGCACTCCCGCCCCATCACTAACGACGTCGGCCACCCGAAGAGCTTCTTCGTGGACCGCGGGGCCGACGAACGGTTCGTGCTCGAGACCTGCATGTACTTCCCGTTCACCACGGCGAAAGCGATCACCGGCTTCGGCGCGGCCCACAGCGCCATGATGCGCGCCTTCCCCCGCCTGCAAATGATCCTCGTTCTGGCCTGCGACCGGGCGATCCCGGACAACCGGGTGACAGTGGACCGGGCCGGGAAACCGGTCGTGCACTACCGGTTCACCCCGGAGACGGTGGCGGGGTTGGCGCGCGGCACCCTGGCCTCGGCGCGGATCTTCCTCGCCGCCGGCGCGCAACGGGTGCACGCCCCGTTCGCCGAGCCGCCGCTGATCGAAGCGCGCGACGCCGATCGCCTGGAATCCCTGATCGGTGCCCACCATTGGAACCCGGGCAAGATCTCGGTGTCAGCGGCGCACCTCATGGGCGGGTGCGCCATGGGGCGACATGCCACCGACTCGGTCACCGACTCCTGGGGGCGCGTCCATGGGCTGCCCTGGCTTCGGGTCGCCGATGCCAGCCTCTTCCCGGACGCGCTCGAGATCAATCCCTACGTAACCATCATGGCCCTGGCCGACCGGGTGGCCGAAGCGATCCGCGCCGACGCGCCCGCCATCCTGGCCGCCTGAGCGCCAGGGCCTAGGAGAACACTCGGCGCCGGCGCGCCTCCCGATCGAACAGATCCCGCTCCAGCCAGACGTCCTCGGGTACCAGCGCCGACGGAAGTTCAGACCCGCGGCGGGGTGTCCTCCCCTCGAGGATAAAGGCGACCGCCCGGGCGACCACATCCGGCGCGCGCACCAGGTCGCGGTGCCCGAGGCCGGTCGAGCTGGCCAGCTCGGCGCCTCCGGGGCCACCCGCCGGTCCCGGCCACGCGGCGGCGATGGCGGCGCCGTCGGACCAGGGCACCACCGCATCCCCCCGGTCGTGGAACACCAGCAGCGGCGGCGGCGCGGAGATCCCGCGCGCCAGCGTCGGGATGTTCAGGTCCGCCCAGCGGAAGGCGAGACGCCGCTCGCTGCGCTCGCGCATTCCGGCCATGATCCGGGGGCCGAGCCCCAAGGCGGCGGCGAACTGGGCCGCAAACGCCGACGGGTCGGCCGCGGGCGCCAGGAACACGGCCCGCCCGACCGTTAGCCCCCAGGACATGGCGAGGGCGCTCGCCGACGCCCCCATCGAATGCGCGATGACGCCCTGCGCCGGCCCGGCCGCGTCCACCACCGCTCGGAAGGCGCGCGCGAACTGGGGCATCGAACTCAGCCGCCCCTCCGATGCCCCGTGCCCGGGAGCATCGAACGTGATCACCCGCACACCCGCCCGGAGCAGCGGCGGCACAAAGGCGGCGAGCCGGCCTCCCCGCGAGCCCCAGCCGTGCACCAGGTAGACCGCCGGATGGTCGCGTCCGTGGTCACTCCAGGACCAGGCGGCGACCCGTTCCCCGCCAACCGACACCGTAAACGCGTGGCCGGTCTCCAGCAGCCGCCGCCCCTCGGCGGTGAGCGGCGAGCGGCGCCGGGACAGTGGCGGGGCGAAGAACAGCTGCTCGGCCCAGCGCGCGGCCAGGCGGGGCGCGACGGGCTGGAGAACGGAGAAGACGAGCCGCAACGGGTGCATGCGAGAAGCTCCCGGTCGGTCAGCTCGGGCGCGCGGCCGCGAGCAGGGTGTCGAAGGCACGACGGGCCCGGGCTGCCGCCCGGGCGTCCTTCAGCAGACGGGACGCGTGATGAAACGCGAGCATCACCCCATACAAGTCGTGAGCGAACTGCTCCGGATCGGCATCGGGGCGGAAGTGCCCCTCGCCGATCCCCTTTTGGAATGAAACAGCGATGACGTCGAGCCACTGGCGTTGGAGCTGGACCAGCTGGTCGCGCACCGGACCGGGGCGATCGTCCAGCTCGGTCGTCGCGGCAACGAACAGGCAGCCGCCCGGAAGCGGGCTCGACCGCGCCCAAGCGAGCCAGTTCTCGAATAGCGCCCGCATGCGCGGCGCGCCGCGCGGCGCCGCCAGCGCAGGCCGCACGACGTGGTCCACGAAGACCGTGGCGCCGAACTCCAGCACCTGGAGCTGCAGCGCTTCCTTGGACCGGAAGTGGGCGAACAGGCCGCTCTTGGAGAGCTCGAGCGCATCGGCGAGCGCGCCGATGGTCAGGCCCCCAAGGCCGAGTTTGCTGGCGAGCCCCGTGGCGCGGTGTAGGATCGCTCGTCGCGTAAGATCGCCGCGTCGCATGGCACGATAATAGCACGAACGTTCGTATTGGACAACAGCTGTGTAACCGCTTGCCAGCGCGTAAGATTGGAACCTGCATGAGCGAAAGCGACGTCCTCGTCCTGGGCGCCGGACCGGCCGGGCTGGCGACATCGCAGCAGCTCGAGCGGCGCGGGATCGCCCATCGCGTGCTCGAGCGCGGCGACCAGGTCGGCCATAGCTGGGCCCACCTGTACCACAGCCTCCGGCTGCACACGGGCAAGCGCATGTCGAGCCTCCCCGGTCTCCCCTTTCCGCGCTCCTATCCTGTGTTCATTCCGCGCCACGCGTTCTGGGAGTATCTCCGTGACTACGCGGACCGGTTCGCCCTGCCGGTGGAAACCGGGAGCCCGGTCTCCGGCGTCCGGTTCGACCACGGTCGCTGGGTCGTGACGGTGCATGGCGGCCGGGGGGGAGTGGAGGGAGGGGGGGGGCGGTCGTTCACGGCGCGGGCGCTCGTCGTCGCCACGGGCATCATCGCGAACCCACAAGTCCCGCCCTTTGTGGGCCGCGAGCGGTTCCGTGGCCGAATCGCGCACAGCATCGAGTACCGGCAGCCCGAGCCGTACGTCGGCCGCCGCGTGCTGGTGGTCGGCGTCGGAAACTCAGGTGCGGAGATCGGGAGCGAGCTGGCGCGCGCGGGCGCGCGAGTCACGATCGCGGTGCGCTCTGGTGCCAACGTGGTTCCGCTGACCCTGTTCGGCGTCCCCATCCAGTACGTGTCCTACTGGGTGCGCAAGCTGCCCCGACCGCTCCAGGAGCTCCTCGTGGCCGCTGTGGGGAAGGTCACCGAGCTCCGACGCGGTCCGCCGGTGCTCCCCCGCCCCGCCCACAGCCCGCTCGAAGCCATCCCCGTCATCGGGTTCCATCTAGTCGACGCCATTCGGGCCGGGCTCGTGACCGTGGCACCCGGCGTTGCCGAATTCAGCGAGACGGGCGCCACATTCACCGACGGCTCTCACGCGGCCTTCGACGACGTGATTCTCGCTACCGGCTTCGCGCCGGCCCTGGCCCCGTTCGGGGACCTGATTCGTAAGGATGCGCGTGGCTTCGCCTTGCGCCACGGCCGGGTCGCAAGCGCCGACCATCCCGGCCTGTATTTCGTGGGACACAACTACGACGCCACGGGCGGATTGCACAACATCAACCGGGACGCGCGGGCGGTGGCGCGCCTGGTGGCGGCGGGATAGTTTCGTGGCCAGCCTCCCCACCCCCGCCCACCCGTCTCTACGCGGAGGTCGCCGGTGAGAATCCTCGCGTCTGCGTTAGGCCTCCTGGCCCTGGCGGCTTGCCGAGCGGACGAGGCGCCCGAATTGGGTCCCCCGCCCGGCGCCGGCGCGGTCGCGTTCGCGAGCGACCGGGGGCGCCTCCGGCAGTTCGACGTTTTCGTCATGAATGTGGACGGGACCGGGCTCGTGAACCTGACCGACAGCCTGGCGTACGATTTCTGGCCCGCCTGGTCGGCCGACGGCCAACAACTCGCGTTCGAATCCGACCGGGACTCCCGCAATGGCATCCCGAATCTGGACGTCTACACGATGAACGCCAACGGCACCGGGGTCGTGCGCCTGACTTCGGACTCCGCAGCGGACGGGCAGCCGAGCTGGTCGCCCGACGGCACGCGGATCGTATTCAGCAGTGAGCGCGACGGCAACGCCGAGATCTACGTCATGAACGCCAACGGGACGGGGGCCACCCGGCTCACCACCGACCCCGGTCTCGACCTCCACCCGGCGTGGTCGCCCGACGGTACCAGAATCGCCTTTGTCTCGGATCGGAACGGCAACGCCGAGATTTACGTGATGAACGCCGACGGGAGCGGCCCGACGAACCTCACGAACAACCCGTTTGGCGACCTTACCCCGGCCTGGTCGCCCGATGGCACCAAGATCGCCTTCATGTCCCGCCGCGACGGCGAGTACGCCCTCTATGTGATGAACGCCGATGGCACCGGGGTGGCGCAGTTGACCACCAGCTCCGTGCCCGACGAGTTGCCCGCCTGGTCCCCCGACGGCACCCGGATCGCCTTCGACAGTGACGGGGAACTCCGGATCTACCATGTGAGCGGCGGGGGCATCTCCAGGGTGACGCGGGACGGGTTCACCGATGTGCTGCCACGGTGGCGGCCGGGACTGTAGCCCCGGATTGGCGGGCCGGACAGGGGGGGGGGGCCACTCGCCGAACGGCCCGGGGCGGTGCATTTTTGGCGGCCCGGAGAGAATCCTTCACCTTTCCGCACGAGGGAGTCATGATGTCCGAGCGCCCGTCTAAATTGCCGCATCGTCTGCTCCCGAGCGCCGTCGCCAGCGCCCTCCTCCTCGGTCTCTTCACGCCGGATGCGTCCGCCCAGGGCGGGGGCACCGGCACCGTCCAGGGGACGGCGGTCCGCCAGAGCGACGGCACCCCGCTGGGCGGCGTGAGCGTCACGGTGCGGGGCACGCGCCTCAGCGCCGTCACCGCCGCGGACGGCCGCTTCACCATTGAGCGCGTCCCCGAGGGCGCTCAGACCCTCCTGTTCCGCTGGTTCGGCCACCGGCCGCAGGAGCAGGCCGTCCAGGTGGCGGCCGGCGGCACGCAGACCGTCAGCGCGGAGCTCTCCGCCGAGCCGATCACGCTGGGCGAGATCATCGTCACGACGGCCTCGCGCGCGCCCGAGCGGATCGTGGAGGCCCCGTCCGCCATCGCCGTCGTCGATCCCGCGGTGGCCCGCGCGACGTCGGTGGCCGGACAGGTGCCCCTCGCCCTCGCCGTGACGCCCGGGGTGGACGTGGTGCAGAGCGGCATGAACGACTTCAACATCAACGCGCGGGGGTACAACTCGACGCTGAACCGCCGGATGCTCGTGCTCCAGGACGGTCGCGACATGGCCATCGCGTTTCTCGGCGCCCAGGAATGGAACGGGATGTCCCTCCCGCTGGAGGACCTGGGGCGGATCGAGGTCGTGCGCGGCCCCGGCTCGGCATTGTACGGCGCGAACGCGTTCAGCGGCGTGATCGATATCCGCACGCCGACGGCGCGCGAAGTGCTCGGTTCGAAAATCACCGTCGCGGGCGGCGGGCCGGACACCAAACGCCTCGATGTGAACACGGCGAGCTTCGTCGCCGGTGGGCGCTTCGGCTACCGCTTCAACGTCGGGCACAACCGCAGTGATACGTGGACGCGCTCGCGCACCCGGCGCGACACCCTGGACTTCCGCCGGGAGTACGCCGATGCCACGCCCGAGCCCGTCCGACCCCCGAACCCCGGGTTCGAAACCCGGCCGCTGAAGGGACAGACCGCGATCCCGGTGCGGAACTACGAGGCCACCGGCGACCGGGACGACCTGAACAACACGTATGGGGCGCTCCGCGTCGACTACTATGCGGGCGGCGGCTCCGTCGGCTCGGTCGAATACGGCAACGCGCAAGTGCAAAACGAGGTGTTCGTCACCGGGATCGGCCGCGTGCAGGTTACCAAGACGCGCAGGCCTTGGGCCCGCGTCGCGTGGGCGGCGCCGAGCTACAACCTGATGGCCTGGTACACGGGGCGGAATACGGTCGAGCCGCAGTACTCCCTCGCGGCGAACCTGGGCCTGAAGGAGCAGTCAGGCATCTACCACGTCGAGGGCCAGGTCCACCGGAGCTTCATGGAGGACAAGGCACGGGCGGTGTTGGGCGCGTCGTTCCGGCAATACAACCTGGACACCGACGGGACGCTGATGCAGCCCTCGGACGACGACCGGGGAGACCAATACCAGTCGCTCTACGGGCAGGTCGAGTACCGGATCACGCCGCAGCTCCGCGCGGTCCTGGCCGGCCGGCTCGACGACGGCGACCTGATCGCGGCGTTCTTCTCGCCCAAAGGCGCCCTGGTGTTCAGCCCCAACGACAAGCACTCGTTCCGCATCACGGCCAACCAGGCGTTCCAGACGCCCAACTACTCCGAATGGTACCTGCGCGTCCCGGCCGGCCTGCCGGCAAACCTCGCCGCGTTGGAGGCCGGGCTGCGGGCGTCGCCGCTCGGGCCCGCGCTCGCGGGCGTCCCATCGGGCACCCTGTTCACCACCTCGTCCGCGGTGCCGGTCCTCGCGCTCGGCAACCGGGACCTGTCGGTCGAAAAGGTGAACGGGTTCGAGGTCGGGTACAAAGGCAACATCACGCCGAAGCTGTACGTGAGCGTCGACCTGTATCAGAACGAGCTGAGCAACTTCGTGACGGACCTCTTGCCCGGCGTGAATCCCACCTACGGTCCCTGGACCTCGCCCGCTGCGGTGCCGGCGCAGTTCCGCCCGGCGCTGGAGACCGCGGTCCGTCAGCAGCTCCTCGCCGCGAACCAGCCCATCGCGGCCGCGGGACTCACGCGCCTGGCGAACGGCAACACGGCCATCGTCGTGTCCTACGCAAACGCCGGGAAGGCGAAGGAGCGCGGCCTCGAGTTCAGCGGCGGCCTCCTTCTGACCAATGAGCTCCGCGTGGAAGGCTCCTACTCGTTCTTCGACTTCGACGAACCGGAAGGCACCCTGTCAGGCGACAAGGTGCTCCCCAACACGCCGAGGCATAAGGGGACGCTGTCAGTGCAGTACGCCGGGGCGCAGGGCATCGACGCCGGACTGACGGTCCGCCGCCAGACGGCGTTCGACTGGGCGGCGGGCGTGTTCAGTGGCTTGGTCGACTGGAGCCAGATCGTCAACCTGAACGCGGGCTACCGGGTGAACGACAACTTCCGCGTGCACGCGATCGCGACGAACCTGTTCGACCAGCAACGGTTCCACATCTACGGCGGCTCGGTCGTGGGCCGGCGGGTGATCGCGGGCGTCACGGCTACGTTCTAGGGCCGAAAGGAACGCCAGGCGGAAAAAGGGGGGGGGAGAGGGCCGACACTCCCCCTTCGTTCATTTCGTGAAGACCTGGATAACGCCGCCGCCGAAGCCCGTGCCGTAGCGAATGGTAGCGTCGGGGCCATTCAGGTAGCGGATTTCGCGGGTCTCGTCCGTGCGGATGCCCCGCAACACCTCCGCCCCGCCGGTCCGCACTTCATTCACGAACACCACGACCTCGCCCGCATTGGGCTCCTGAATGCTGACGGCACCGCGGCGCCGCAGCCAGTGACCCCTCAGACGCGCCACGACATCGTACGCGGTCGCCACGTTCGCGTTTTGGATCTCCGATTGGGTGATGACGTCGCGGGACGCCGCGGCGGCCGGCGCCGGCGCCGTCCGTGACGACGACGAGGCCGAGCTGCACCCGGCGAGCAATGCCGGCAGGAGCACGTAGCACGGTTTCATGATCCACTCCGCGTCAAGGCCTGGAGGAGTTCTCCCAGATGGACAGCCACACCCAAATATGATAACTCTCCCCCAGCACACTCGCACGGTCGGAGAGGCTTGATGGGCCGCTTCACGATTCTATTCTACCTCGCACCGCTCGCGGCGGTCCCCTGCCCTGCCCAGGGACCGCCGGCGACCGACATCTTTCTCGCCGAGCTGCGAGTACGGGACGGGCGCGTGTCGGTCAGCGCCCCGGTGAACGTGACGAATCGCGACGGTTACGACAATCAGCCGTTCTTCCTCCCCGACGGGCGCGCGCTGCTCTACACGGCGATCGGGGCGGATGGCCAGGCCGACATTTATCGCTATGACCTGACCACCCACCGGTCGGTCCGTGTCACCGCCACACCGGAAAGCGAGTATTCCCCGACGCCGACTGCCGACGGCGGATTCTCCGTCGTCCGGGTCGAGTCGGACTCCACGCAGCGGCTGTGGCGGTTCGACCCGGATGGCTCGAACCCTCGCCTCGTGCTCGCCGGCATCAAGCCCGTGGGCTATCATGCGTGGGCGGACGAGCACACCGTCGCGCTCTTCGTGCTCGGGTCGCCGCCGACTCTCCAGCTCGCGGACACGCGCACCGGCCGGGCCGATACGGTGGCGCGCGACATCGGGCGCTCGTTGCTGCCGGTGCCGGGTGGGCGGGCCGTCGCCTTCGTGCACAAGATCTCCGAAACGCAGTGGATCAGCCAGCTCGACCGAGCGACGCGCGAGGCCCGGCCGCTCGTCCGAACGCTCGAAGGCCAGGATTTCTTCGCCTGGACGCCCGATGGCATCCTGCTCGCGGGCAAGGGCACCAAGGTGTTTCAATGGACCCCGGCGAGCGGCACCGCCTGGGTGGAGATCGCGGACTTCGCCGCCGCCGGCCTCGCTGACATCGGACGCCTCGCCGTGAGTCCGCGCGGTGACCGCCTGGCGATTGCAGCCATCCCCAAGACGACTCCCCGCTAGAGGAGGGATAGGGCATGTCGAACCGCTTCGGATTGGTGTGGGCACTCATCGTGATCGGACCGCCCGGTGCGAGTGCTCAGGGCGCTGCGCCTCGAGACATCGTCGCGCGCGCCGTCGCGGCGATGGGTGGGGAGCAGGCGCTGCGCGGCCTGACGGGGATCACGACCGAGTTCTATGGCGCCACGTTCGCCATCGGCCAGGAGGAAACGCCCGCCTCCGCCGCGCGCGCCAACCTGGTCGTCGGCCGCACTGCCACCGACTACCGCGGCGCCCGCCAGACCGGAAGCACCGAGCTGCGGGTGGTCGCAGGGGTGGTGAACCGGCTGCGGCGCGTGACCGCGGGCGGGATCGGCATGCTGGAGACCAACGGCCGTCAGGCGCCCGACAACCCGGCCACCGTGGCCGGCGTGGAAACCGGGATGCGGCAGGCACCGGAGCGGCTGCTCCTCGCGGGGCTCGATCACCCGGGCGCGCTGCGGCCCCTGCCCCCCAAGCCCTGGCGGGGCGAGCCGCATGACGGCGTGCGGTACGCGAGCGGACCGGACACGCTGGATCTGTACTTCGATCGCGCTTCGGGGCTCTTGACCGTGGCGGAAACCGTCACCGACGACCCGATCCTGGGCGACCGGCGGACCGCGCGGTGGTACACGCGCTGGCAGGCGACGGGCGGCGCGGGCGGCGCGGGCGGCGCGGGCGGCGGCCTCAAATATCCCCGCCAGTACGACGTCGCGGTCAACGGCCGCCTGCAGAACCACTCGGTGTTCACGGCGGTGACCGTCAACCCCGACCTGCCCGATTCCCTGTTCGTCATTCCCGACTCGATCACCCGCCGGGCGCAGCGCAGCAACCCGACGCCGCCCCCAATCACGGTGACCCTGGTCGAGCTCGCGCCCGGCGTGTGGCGCGCCGAGGGGGGGTCGCACCATTCCCTCGTCGTCGAGCAGCCGACTCGCCTCGTCGTGGTGGAAGGGCCCCAGAGCGCGGCCCGGTCCCAGGCCGTGCTCGACACCCTGCGTGTCCGCTTCCCGGCGAAACCCGTCCGGCTGCTGGTCAATACGCACCACCATTGGGATCACGCCGGTGGCGTGCGGGGCTATCTCGCCGCGGGCATCCCCGTGGTCACGCACCGTCGCAACGCTGCGTTGATCCGGGAGATCGCCACGGCGCGCAAGACCATCGCCCCCGACGCCTTGTCGCGGCGGCCGACGCCACCGGTCATCCAGACCGTGGACGACAGCCTCGTACTCGGCCAGGGTGAGAGCCGGGTGGTGATCTACCGCCTCCCGACCACGCACGTCGAGGGGATGCTCGCGGCCTACGTGCCGAGCGCGCGGCTCCTGTTCACGAGCGACGTGCTGACCCCCGGACCCACGCTGGCGCCGATCGGCAGCGCCGAGCTCCTCGCCTTCGCGCGCGCGCGCGGGATCGCCCTCGAGCGGGTGGCGGGTGGACATGGGGGCGTCGCCGGCTGGGGGGATGTCGAGCGCGCGGGCCGCCAGTGACGCGGCGCGGTCGGTGGCCGTGCGGCGCCTTGGTGGCCGCCCTGGCGTTCGGCGCAGGCGGGGGCATAGGGGTGGCCGCCGGCCAGGAGCGCAAAGACGCGCCGGCAATCGCGGACAACAGCTTCCTGTTGGAGGAGGCGTACAATCAGGAGCCAGGCGTCGTGCAGCACATCAGCGCGTTTCTCCGCCCGCGCGGCGCTGGCACATGGGTCTACGCCTTCACGCAGGAGTGGCCGCTGTTCGGGCAGACGAGCCAGTTGAGCTTCACGGTGCCGGTCGAGCGGGCCGGTCGGACCGGCTTGCGCGACATAGCGGTCAACTACCGGTATCAGCTCGCCGGCACCGAGACGCGCGTCTCGGTCGCCCCGCGTCTCTCCGTCCTCCTGCCGACGGGAGACGAGGCGAAGGGGCTGGGCACGGGCGCCGCGGGGCTCCAGGTCAACCTGCCGGTCAGCGTCACGCTGGCGCCCCGCGTCGTGACGCACTGGAACGCCGGCGCGACGCTCACGCCGGACGCGAACAGCCCGCTGGGCGACGAAGCGACCACGACCGAGTACAATCTCGGCGCCAGCGTCATCTGGTTGGCGCGCTCGACGTTCAACGTGCTGGTCGAGGTCGTATGGTCCCGGGGCGAAACGGTGACGGGTCCCGGCGCGACGGCGCGCGCCGAGGCCTTGTTCGTGAACCCCGGCGTCCGCTGGGCGCACAATTTCCCGAGCGGGCTCCAGATCGTGCCGGGGATCGCGTTCCCGATCGGCGTGGGGCAGAGCCGGGGCGAGGATGCCCTGTTCCTCTACCTCAGCTTCGAGCACCCGTTCTGAGGCGTCGCGCCGTCTATTTCTGCTCGCCGCTCGCGGCGGTCTCTCCGCCGCCGCCGTACTTCTTGTACCAGCTCATCATGTAGAGCTGGGTGCGGATAAAGTTCGATGGCCGCGAGCCCGTGCCGTGGTACTCGCCGTTGAACCGCAGGAGCACGGTCGGGACCTTCCGCATCTTCAGGGCCGCGAAGTACTCCTCGCTCTGCGGCATGGGTGTCCGGAGATCGAGCTCGCCGGTCATGACCAGGGTCGGCGTCGTCACATTCCCCACATACATCAGGGATGACTGCTTGAGCCACTGCTCCGGCTTCTCCCAGAACGGCGCGTCGAACCAGAAGTAGGTGAAGAGCGGGATATCGGTCTGGCCCGCCATACTGATCCAGTTGATCACCGGGCAGCGCACGGCCGCCCCCGCGAAGCGGGTGGTGTGGCCGATGACCCAGCTCGACAGCACCCCACCCCCACTGCAGCCGCCCACGTACAGCCGCTTGGGATCGATGTAGCCGCGCCCCAGCACCGTGTCCACACCGGCCATCAGATCGTCGTAATCCACGCCGGGGTAGGCGCGCTCGATCGCGTTGCCGAACGTCGTCCCATAGCCCGTGGACCCGCGCGGGTTGGTGTACAGCACCACGAACCCGTTGGCGGCGAAGTTCTGATACATGTAGCTGAAGGCGACGTTGTACATCCCGTGCGGCCCGCCGTGGATCTCCATGATCAGCGGGTACTTCTTGGCGGCGTCGAAGCCCGGCGGTTTGACGATCCAGCCTTGCACTCGGGTGCCACTCGTCGACGTGTACCAGACCTCCTCTACCGGGCCCAGCCGCTTGTTCGCCAGGACGTCGTCGTTGACGGCGGTGAGGCGGGTGATGGGCTGCGGCCGGCGCAGGTTGTAGCGCACCACGTCGCCCGGCTCGTCGGGATCGGCGCGGATGCCGACGGCGTTCAGGGTGCGGTCGATCGCGGTCAGCGAGAGCATGTGCGTGCCCTCGGTCACCTTCCGCACGCCGCCCCCGCCCCGACTGCCAGCGAAGAGGACGTTGCTCGTCCCCCGGTCCGCCGCCGTGAAGTACAGCCCGCTCCCGTCCGGCGCCCAGTGCAGGTTCGCCGGATCGCGATCGAAGTTCCCCGAGATCTGCCGCATGCCCGACCCATCGATCCCGATGACGAAGACCTCGTCGGTCTTGTACGACTTGGCGGTGGAGTCGAAGCCGGTGAACGCGACGGAGCGACCGTCGGGCGAGATCACCGGGTCGGTCCATGAGCCGCGGCGGACGGTGAGCTGTCGGATCGCGCCGCTCGCGACGTCCACCACGTACAAATGGGAATCCCGGTGGTTCCAGTCGGCGTCCGGGTCGCGGTAGCCGTCGAACACGATCGTCCGGCCGTCCGGCGTCCAGTCGAAGCCCACGGTGCCGACGAGCATATCGAACCGCGCGCCCACGTTCCACGGCCCGCTGGTGAGCGCCCGCGGGGTGCCGCCGTCCGCCGCGACGACGAACAGGTGCGTGTAGCCGTCCTGCATGAACCCCGACCGGTCTTGGCGGTAGTGCAGGCGGTCCACGACGCGCGGCGCGGGGGTCCACTTGGCGCCTTCAGGCGCGGCCGGCATGCTGATCTTCCAGGCCTCGGCATCGCGCACCAGCATCGCGAACGCGACCCACCGGCCGTCGGGCGACCATTCCGGGCTGCCCGGCGCCTCGAGCACGCGCGTCACCTGGGAGGTCGCGCCCTCGGCGTCCATCCAGCGCACGAACACTTGCGACCCCTTGGGCTCGCCGTCGCCCAGGTACAGGATCCGCGTCCCGTCGGGTGACCAGCGCGCGTTCGAGCCCTTGACCAGGAAGCGGTTCTTGGTCCCGTCGGCGTGCATGATCCACAACGCCGATTCCCAGCGATCCTCGAGCTTGTTCACCCAGCGGCGGGTGTAGATGACCTGCGATCCGTCGGGGGAGAGCCGAGGCTCGGCGACGGTCTCCCAGTCCAGGTAATGGTTGACGGTGAGCAGCGTGTCGGACGGGGTTTCCTGGGCGCGAAGGCCCGAGGGGGCGGCCAGGACGGCCAGCGACAGCAGGACGGCGCAACGCACGCGATCTCCTTGTGACGTGGCTCCGGAAAAGAGAACGCCGGGTCCGGCCCGCCACAAGGACACCCGGGGCTCTAACGAACGCGCGCGGCGGCGCGTACACTTCCACGAGACCTTCCGGGAGTGCTCCGTGAAACCGCGCCTCACCCTGCTGCTCCTGCCCCTGCTCGGGGCCAGCGTGACCCCCGGGCCGGACACGAACCCCGTCGACATCCGGGAATGGCCGGTCCCCTGGCCGAACTCGCGCCCCCGCGACCCGTACGTGGACGGTCAGGGCCGGGTCTGGTTCGTCGGGCAAACCGCCGATTACGTCGCCTACCTCGAGCCCAAGACCGGGGAGTTCAAGCGGTTCCCGCTCGACTCGGGCGCCGGGCCGCACAACCTCATCGTGGACCGGAACGGCTTCGTGTGGTACGCGGGGAACCGGGCCGCGCACATCGGGAAGCTCGATCCCAAGACGGGCGGGATCACCAAGTACCCGATGCCCGATCCCGCCGCCCGCGACCCGCATACGCTGGTGTTCGACAGTCACGGCGACATCTGGTTCACCCTGCAGGGCGCCAACCGGATCGGGAAGCTGACCGTCGCGTCGGGGGTCGTGCGCCTCGTGCCGGTGCCGACGCCGAACGCCCGCCCTTATGGTATCTGGATCGACTCGAAAGACCGGCCATGGATCGTGCTGTTCGGCACGAACAAGCTGGCCACGGTCGACCCTGCCTCGCTGGCGCTGCGGGAGATACCGCTGCCGCGGGAGGCAACCCGGCCGCGGCGGATCGGCATCACCTCGGACGACAAGATCTGGTATGGGGACTACGCCGCCGGCCAGCTGGGCCGCTACGATCCCGCGACGGGTGCATTCAAGGAGTGGCCGATGCCCGGCGGGGCGGGGTCGCGCCCCTACGCGATGACGGTGGACGAGCGCGACCGGATCTGGCTGGTCGAGACCGGCCGGCAACCCAATCGGCTCGTCGGCTTCGGCCCGACGACGGGAGAGTTTTGGAGCATCACCGACATCAAGAGCGGCGGCGGGACGGTGCGGCACATGGTGTACCACCGGCCGACGCGCGAGATCTGGTTCGGCACCGACGTCGGCACGATCGGTCGGGCGCGGTTGCCCTGAGACCGTTCGGCTTCGGGCTCGCGGTGCTCGGCGCCGCCGCGGTCGCGGCGGCGCCCCGTTTTCCGGAGCGTCCCCCACCGGCGCACACGGGCGGATTCGGCGAGCCGAGCTGCGCGCAGTGTCACTCGGGCGCGCCCCTCAACGAGCGCCTCGGCACCCTCTCGATCGACGGCGTTCCCGAGTCGTCGGTCGCGGGACAGCGTTACCGCTTGATCATCACGCTCGTCCGGCCGGGGATGCGGGCCGCCGGCTTCGAAGCCTCGGCCCGGTGGGCCGCGGGAGACGAGATAGGGCGCCAGGCGGGCCGCTTCACCCCCGGCAACCCGCGGGTCGCGCTGACACGCGACTCGGTCCGCGCCGTGGACTACGTGCACCACACGCTCGCTGGGACGGACCTCACGGCGCCCGATACGGCGCGCTGGACGCTGGAGTGGACCGCGCCCTCCGGCGCGGCGCCCGTGGTGTTTCATGTGGCGGCCAACGCCGCCGACGACGACGCGTCCCCGCTCGGCGACTACATCTACCTCGGGACGTTCGTCACCCGGCCCCGGAAGGGTGGGCAGTGAGCTCGGACATTCGACCGATCACGATGCCCGGCGTGCACGAGCGGTTCCTCGCGTTCTTCACGCAGCTGGTCGGTGGGGCGGACGCGCGTCGCGACACGCTGCGGATCCTCGACGCCGGGACCGGCCACGGCGCGCTGGCGCAGCGGCTGCACGAGCAGGGGTTCGAGGTCGCAGCGTGCGACCTGTTTCCGGAGCGGTTCCGCTACGCGCCGGTGGAGGTCCGCCAGGCCGACCTCACGCAGCGCCTGCCGTACGCGGACGCCTCGTTCGATGTCGTGGTGGCGATCGAGGTCATGGAGCATCTGGTGGACCATCTGACGTTCGTCCGGGAGTGCCACCGCGTCCTGAAGCCCGGCGGCCGGCTCGTGATCTCGACGCCGAACGTCCTGTCGCTCAAGTCGCGCGTGCGGTTCCTGCTGTCGGGGTTTTTCTACAGCTTCAAGCCGCTCGACCCGGAGAACACGGACGGCCTGCAGCACGTCGCGGCACTCACCCTGGACCAGCTGGGCTATCTGGCCCACCGCGCCGGCCTCGTCGTGGAGACCGTGGCGGCGGACCGCTACCAGACGACGTCCCGCTGGCTGTTGTGGCTGGTCCCGCTGGTGTACGCCTACACTCGGCTGGCCGGGCTCCCCTATCGCCTGCACAACTCGACGGCGCTACTGTTGGGCCGGATCCTCTTCGTCGTGTTCCGGAAGTCCTGAGGAGATGATGATCGCGTGCGGCAGCCCGGGGGAGGAAGACCCGCACCGAAAAAACGAGGCCCGCACCGCGGGCCTCGTCCCTCCACCAGCCAGGTTTCTGCTCCTCAGCGCGCCGGCTCAGGCTTGGACGGCGTCTCCGCAGCGCCGACCCCGAACTCCTCCCGCCACCGGGCGGTTTCCGCGACGAACCCCCGCGCCAGAGCGGCCAGGTCCACCGGCACGACGCCGACGGAGTCCAGCTTCCCTTCCACCCGCGCTAGGCTGACGGACGCCTTGGCGTGCGCGCTATCGGCCGCGAGGGCGGCGCGGTAAGCGGTCCCGGCCGCGCCGTATTGCCCTGCCCGCTCCAGAGCGATGCCGAGGTTGTTCTGGAAGGCGGCGACGTCGGGCCGCAGCTCGACGACACGCGCCAGGGGCGGCAACGCCTCCTCGAATCGACCCTCCCGGACGTGCAGCAGTCCGAGATTGTTCATACTCCATGCATCACCGTCGTCGAGGGCGAGCGCCCGCTGGTAGGCCTCGATGGCGCCGTCCACCTGGTCCAGCTCGGCGCGAGCCCGGCCCAGCACCCGCCACGCCTCGCCGAGCGTCGAGTCGGATCCCACCACGCGCTCGATGCGCTGGATCGCATCCTCCGACCGTCCGATCTCCAACAGCACCCGGCTCAGATTGAGCAGGGCTTTCACGTGGGTGGAGTCGCGCTCGAGCACCCGCTCGAACGCGGGCACGGCGCGATCCGCGTGTCCGGCCTTCCACGCGGAGAGGCCGAGCATGTAATGACCCCACGGGTTCTCCGGCCGGCGCTCGCTGTAGGCCGTGAACAGGGCCGTCGCTTCGCCGTAGCGTTTGTCACGGTACGCGGCTTCGGCGTCTGCAAACGCGACCGGGCCGGAGATCGCGGCACGAGTCACCGCTTCGGCCAACGTTGTGGGCGGCGTCGGCGACGACGTCACCGCCACCTCCCCGCTGTCCACCCCGATGTCGCGCTCCGCGTGCCCCGAATCTCCGCAGCCCGTCGCGTAGGCGGCGACGAACGTGACGGCAGTCAGCACGGCAACTACGGCCCCGAGCTGCCATGGCTTGGGCTCCCCCGCCGGAGCCAAGGTGAATTCCCGACGCATACTGCCTCCTCTGATGTGTGGGCACACGCAGAGAAAGCAGGGGGAATACCAGCGGAATGCGCCGGCTGGCCACTAGTCGTAAGCCACTCCGGCTCAATTGGTTATCCTCTGATGCCTAGGTCTGAGAGGACTGCCGGCCACACTGGTTGTGTTCATCCGGACACATAGAGGAGATACCTAATGTGTCCGGCGGGACACGGATGGTTTTCAATCGCGACCGATGCCGTGCCTCCGCATGATCTTGAGCAGGCTCGAGTGGTCGGCGAGACCCAGCTCGCGGGCCGTGCGGCTGATGTGCCAGTCGTTGCGCTCGAGCGCGGCGACGAGGATCCGGCGCTCGGCTTCGGCCTTTTGCTCGAGAAAGGTCCGAGCGCCCACGCCGGGGCCGCCGGGCGGGGGAGGGGGCCCGCTGTCCCGGACTTCCGGCGGCACGTCCGCCGCGGTCAAGGTCTCGACATCCGAGGCGATGATCATCCGCTCGAGCATGTTGCGCAGCTCGCGGACGTTGTTCTTGGGCCAATCGTAGCCCATCAATAGCTCGATCGCGTCGGGGGCGAGGCGCCGCGGACGGACGCCCAGCCGCCGGCACAGCGCCGCGAGCAAGTGCTCGGCGAGCGCGGGAACGTCGGACAGCCGCTCCCGGAGCGGGGGGACCCGCAGGACGTGCACGTTCAGCCGGAAGAACAGGTCCTGGCGAAACCGTCCCGCGGCGACCTCCGCCTCGAGGCGGCGGTTGGTCGCCGCAAGGACGCGCGCGCGGACGGCGACGATCCGCGTGCCGCCGACCCGCGTGACCTCATTGGTCTCGAGGACGCGGAGCAGCTTCGCCTGCGCCGGCCCCGGCAGCTCGCCGATCTCGTCGAGGAACAGGGTGCCCCGACCCGCGGCTTCGAAGGCGCCCTGGCGCAGCTGTGCGGCGCCGGTGAACGCGCCGCGCTCGTGCCCGAACAGCTCGCTCTCGACCAGGTTCTCCGGCAGCGCTGCGCAGTTCAGAGCGATGAACGGCTCGCGCTCACGTGCCGCCCCCCCCCCTCCCCCCAACCGGTGGAGATCGCGTGCGACCAGCTCCTTGCCCGTACCGGTCTCCCCTTCAATCAGGACGGGGCTGGGTACGGAAGCCACGCGCGCGATCGCTTCCCGCAGCCGCCGCATCGGCTCGCTCTCCCCGACGAGCGAAGTGTCCACGCCGAGTCGCGAGCGGAGCGCCCGCACTTCGGAAGTGAGCCGGCGCCGCTCGAGCGCGACCTCGATCTCCCGAAGCACGCGCTCCATCGGTTCCGCTTTGTCGATGAACCCGTCGGCGCCCTGGCGGACCGCCTGGACACACCGGTCGTAACTGCCCGTGCCGGTGTACACGATCACCGGGACGTCGAGCCCGCGCTGCCGGATCGTGCGCAGCACCTCGAAGCCGTCCACCCCCGGCATCTCGAGGTCGAGGATCACGCAGTCGACGGCCTCGCGCGCGAGCGTTTCGAGCGCTTCCCGGCCCCCGCCGGCCACCAGCGTCTCGAACCCGGGTCCCCCCGGCCCGCCCCCCAGTCGCCGGAGGTCGTAGGCGTATTGCTCGGCCAACGCCGGGACGTCGTCTACCACCAGCACGAGCGTCATGCCGCGCTGCCCTGGTTCGCCGCGGGTAGTTCGATGACAAAGGTCGTCCCCTGCCCGGGCGCCGTCTCGACCCGGAGGGATCCGCTCAGATCGACCACCAGGCGGCGCACGATGGACAGCCCGAGGCCGGTGCCGCCCGGCTTGGTCGTATAGAAATCTTCGAACGCCCGGTCGAGCTCCGCCCGGGTCATTCCCGGCCCCGTGTCGGCGACGGTGAGCCGGATGGTCGAGCCCGCGGCCTCCGTCGCCAGCGTCACCATGCCAGCGCCGCCGTCCGGACCGAGGCTGTCCACCGCGTTGCCGACCAGGTTCTCGAGAATGCGCCGCAGCACCACGGCGTCGCCCTGCACGGGCGGGAGGCCCTCGGCCAGGCGGGTCACGAATTCCAGACCATCGCGCCGTGGGGCGTCGCGCAGGACCTCGGCCACCACCGCATTCGCCTGACAGGCGCCGCCGTCCAGCTTGGGCGAAAGCCGGGCGTAGTTCGCGGCCAAGGTCTCGAGGTAGCTGATTCCCGACTCGAGCGTGCCGCGCCGCTCTTCGAACACCCCCGGCAGGGCCGTCGGCCGGTCCCGGGCGACCTCCGCCAAGTGGCGCAGCACGTTGCGGATCGGAATCAAGCCGTTCTTGATGTCGTGGTTCACCTGGCGGGCCACTTCTCCGACCGTGGCCCGGCGCTCGGCCTCGCGCAGCCTGGTGGCGCCGGCGCGCAACCGCTCGGTCATCGCGCCGAGCAGCCGCGCCAGGGCGCCGATCTCGTCCCGTCGGTCCGTGGGAAATTCCACGTCCAGCCGATCCAGGTCGACCTGGGCCGTCCGCTCGGCGAGCGCGGTCAGAGGTCGGCTGACGCGGGCGGACAGCCACCCCGCGCCCAGCAGGGCGGCGACGGCGCTGGCGGCAAGGGCGCTCAGCACCCAGGCGTCGAGGCTGCGCTCGAGCGCCGCGAGCGGCGCGAGCGAGGCGGCCACTACGAACCGGGCTGCGGGGGGTGGGAGTGCGGGCGGATCGGTGATGAAGGGGATCGGCAGCTCCGCCGCCACGGCATCCCCGCCCGAGGCGAGGGAATCCGGCGGCGTAGAGGTGATGACGCCGCCGGGGTATTCGAGCGTCACTTCGAGGTCGCGGTCGCGCGCGAGCCGCGCGAGGAAGCGGTGATCGACCACCCGGCCGCCGACGAGCGTGAGGCGCCGGCCCCCGAGCCGCAGGGAATCCGCGCGGGCCAGCACGAAGAACGACGCCTCCGGCGTCCGGGCCTCGACCAGGGCGAGGCCCGGGCCGGCGGCCGCGAGCCCGCGCGGGAGCCCCGGCTCCATCCGGTCGAATTCGTTACGGAAGTGACCGGAGCTGACGATGCGCCCGTCTTCGTCCTGGAGCTGCAGCATCGACAGCCCAGCGAGGCGCATGGCACGCCCGGCGTAGTCCAGCAGATACACGCGGTCGCCGCCGTCGCTCACCGCCAGACGGAACCGATTGTCCTCGGCGAGCCCGTCCCGCACCCCAGCGAGCGCCGCGGCGATTGCGGCATTGGCCTGCGCCAGGTCCGCGCGGATGATGGCGACGAGCGCACCGACTCGCGCTTCGTACTGCAGGGTGAGCCGGGCCCGCGTTTCGCGCCGGATGCCGACCCCCAGCACCGCGAGCGGGACGAGCGCGAGCGCTCCGAAGGTGGCCAGGAGACGAGAGCGGAACGTCATCGGTCTAGAGGTACCGGGTGTCAGGTGTGCGGGGTCACTGGATTCGCGGAATCCCGTCCCAATCGACTGATACCCCGAAGCGACTCCGGCGCACGAGCAGGCGCCGGCGCGTGTCGACGAGCGGCACGAGCGCGGCGGCGCGACGCGGGTCGAGCCCGCGCGCCCGGATCTCTCGGCAGGGATCGTAGACCTGGCGCGGCAAGGCCAGGACGTAGCCCAGCTCGTCCCCGCGCGCGAGCGCCTCGTCGAACTCGCGGGTCGCGAGGCCCACCGCCGCGACGCGAGGCGTGGCGGGAGGGGGGGACCGCCACAGCCGGCCGGCGGCCGCGAGCGCCACGAGGCGGCCAGCCAGGTCGCGCGCCAACCGGTCGCCGCGGGGATACACGATGCGGCTGGCCCCGGCCGCGGCGTCCGAGACGGCGGTGGCGGGACCCGCCGAACAGGATCGCAGGCCATCCTCGGTCCACCAGAACGGCGGCTGCGCTCCCCGGGCCTCACCGCGCACCGCGTCCCGCGCGAGCGCGTCGCGGGACTCCGCCGCCGCGAGCGCGGTCTCGCGCGACGTGACGAGCGCGTAGGTGCCGCTCCACGGCAACGGGAGTGAGACCAGCGCCGGTCGCGGAGCCGCGTAATCCAGCACCGCCGGGTCGTCGGTCAGGAGCGCGTCCGTACCGGCGTCGAGCAGATCCCGGGGGTCCGCCGCCGACGCGGACCGGAGGACGAGCAGCGGCCCGTGAACCCCCGGGACGGGGGCCGCGGTGATCGATTCGCCGGCGGACACGATCTGATAGGGCCCGGTGCCGAGGGGCCATGCCGCCTCGGACGCGGGTTTCGTCACGGCGAGAGCGGGGTCGCCGAACCGGCGCGGCGCCGCCGCGTCCGGCCGCGCGAACGTGACGACGAGCGTGCGCGCGTCGGTCACCACCACCTGGAACTGGAGGGGCCCGGCAGCCGAGGACCGGGCACTCCACGCCGCGACGACGTCCTCGGCCCGGACCGGAGAGCCGTCCCAAAAGCTCGCGCCGGGGCGCAAGATGAAAGTCCAACGCCGCCCTTCATCGTCCGCCTGCCAAGACTCGGCGAGGGCCGTCAGGACCCGGCCTTCGCAATCGACGCGGGCCAGTCCTTCGTACAGGTGGCGGAACACCAGTGCCTCGCTGGCGCTGCTCGGAACCGGTGCGCGGGACGGATCGACCGGTTCGGCGAGCGTGACGGTGACGGAATCCATTCTCCCCGCGGCGCGACGAGTGGTGAGCGGGCGGGCTGCAAGGGGCAGGCACGCAATGGCGGGGGCGGTCTCCGGGACCGGTTCCCCCACCCGCGCGGAGGGTGGGCCTGCGGCTCGGCACCCGACAGCGAGCGGGATCAGACAGGCGAAGCGGATCGGCACGTGGCGCATCGATCGTGGTACCATCCTACCCCTACCCGACCCCGACGGCCGTCAGGTCCCGGCTGAGCGCGAGGATCTCGTCCCGGATGGCGCGCCGCTCGGCCTCGAAGCGCAGGAACGCCCGGCGCCGTAGCACGAACAGGGTGAACGCCCGGGCCGCGCCGAGCAGGCGGTCGAGCCGCTCGAAAAACACGAGTGCCGCGTACCCGGCGAGCGGCAGCAGCGCGAGGGCGGCGGCGCCGACGCGGGCGTCCAGCCGGAGCGCAAGCCCGAACGCCACGCCGCCCCACGTCACCGGGAACAAGAGCATGGCGGCGAGCACTTTCACCGTAGCCAGACTGTCTTCCTTCCCCTTTGCGATCCCCGTCGCCACGAACCCCACGGCGCGGTAGGCCGGATAGTGCGACACCGCGCCGCCGAGCGCGGCCGGCAACAACACGCCGAGCACGGCCACGCTGCTCAGCGTGTAGCGGGCGACGACCCGCGCCGTGAGCCGCCGCGCCGACGGATGCTGCGGGTCCAGGCCCGCGACCCGGAGCGCGGCTTCGTGGCGGTCGATCCGGGCGCGGAGGCGGTCGAGGCGCGCCGGCCACCGCTCCCGCACCACCTGATACCCGGCGAGAAAGCGGCGCCGCAGCTCGAACTCCTCGGCGAGCGGCTGCCCGCCCGCTGAGGAGGTGGCGGCCCGGAAGATCCCCAGCGCGCGCTCCACCAGCGTATGCGCTTCGGCCTGCTCTGCTTGCAGGGTGACCGCGGCCAGCGCCTGCTCGATCCGCGCCGTGAGCGCCCGCACGGGCCCGCTGGGAGGATCGGCCCCGGGCGCGAGCGGCACCGGATCCACCATGAACGGCGCTCCGAAGTGCAGCAGCGCCGCGCTGCGAAACGTGCGCTTCGCCCGGTAGTACAGGCCTGCCGGCACGAGCCGGATCCGTTCGCGCTCGCCCAGCGCCGCGGCCGCGCCCAATGCGATGCGGGCCGTCCCGGTTTTCAGCGGCCGCAGCTTGGGGTCGGAGTGCGAGCCCCCCTCGGGAAAGATCGCGATCGCGCCGCCGCGCTCGAGCACGCGACGCGCGGCCTCGAATGTCTCCCGGTTGTGCGCCGGATCGGAGCCCGCGTCCTGGCGGCGGTATACGGGAATCGCGTCGAACGCGCGCGCGATCGACCCGATGACCGGCATCCCAAGCAGCGGTGCCTTGGCAAGGAACGACACGCGCCGGGGCGTCAGACAGAGCAGGAAGGCGGGATCGATGAGCCCGTTCGGGTGGTTGAGCACCAGGATGATGGGCCCGCTGGCCGGAACCCGTTCGAGCCCGGAGATCTCAATGCGCCGGAAGAAAATCCGGAGGACGAGGGCGAGCAGCGCGCGGCATGCCGCGCGCAAAGCGGTCGCGCTGAGAGAAGGAGCCGGCCCCACGCCGTCCCAACCTACGCCCTGCACCCGCTGAAGCAACGGGAAACGTTACGACGAGTAGCCGTCCCCCCAACCGATTTCGAATACCCCGTTGCACGTCGGGCAGCGCATGCTCGGCACCGGTTTACCCAGCGGCGCGCGCGCTCGGCAATTGGGGCACACCGCGTAACGCGGACCCCACGTCATGGGAAGCCGGCCCGAGCGCGGCGGACGGGGCACGACGGTCCAGACTTCGGGTCGAGCGGAGACGATCTGGAGGAAGGATTTCGGCACATTGACCTGCCGCCCATTCGCGTCCAGCACGGCCTCGAGCGGCGTCTCGCGCACGACGCGATACCAGCCGCCGCGCCGCAGCTGTACGTCGACCTCGCCCCGCAAACGGGCCCACAGTCCCTGCTGCATCGACCGCCCCCCGAGCGCTTCCCGAATCCAAGAACGGGGGGAACCCAAGCAACGGATGTGACGGGGATCACACTCCGGCTTGCGGTGGCTCGCAGCGGGTGAATCTTGCAGTATCGCACGAGGGGGCGGGATTGGCACGGTTCAGCGTCTGGGAAGAGGTGATCGCCGGCTGGCTGCGCGCCATGCGGCTGGACAGCATCCGCAACAAGATCTTGGCCTTTGCCGTGCTGTCCGCGCTGATCCCTTCGCTGGCCACCTCCTGGCTGTCCTACCGGGAGAACAAGCGCGCGCTGACGGAACGACTCACCGAGCAGCTGCGCGGCGTGAGCTCTCAGGCGGCCCGCGAGCTCGATATCTGGCTCAAGGAGCGGGTCTCGGATCTCCGGGTATTCGCCCGGTCCGTCGAGGTGACCGACAACCTGGAGCGCGGGGGGCGGGCCCAAACGCTCGCTCGGCTCACGGACTACCTCAATTCCGTCAAGCACCGGTTCGCCGACTACGAGGAGCTCCTGGTCATCGACCCGGCGGGGCGAGTCGTGGCGACGAGCGCCGGCCGGCGGCGCGGGGGGGGCGGGGGGGGCGCGGGGGGCGGGGGAGGAGGCGAGGGGATGACCGGCTTTCCCTCCGACTGGCTGACGCAGGTCCGGGCGGACCACCCGGTCGTGGGCGCGGTGCATCGGGACAGTGCCCTGGGGCGACCGGTCGTCCCGGTCGCCGTGCCGATCCGAGCCCCGAGCGGGCGGCTATTGGGAGCGCTGTCGGCCCAGGTCAATCTCCGCACCGTCGAGGACGCGCTCTCAGGCTTGTCGCGTCGCGCGGCGGGCCACGTCCACGTCCTGACGGGGGAGGGAGCGCTGATCACCGGGTTCGGGGCCGGCAGCGTCGAACCCCTGTCCGCCGGGCGCACGGCCGAGTCTCCGGAGCTGCTCAACCTGGTCGGAGAGGCCGTGGAGTACACAAACTTCGAGGGCATCCGGACGGTCGGCACGCTGGCGCGTGCGCCGCGCCTCGGATGGGCCGTGCTGGCCGAAATGCCCACGGCGGAGGCCTATCGCCAGGTGCTGCGGCTGCGGAACCTGACGATCCTGATCCTCGCGGCGCTGCTCGTCGTCCTGGGGCTCGTCGCGTACGTGCTCGGCCTGCTCATCGTCCGGCCGGTCGTCCGCCTGACCCAGGGAGCGGCGAAAGTGGCCGCCGGCGATCTCGCCGTCGACCTCCCCGTCGTGACGGGCGGCGAGATCGGGGCTTTGACGACGGTGTTCAACGACATGGTGGCCCGGCTGCGCGAGGGACGGCAGGGGCTGGAACGGCTCTCGGTGACGGACGGGTTGACGGGGCTGTTCAACCGCCGGCAGCTGATGGAGACGCTCGAGAGCGAAGTGCGGCGCGCCCGGCGCAACCGCCATGCCTTGGCGCTGGTGATCGCCGACATCGACTACTTCAAGCAGTACAACGATCGCTTCGGCCACCTGGCGGGGGACGAGGTGTTGCGGCGCGTCGGGGCCATTCTTCGCGAGACGACGCGCGACGTCGACTGCGTGGCGCGTTTCGGGGGCGAAGAGTTCGTGGTGCTGATGCCCGAGACCGACGCGGACGCCGCGGTGCAGGCCGGCGAACGGTTGCGCGCAAGCCTCGCCGACGAAGTGTTCCGGGGCGGGAAGGTGACATTGAGTATCGGCGTGGCGCAGTTCCCCGACCATGCCGACCTGCCGGAGGCGCTTCTCGCCTGCGCGGATGAGGCTCTGTACGAAGCGAAACATGGGGGGCGCGACCGGGTGGTGCAGGCCGTGCGCCGGCGGCCAAAGGAATCGAGAAAGGAAACGGGCTAGCGCCCCACACGGGAGGCGAAGATCCACCCGCTGCGGCCGCCGCGGTCGCTGATGCGCACCCATTCTCCCGCGTAGGAGTGGCCGGTGAGCGCCGCGCCCTTCTCCAGGGTGAAGAGCACCCGGAAGTTCATGCCGGGGCCCTCGCGCACATTGCTCTGGCCCAGCGCCTGGAGCTGCAGCGGGACCGCGAAGAGGATCTCGCCCGGCCGCAGCACCCCCCGCTCGGCATCCGCCAGCCGGCCGCGGCCCAGCCCGACGAGACTCTTCGCCTGGTTGGCGAGGTAGAGCGCGCCCCCGTAGTTCTGCCGATTGAACTCCGTCGTGGACATCTCCAGGAGCCGCCGGGCCTGCGCGATCTCGGGCGCCGCCATGACGGCGCTCGTGGTCCGCAGAGACTGGAGCGCGACCTCCACCTCCGCCATCGCCGAGGCGGCCTCGGCCCGGCTGGCGAGGGATTGGAGCCGGGCCATGGCCCGCACGACCTCCCGCCGCGCTTCCTCCAGTTGCCCCTGGAGCTCGGCCACCTGCGCCTCCTTCTCCAGCACGCGCAGCTCCAGCCGGGTGAGGCGCTGCTCCATCTCGGGATCCCGGGTGGGCGCGGGCAGCAGCGCCGCCCGCCGGGCCGCCGCCGTGTCCACCGCCGGGCGTGCGGCAGTCTCCGGCCAGGCATGCGAGCAAGCCGGTAGCGCGCCCATAGTGGCCAGGCCCAGCGCCATCACGTAGTGTTTGATCGTGGTCGACTTGCCCAACGCCGCTCCCGGTCCGCGCGATGTGTATCGGGTGGTCCCTAACCTGTGGCCCGAGCCCGATCCCTACAATCGCGGCTCAGCACGAGCAAGAACAGGTCCCGGTGCGGAAGTGCTTGCACAAGAACGGGTTCCGCGCGATCCTACTGTGTCAGACCGCGCGAACCACCATTAGTCTCGCAGTTCGCCAGACCCGAGGCAGGAGGCTCAGCATGAGGCTCGTTGGTTGCACGCTCGCCTGGTCGCTCGTCTTCCCCGCCGTGGCCCGCACCCAGTCGACCGCTCCGACGGTCACCTTGCGTGCGGGGGTCGTGCTCGACGGCCGGGGCGGTGTGCTTCGGAATGCCACGATCGTCGTGCAGGGCTCGCGCATCGTACGGCTCGACTCCGGACGGGCGGGGGCTGGGGGTACCCGGGCGACCTACGATCTGAGCGGCCTCACCGTGATGCCCGGCGGGATCGACACGCACATTCACATCGGCTCGCACTTCGACCGCGACGGCCGGGCGCACAACGAGGCTGGCGGGGCGGAGCCGATCCAGCAGAGCGTGCTGTACGCGGTGGAAAACGCCTATCGCACCCTCATGGCGGGGATCACGACGGTCCAAAGCCTCGGCGCGACGCTCGACCGCGATCTCCGCGACGCGATCGCGCGGGGCGGCATCCCGAGTCCCCGTGTGCTGACGTCCCTCGAGTGGGTGACCGAAGCGGCGGGCGACACGGCGGGCTTGCGCCGCGAGGTGCGGCGCCGCACGACCGACGGGGCGGACGCGATCAAGATCTTCGCCTCCAAGAGCATCCGCGAGGGCGGGGGGCCCACGCTCAGCGAGGACCAGCTGCGCGCAGCCTGCGGCGAGGCCCGGGCGCTGGGGCGACGCGCGGTGATCCACGCTCACGCGGCGGAGGCCGTGCGGCGGGCGGTCCGCGCGGGCTGCACCACGATCGAACACGGCGCGCTGGTGGATGACGCCGCCCTGGATCTGATGGCGGCGAGCGGGACGTTCTTCGATCCGCACGTCCACCTCGTGTTCGAGAACTATTTCGCGAACAAGGCGCGGTTTCTCGGCACCGGAAACTACACCGAGGAGGGGTTCCGCCAGATGGAGCAGGCGCTCCCGCTGATGCTCGCGGTGTTCCAGCGCGCGCTCCGGCGGCCGACGTTGCAGGTGGTGTTCGGGACGGACGCCGTGGCGGGCGCCCACGGACGGAACTGGGAGGAGTTGATCTACCGCGTGCAACGGGGTGGCCAGGCGCCGCTGGCGGCGCTCGTGTCGGCGACCTCGCTCGCTGCCCGCTCGCTCGGGCTCCAGGACAGCATCGGCGCGATCGCGCCGGGCCTCCAGGCCGATCTGGTCGCGTTCGACGGCAATCCCCTCGAGGACATCACGGCGCTCCGGCGCGTCGTCTTCGTGATGAAGGGCGGACAGGTATACCGACGGTGAGCGCACCCCGAGATCTTCACGTGCTGATCGTCGAAGACTCCGTGTCCGACGTCGAGCTGATGCTCCGGGCGCTGCGGGGCGCCGGCTTCGCACCGCAGCACGTCCGCGTGGAGAGCGCCGCCGCGATGCGCGACGCTCTCGCCCAACAGCCGTGGGACGTGGTGCTCAGCGATTACTACATGCCCGAGTTCGACGCCCCCGCGGCGCTCGGTGTGCTGCAGGAGCGCGGCGCGGACATTCCGTTCATCGTCGTGTCCGGGAGCGTGGGAGAAGATACGGCGGTGGCGGCGATGCGGGCCGGCGCCCGGGATTACGTCATGAAGGACCGGCTGCAGCGTCTCGGGCCGGCCGTCGCGCGGGCGCTGGAGGACAGTGCGACGCGGCGTGAGGCCCGGCAGCTCGAGCGGCAGCTTCTCGAATCCCAGAAGTTGGAGGCGCTGGGCCGGCTCGCGGGGGGCGTGGCGCACGACTTCAACAACGTGCTCACGGCGGTCCTCGGCTCCACCGAGCTCCTGCTGCTGGAGACGCCGCCCGACGCGGCCGCCCAGGAGGAGCTGGGGATCATCCGGGAGGCGGCGACGCGAGCGCAGGACCTGATCCGCCAGCTGCTGGCTTTCAGCGCCCGGCAGGTGCTCACGCCGGCGGTGGTCGACCTCGGCGCCCTGGTGAAAAACGTGGGCAGGATGCTGCGCCGCCTCATCGGCGAGGACATCACCCTGACCCTCGAGCGCGCGCCCGACCTGGGCGCGATCCGGGTCGATCCCGGACAACTGGAGCAGGTGCTCGTGAATCTGGCCGTCAACGCCCGGGACGCGATGCCCGAGGGTGGGCGCCTCACCCTCGCGACGTCCAACGTCGACCTGACCGAGGGAGACGCCGGCGAACTGCCCGCCGGGCGCTACGTCCTGCTCCGAGTGTCCGACACCGGCGTTGGGATGGACCGCGACACGCTGGCCCGGGCGTTCGAGCCGTTCTTCACCACCAAGGCCCGCGGCAAGGGCACGGGTCTCGGCCTGGCGACCGCGTACGGCATCGTGCGGCAGAGCGGCGGTCACATCACCGTCGACAGCCGACCGGGCGGGGGAGCCACGTTCCGCATGTACCTGCCGCGCGTGGAAGCGGCCGTGGACGTCGCCGGCGACGCCGCGCCCGTTGCCACGCCCGTCGCCGGCACCGGGACCATCCTCATCGCCGAGGACGACCCGCTCGTGCGGACCCTGGCCCGTAAGGTGCTGGAGCAGGCCGGTTACGCCGTGCTGGTCGCGGCCGGGGGGGCGGAGGCGCTGCGGCTCGCCGAGGAGCATCCCGGCCCGGTGGACCTGTTGGTGACCGATGTCGTGATGCCGGGCATGAACGGGCGCGAGCTGATGCGCCAGCTCGTGCAACGGCGTCCGGGCGTGCGGGTCCTCTACCTCTCCGGCTATTCGGACGACGCCGTGGAGCGGCACGGCGTGCTCGACCCCGGTACGGCCTTCATGCAGAAGCCGTTCACGCCCGCCGCGCTGGCGGCCAAGGTGCGGGCGGTGTTGTACGCGGGGGAGGGAAAAGCGGGCTAGCCGTGCGGCGCGTGACGGCCGTCACGTCACCCGCCGCCGCGTTGCGGGAACTTGCTCTCACCCTCAGGGAGCGCGGTCCATGCCCCACGGGATCACCGGCGCCCGATCGGTTCGCTACGCGGCAACGCTTGTCGCCCTCGCTGTCGTGTACTTTCTGGCCGGCAAGCTCGGGCTGAGCCTCGCCTTCCTCCACCCCAACGCCTCTCTGGTGTGGCCGCCGACGGGCATTGCGCTGACCGCCTTCTTGCTGTTCGGGCTCCGGGTGTGGCCCGCCATCCTCCTGGGCGCCTTCCTCGCCAATGTGACCACGGCCGGGTCCGCGGCGACGTCGCTCGCCATCGGCATCGGCAACACGCTCGAAGGCGTCGTCGGCGCCTACCTGGTCAACCGGTTCGCCGGCGGGCGCGAGGCCTTGCTGCGCGCGCCGGACTTCTTCCGATTCATCGCGCTGGCCGCCATCGGCAGCACGATGGTCAGTCCGACGTGGGGCGTCACAAGTCTCACGCTCGGTGGGTTCGCCGAGTGGGCGGCCTACGGATCCATCTGGTTCACGTGGTGGCTCGGGGACGTCACCGGGAATCTGGTGGTCGCCCCCTTTCTCCTGGCGTGGAGCGTGAGCCCGTGGCCGCGCTGGGACTGGGGGCGGGCAGCGGAAGCCGCGCTGCTGGGACTCGCGCTGGTCCTGGTCGGGGTGGTGGTCTTCGGCGGCCAGTTTCCGTCGGATGTCAAGAACTATCCGCTGGAATTCTTGTGCGTCCCGTTGTTCGTGTGGGCCGCATTCCGCTTCGCGCAGCGCGGCGCCGTCACGGCCATTGTCGCGCTGTCCGGGATCACCGTGTGGGGCACCCTCTCGGGGTTCGGCCCGTTCGTCCGACGAACGCCCAACGAGTCGCTCCTCCTGCTCCAGGCGTTCATGGGCGTGACGGCGATCATGACCCTGGCGCTGGCGGCGCTCGTCTCGGAAGGCCGGCGCGCCGAGGACCAGCTGCGCCAGCTGGCCGTGACCGACCCGCTGACTGGCCTGGCGAACTACCGCCAGCTGAACCACGAGATTGCTGGAGAAATCCAGCGGTCCCAGCGCACCGACCGGCCGTTCGCGCTCCTGCTGCTCGATCTGGACGGCCTGAAACGGATCAACGACCGGCATGGGCATCTCGTGGGGAGCCGGGCGCTGTGCCGGGTGGCCGACGCGCTGCGGGCCTCGTGCCGGTCGATCGACATCCCCGCGCGTTACGGCGGCGACGAGTTCGCCGTGGTCCTGCCCGAAACGGACGAAGCCGAGGCCCTGCAGGTCGCCCAGCGCATCATGGAACACGTGGCGGGCAACCCGGAGAAGCCGACGCTGGCGGTCAGCGTCGGCCACGCCTGGCACCCGCGCGACGGCGCCACGACCGAAGCCCTGATGGCCACGGCGGATCGCGCCCTGTATGAAGTCAAGGCCCGCAAGGGCCGCCCCCGCCCGCCCCGCCCCCCCAGCATCTTTCCCCCCCTCCCACCGGCGCAGTGGCCGGGGTAGCGGGCCGACCAACGGCGGGCGCCGGCGGCGCGTACATTTAAGACGTGCCGCCGGTTCACCGTCCACCCTTCACACCCGACCGTCAATGACCCAACGCCTGTGGGCGGCTGCGGCCGTCCTGACCCTCGCGGCCCCGCCCGCGCTCTCCGCTCAAGTCTCCACGCCCCTCGATTCGACGCTGCTCGCCGGCTTCCGCTGGCGCAACATCGGCCCGGCCAACATGATGGGCCGCGTCTCGAGCGTCGTCGGCATCCCGAGCCCGTCCCGCACCTTCTTCGTGGCCGCCGCGGCCGGCGGGATCTGGAAGACCACCAACGCCGGCACCACCTTCCGGCCGGTCTTCGACAACGAGCGGTGCGTTGCGCTGGGCGAGCTGGCCATCGCGCCCAGCGACACGCTGCAAGTCTGGGCGGGTACCGGTGAGGAAGACTCGCGCAACACGATCTCCCCCGGCTGTGGCATCTACAAGTCCACCGACGGCGGGCTCAGCTGGAAGCTCATGGGCCTCGAGCGCTCCGGCGCGATCGGGCGCATCGTCGTCCATCCGACCAATCCCAGCATCGTCTACGTCGCCGCCCTGGGGCAGCCCTGGGCCGCGAACCCCGAGCGCGGGCTCTACAAGACCACCGACGGGGGGCAGACCTGGCAGCGCGTGAAGTTCGTCTCCGAGCGCGCCGGCTTCGTGGACGTCGCGATGGATCCCGCGAACCCCGAGGTGCTGTTCGCCGCGAGCTGGGAGCGCGTGCGCGGGCCGTACTTCCTGAAGAGCGGCGGCCCCGGCAGCGCCCTGTGGAAAACCACCGACGGTGGCCGCACCTGGACCGAAGGGAAAGGCGGCGGCCTCCCCGAGACCACCCGGGGCCGGATCGGCATCGCCATCGCGCCCTCCGACCCGAAGGTCATCTATCTGATGGTCGAGGCCGACACCACGCCCAACCCCCGGCCCACCGCCGGCAAGCCCGCGCAGACCCGTCCCTCGGGCCTGTATCGCTCGGCCGATGGCGGCGCGACGTGGGAGAAAACCAACGGCAACAACGTCCGGCCCTTCTATTACTCGCAAGTGCGCGTGGACCCGAAGGACCCGAACCGCGTCTACTGGTCGTCGACGCCCGTCAACTTCTCCACTGACGGCGGCAAAACGGTCGGGAACGCGACCGTGGGGATTCACGTCGACCACCATGCGATGTGGATCGACCCGGCCGACCCGAGCCACATCATCGTCGGGAACGACGGCGGGATCGCCCAGACGTGGGACCAGGGCGGGAACTACGACTTCCTCAACACCTTCGCTTTGGGCCAGTTGTACATCGTCAGCTTCGACATGGCGTTCCCCTACCGGGTGTGCGGCGGGCTCCAGGACAACGGCTCCTGGTGCGGGCCCTCGCGCCGCCGCCAGGGCGACATCACCAACGCCGACTGGACGACCGTCGGCGGAGGGGACGGCTTCTATACGGCGCAGGACCCGACCGACCCGAACATCATCTACGTCGAGTCGCAGGGCGGGAACATGTCGCGGTTGAACTTCGCGACCGGCGACCGCGTCCAGCTCCAGAAGCCGAACTGGCGGCCGCGCTACCAGCTGTTCGAGGACTCAGTGGTCATCGAGCGCCCCGACACCGCGCGACCGGAGACCGCGGCCCAAAGGCGCCGCATCCAGGCGCTGCGCGCGCGCCAGCGCTCCGACTCGGTCGACAGCGCCTTGCGCTGGAACTGGAACACGCCATTCCTCATCTCGGCTCACAACCCGGAGATCTTCTACGCCGGGGCGAACAAGGTGATGAAGTCCACCAAGCGCGGCGAGGAGCTGTACCCGATCTCCGCGGACTTGACGACCCGCGACACGATGAAGATCCGCGTCAGCACGCGCGCGACGGGCGGCATCACTCCAGACATCACGGGGGCCGAAACGCACTGCACCATCGTCTCCCTCGCCGAGTCCCCGATCCGGCCCGGCCTGCTGTTCGCCGGCACGGACGACGGCAACGTCTGGCTGACGCGGAACGACGGCGGCACGTGGGAAAATCTCACGGGCCGCTTCCCCGGCGTGCCGGCGGGCACTTACGTGAGCCGGATCGAGCCGTCGCGGTTCGACACGGCCACCGTCTACGTGACGTTCGACGGCCACCGGACCAATGACTTCACGCCTTACGTGTACGTGACGACCGACTTCGGGAAGACGTTCCGGTCCATCACGAACAACCTCCCGAAGGGGGGCCCGGACTACGTCCACGTGCTCCGCGAGGACCCGACCAACCGGAATCTGCTGTTCGTGGGGACGGACGTCGGGGCCTACGTGTCGTTGACCCGGGGCGCCTCGTGGCAGAAGTTCATGACGGGCCTGCCGACGGTGCCGGTGCACGACCTGAAGATTCACCCCCGCGACCGGGAGCTGATCGCCGGCACGCACGGCCGCGCGATCTGGATCGTGGACATCGCGCCGCTGCAGCAGCTCACCGACAGTGTGCTCGCCGCCACGGCCTACCTCTTTCAACCGAAGACGGCTTACCAGTACGGGCAGTCCCCGCTCGGCGGCGGCAGCCCCGGCCACAAGGCGTTCCGCTCGCCCAGCCCGTCGTACGGCGCCGAAATCGGGTACCGCCTGACCACGGGCGACCGGCGCAGCCGCACCCGCGTCGTGATCAGCGACGTGACCGGCGACACGATCCGCACCCTCCAGGGCCCCGGCGGTCCCGGGCTGCACCGCGTCACGTGGAATTTCCAGGGGCGCCAGCCGCCGCCCGTGGCCTTGTCGCCGTCGCAGAAGCGGGACAGCGTATGGCTCGTCGCCCGCATCAACGTCGTGTTCGACTCGCTCGCCAAGGCCGGGCAGAACCAGCAGATGCTCGATCCGATCAAGACCGCGCTGCTCGCCGGTGACATTCAGGGTCTCGCCCAGCGCTTCGGCTTCGGGGGTGGGGGCGGCGGCGGGGGCGGCGGCGGGGCTGGTGCCGGCGCGGCCGGGCGGTTCGTGGAGCGCCCCGGTGAAACGACTCCGCGCGCTCCGGGCGCGCCCGGTGCACCAGGCGCCGCCGCGCCGGAGGGCGGCGCAGGCGCCGAAACCGCCCCCGACCCGGGCTTCCTTGGCCAGCTCGGCAACCTGCTGCGCCGCCCCGGTCAGGGCGGCGGGGGTGGGGGCGGGGGTGGCGGGTTCGGCGCCCTGGGGTTCGTCGCCCAAACGTTCGGCCGCGCAGCTGGCGGCGGCGGTGGCGGGTTCGGCGGACTCGGCGGCGGCGCGGCTACCGTCGCCAGCGGCGACTACCTCGTCAGCATCACGGTAGACGGCAAGACGCTCAGCCGCGTGCTCCGCGTCGATCGCATCGGCAGCACCGGCGTGCTGGCGTTCCCCTTCGAGGACGACGCCGGGCACTGAGCCCGCAGGCGACTCCAGCGGAACCGCGACCCCCGGGTGCACGCCGGGGGGTCGCTGGACGTCAGTCGCCCAGCAGCCGCGCGGCGTTGCCACCCAGCACCAGGGCGTGGTCCGCTGCCGGTAGATCGAGGTGCTCGAGACTCTCCCGCATCGCGGTGAGACTGCCGATCCGGTGCGGGTAGTCGCTCCCCGCCAGGATGTGGCGCGGGCCGGCGAACGCGAGCGCGAGTCGCAGCGCCGCAGGGTCGAAATTCACCGTGTCGTAGTAGAACTCCTTCAGATACGCGCTCGGCGGCCGCTGGATGTGCACCCGGCACTCGGGGAACGCCTCATAGCCGCGATCGAGCCGCTCGGCGAGATACGGAATGGCGCCACCCAGGTGCCCCAGGACCCAGCGGATCCGCGGGTAGCGCGCGACGACGCCGCTGAAGACGAGCTGCGCCGCGGCGAGCGTGGTATCGAACAGGAACCCGACCAGGGGCATGAGCCAGTATTCGGTCATCGCTTCCACGCCGACGGGGTGGGTCGGATGGATGTACAGCACGGCGCCGAGCGCGTCCGCGATTTCATACAGCGGCCGGTAGCGGTCGTCGGCCAGGGCCACGCCGTTGACGTTGCTGAAGAGCATCGCGCCCCGGAACTTCAGTTCCGTGACGGCACGCTCCAGCTCGGCCGCCGCCGCGGCGGCATCGTTCAGCGGCAAAGTCGCCAAGGCCGCAAACCGGGCGGCCCGCGCGTGCACCACCGCCGCGAAGGCGTCGTTCACCAGGCGGGCGAGCGCTACGGCCCGCACGGGCGCCTCCACGTGCGTCCCGGGCGTCGTGAAGGTGAGGACCTGCATGGCCACGCCCTCGCGTTCCAGGACCGCCTCCCGATAGGCGATGTCGCGGTGCCCGCGCACCACCACGTTGTAGTCACCCGGGTAGCCCAAGACGGGATTCTGGTCCCCGTCGGTCCACACTTTCACCGTCGTGGGGCCGGCCCGCAGCGCCTTGAGGTACGCGGGGGGGTAGTAGTGATTGTGGAAGTCGATGATCCTCATGTTGGGTTTACTCCCTGGCGGACGCGGTCACCCGCTCGTCCCCGCACCCAGACGGCGTACACGGGCAGCCCCGCGAGCACGAGGAGGAGGCCGATCGCGCTGCTCCGAGGATCGGTCACGATCTGGCTCCCGGCGACGAGGACGGCGGCAACGGCGAACGTCAACGGGACCACGGGACCGCCGCGGAGGCGATACGCCGGCGCGTACCCGGCGCGCCGCCGCAGCAGCAGCAGGCCCACCGCCATCGCCGCGAAGAAGATCCACTCGGTGTAGACGACGCGCGTGAACAGAGCCCGGTAGGTGCCGGTCGCCACAAGCACGGCGGACCAGACGGCCTGGAGCGCGATCGCACGGTGCGGCGTCCGAAACGTCGGATGCACCGCCCCGACCCAAGGAAAGATCAGCCCATCCCGGGCCAGCGCGAAGTAGACGCGCGGCCCGGTGAGCACGATCCCCGAGAGCGCGCCGAAGGTCGAGCCGATGACGAGCGCCGAGATCGCCGCGCCACCCCCCCCCAACCCCCGCCCGCCGAGCAGCGCGTCCGCGGCCTCGGCGGCGACCCGGTCGGACGCCATCACCCGGTCGAGCGGCAGGATGTAGAGGTAGACGACGTTCAGCGCCACATACGCCGCGGTGACGATCAGCGTGCCGACGAGCAGAGCGCGCGGCAGCGTGCGCTCCGGGTCCCGCGTCTCCTCGGCGGTGTAGGTCACCATATGCCAGCCGCCGTAGGCGAACAGGCCGGCGGCGACGCCGGTGGCGAACCCGCTGAGTCCATGGCCCCGGACGCCCGAGGCGGATGCGGTGACGAAGTGGCTGGGGAGATCCGCGCCCAGCCAGAACCCCACGACGAGGATGGCGACGACCCCGGCGACCTTACCGAGGGTCACGGCGGCCTGGAGGCCGCTCCCGAGCGCGACGCCCAAGTAGTTGATGGCCGAGAGACCGAGAATGGCGACGATCGCGACGGCGCGGATACCCGCGTCGCCGAGCGGCGCGAAATACCCCACGTAACGCGCGAACACCACGGCGAGCGCGGCAATGATGCCGGAGTGCATCGTCCAGAACATCGCCCACGCCCACAGGAAGCCCGCCGCGGGCGAGTAGGCCGAGCGGAGGAAGGCGTAGACGCCGCCCGCCTCCGGGTACGCCGCGGCCAGCTCGGCGGTGATCAGGGCGCCGCACAGTGTCAACAGACCCGCCACGAGCCACACCAGCATCCCACCCGTCACCGAGGGCACGGCGCCGGTCACCACCGACGGCTGCACGAAAATCGACGCCCCGATGATCGTGCCCACCACCATGGCCGTGGCGCGCAGGAAGCCGAGGGAGCGACGCAGCTCGGGAGAAGCGTGGGGCGGCACGAGCGTCCCGGGAAAAGGGCCACCGATATGCTACGCGCCGGGGACGCCGCGCACTAGCGCCGCCTCAGGGGCCGCGCGCCGCGGCCAGCTTCGCTTGTTGCTCGGGCGTCAGCGTGTTCTTGATCTGGATGAGCAGCGTCATGTGTGCACGCTTCATCTCGCGCTCGACGCTCAGCACTTCGTCCACCTGGGCCAGCGCCGCCGCCGGATCGACCGACGGTTTGCCGAGCAGCCCGGCGAGCTTCTGCGACTGCTCCTGAATCCGCCATTGCAGGTCCACGACTTTCGTCTGGAAGTCCTGAATCGCCTTGGTAATCGTGGCGCGCTGCTCCGGCTGGAGCCCGATGTCGGCCCGGCGCTGCATCACGAGCTCCGGTGGAAACAGGAGCCGGGCCAGCGGGTCCTCTCCCGGCTGCTGCCCCGCGGCGGTCGGCGCCACGGCGGCGAGGACGGCGAGCGCTCCCGCGAAACGGTGCCTCATAACGGATTCCTCCAGTCGGTGTACATGGTGCTGAGCCGCGGGACCGTGCCCAGCAGCTCGTGGCCCGGCAGCCGCAGCAGAAAGTCGGTGGGGCCGCGCCAGCGGGTCGCGGCGAGATCCACAGGCGTGGCGGGTGCCCGGAACAGCCTCACCCCCACCACGACCGCGACCACCCCGGCCGCGAGGGCGATCACGCCGAGCGCCAGGCGGAATCGCGCGGGCGGACGCCCGGCGCGGCGCCGCTCCGCAGCCGCGAGCACGGCGCGGAACGCGGGCACGCGGTCGGCCTCCTCGCGCCGCAGGCGCTCGAACCGGTCGCGCAGCTCCCGCTCACGCGCCTCGTTCATGTCGGGTCCTCCTCCGCGACCAACAGCCGTCGCAGCGCGGCCTTGCCGCGCTCGTAGTGGGTCCGGGCCGTGCCGAGCGCCACACCCAGCACGGCGGCTGCCTCGGCGATCGTGAGCTCCTGGTAGAACACCAGGTGGAGCACCGCGCGCTGCCTGGCCGGCAGGCCGCCGAGCGCCGTTGCCAGCTGCCGGGTGGTCTCCGAGCGCACCAGGGCGGTCTCCGGGTCCGGCGGGTTGTCCAGGGACCACGTCAGCCACCATCGGATGCGGGCGCGCCGCCGCTCTTCGGCCGCCGTCCGCCGCACGACGCCGAACACCCAGGTCCGGAAGCTCGAGCGGCCGTCGAACCGCGCCCGGCCATCCAGGATCTTGAGGTAGCTCGCCTGGAGCGCGTCCTCGGCCACCCGGCGATCCCCGGCGCAGCAGCTCAGCGCCCAACCGAAGGCGGCGGGGTGCAGGCGCTCGAGCTCCTTTTCCAGGTCGGGGCGCAGCATCTCGGCCTCAGCGGGGTCGTGAGTGAGTGTCGGGCACGGCTGATCCATATGACACGGGCGGTGTGGCGTGGCTAGGCCCGCCCGGTTGACAGCGCTGGGGGCGGGCGGGAGATTCGGCCCGCACCGCTTCCGTGCAACCCTCCCCCCCCTCCCCCCCCTCCCCCCCCTCCCTCCCCGCCCGGACCCCACCCCGGTTCCCCCGGCTCGCCCTGTTCGCGCCGGGCATGCTGATCGCCGCCACGGGCGTCGGAGCCGGTGACCTCCTCACGGCGAGCCTGGCGGGATCACGCCACGGTCTCGCGTTGCTCTGGGCCGCGTGGATCGGGGCCCTGCTGAAGTGGTTCCTGAACGAAGGGATCGCCCGGTGGCAGATGGCGACCGGCACGACGCTCGTCGAGGGGTGGGTCGCACACCTGGGACGCTGGGCCCAGTGGGCGTTTCTCGTCTACCTGCTGCCCTGGGGGTTCTTCACGGCCGGCGCGCTCGCCAGCGCGTGCGGCGTCGCCGGCACGGGGTTGCTGCCGCTGGCGCATGATCCCGATGCCTCCAAGATCGCGTGGGGCATCGCGCACTCCGTCGTCGGCGGGCTGCTCGTCTGGCGCGGTGGGTTCCGGCTGTTCGAGCGCGTGATGGCGGTGTGTGTGGTGCTGATGGTGGCGGGCGTGGTCCTCACCGCCCCCCTGCTCCACCCCGATTGGGCGGCGCTGCTCGACGGCCTGTTCGCCCCCCGCATCCCCGCCGGCGGAACCGTGTACGCGCTTGGCGTGCTGGGCGGCGTGGGCGGAACGGTGACGCTGCTCTCCTACGGCTACTGGATTCGGGAGAGAGGGCGCAGCGGGGCGCGCGGCGCTTTCGACTGTCGCATCGATCTCGCCGGCGCCTACGCCCTGACGGCGCTGTTCGGCATGGCCATGATCGTGATCGGCTCGCGCGTCACGCTGCGCCAGGGGCCCACGGCGGCCCTGGAGCTCGCCGACCAGCTCGCCATCCCGCTCGGCGCTCCCGGTCGCTGGATTTTTCTGCTCGGGTTCTGGGGTGCGGTGTTCTCGAGCCTGCTGGGTGTGTGGCAGGGCATCCCGTACTTGTTCGCCGATTTCGTAGCGTTGTCCCGCAGCCGCGCCACGCCTGGGCCCGCCGCCGAGCTCTCCGCGAGCGTCCCCTACCGGGGCTTCCTCGTGTTTCTCTCCACTGCGCCGCTCGTCCTCCTGTGGGCGCCGCTCGAGCGGGCGCAGCTGCTGTACGCGGTGTTCGGAGCGTTTTTCATGCCGCTGCTCGCGCTCACGCTGCTCATCATGAACACGCGCACCGCGTGGGTGGGCCGCGACTTCAGGAACGGCTGGGTGACGAACCTGGTTCTGCTCACGACGCTCGCGGTGTTCGCCTATCTGGGCTGGGGCGAGGCGGCCCAAAGCCTGCGGAAAATCCTCGGCTAGACGCGACCCGCCCTTGCCGCCGCGCGCGCGCGCGCTACGTTGCCCGGCGACGCCCACTGCACGGAGCCCGCATGTCGCTCGGCCAATCGCTGCTCCCCGACCTCCCGGTTCCGGCGCTGGACGGGCCGTCGGCGGACGAGAAGGGCATGTGACTCAAGCGGCGCCGGCGTCGGATCCCTGGCCGATCCGGTTCGCGGACGTGCTCGACGCCGAGCGCCGGATCCGGCCGTTCCTCCCACCCACGCCGCTGCGGCGCTACGGCGCGCTCGACGCGGCCGTGGGCGGTGCGATCCGCGTGTCGGTGAAGCACGAGAACTTCCAGCCGACCAACGCCTTCAAGGTGCGCAACGGGCTGGCGCTCGTGACCACGCTGGACGACGCGGAGCGCCGGCGCGGGCTCGTGGCGGCGACGCGGGGCAACCACGGGCTCGGGCTTGCCTACGCCGGCGCGCTGCTGGGGTGTCCGGTGACGGTATGCGTCCCGGAAGGCAACAACCCCGAGAAGAACGAGGCGCTACGGGCCTTGGGCGCCACGCTCGTGATCCAGGGCCGGGACTACGACGAGGCCGCTCAGGTCGCGGCGCGCCTCGGGCGCGAGCGCGGGCTCGCCCTCGCGCACTCGACGAACGACCCGCGGGTGATCGCGGGCGCGGCAACCCTGACGCTGGAGCTGCTGCGCGACGAGCCGGCACTGGACGCGCTCGTGGTCGCCGTGGGCGGCGGGTCCCAGGCGGTCGGCGCCCTTGTCGCGGCGCGCGAGCTGCGCCCCGCGTTGCGGGTTTACGGGGTGCAGGCC
>JBOHSA010000094.1:0-6502 GCA_050732995.1 Gemmatimonadales bacterium | reverse complement strand
GGCACGAGCTGCGCCAGCGAGACGCCCAGCAGGCGCGCGGGCACTCGGCGCGCGGCGCGCAGCCTGGCGAGCAGCGTCTTGGCGACCGCGAACACGGCGCGGTCCGAGCGCACGGGCTCGGCGAGTGTGCGGCCGGCCTGCCGTGTGGTGAAATCCGCATCCCGCAGCTTCACCGTTACCGTCCGGGCGGCGAACCCCCCCTCGCGCAGATCGGTCGTGGCGCGATCCACCAGGGAAAGGAGCGCGCGCCCCAGCGCCTCATCGTCGGTCAGGTCGCAGGGGAAGGTCTCGTCCCGGCTGATCGACTTGGGGTCCCGCCGGGGCTCGACGGGCGACGGATCCAGGCCGCGCACGCGATCGTGTAGCCACGCGCCGGCACGCGCCCCCAACCGGGCGACCAGCGCCCGGCGGTCGAGCGCGAGCACGTCCTCCACGGTCCGCAACCGGACCCGGTCGAGCCGCTCCTGGAACTTCGGGCCCACCGATGGAAGGTCGGCGAGCGCGAACCGGCGCAGGAAGGCCGCCTCGTCCCCGGGCTCGACCACGTACACGCCGTCGCCCGTCTGGCCCGGGCGCGGCTTGGCCACGCCCGCCGCCAGCTTGGCGACGAGCTTCGACGTCCCTCCGCCGATCGAGATGGAAAGACCGGTCTCCCGGAGCGCGGCCGCACGGATCCGACGGGCGGTCGCCCCCAGCGGCTCGCCGGCATAGAGCCGCTCGGTGCCGGAGAGGTCGAGATAGAACTCGTCGCTTGAGGCGCGCTCCACGGCCGGCGCGAACCGCTCGAGGACCGCGCGGATCTCCTCGCTTTTCTTCGCGCAGGCGGACCAGGGCACCGGCACGACCTGGGCGTTGGGACAGAGGCGCACGGCCCGGCCCATCGGCATGGCGGACCGGACGCCGTAGGCCCGGGCCTCGTAGGAGGCCGACGTCACCACGCCCCGACGCTCGGCCGACCCGCCCACGATCAGGAGGGCGGTCTTCCCCGCCCCGTCCGGGTCCACCAGCCTCGCGACCGCGACGTAAAACGCGTCGGCATCCGCGAGCAGGATGCGGCGAGGGGGGATGGGGGGCGCGTCGCTCATGCGGGCAGGGTCCTAGACGAAGGGCCACCAGGTCTCGAATGCGACACAGGAGCCGAGGACGAACAAGGAGTAGAGCTCCAGGCCGACCACCACCATCCGGGCGCCCAGAGTGGTGGGGCGATCCAGGTGATCAGGAAGACCCCCGCGAACGCGAGATCGGGCACCGCGGCGACGGCGGCGGCCAGCGTGATCCGACCGGACATGGTGATGAAAGATCGGGGTGGCCGTCTCCCGCCGCAAAGCTCATCTTTACCGCCCCGGAGCTTCACCACACACCCGTCACGGAGGTTTCGTCCCGATGTCACGGTTCCTGCTCGCAGTGCTCCTGCTGCCGGCGGTTTCGGTGGCGGCCCAGCGCACTCCCGCGCCGGCGTCCGTTCGCTACGACTCGACCCTGTTCTCGGAGCTCCGGTGGCGCGAGATCGGCCCGTTCCGCGGCGGGCGCGTGGCGGCGGTGGCGGGCCACGACGATCAGGCCCTGATCTACTACTTCGGGGCGACGGGCGGGGGCGTGTGGAAGACCGAGGACGGTGGCATGACGTGGGCGGCGGTCTCCGACAAGGAATTCACAGCCGGCTCGATCGGCGCGATCGAGATAGCGCCGTCCGACCCCAACGTGGTCTACGTCGGGACCGGGGAGTCGCCGATTCGGGGCAACGTCTCACCGGGCGACGGCGTGTACAAGTCCACCGATGCCGGCAAGACGTGGAAGCCCGCGGGGCTGCGGGACGCCGGCCAGATCGGGGCGATCCGGGCGCATCCCCGGGACGCGGACCTGGTCTACGTCGCCGTGCTGGGCCATGCGTTCGGGCCCAACGCGACGCGCGGCGTGTTCCGTTCCAAGGACGGGGGCAGGACGTGGGAGAAGGTCCTGTTCCGCTCGGACAGCGCGGGCGCGATCGACCTCGCGCTGGATCCCGCGAATCCCCGGATCCTCTACGCGGCCTTCTGGCAGGCGCGCCGGATGCCCTGGACCCTGGAGAGCGGCGGCGCTGGGAGCGGGCTGTTCAAATCCACCGACGGCGGCGACACCTGGAAGGAGATCACCCGCAACGAGGGCCTGCCCAAGGGAGTGATCGGCAAGATCGGCGTCACGGTGTCTCCCGCCAACCACGATCGCGTGTGGGCGATCGTCGAAGCGGAGGACGGCGGCGTGTTCCGCTCCGATAACGGGGGAGAGAGCTGGCGCAAGGTGAATGAGGAGCGGAATCTCCGGCAGCGGGCCTGGTATTACACGCACATCCACGCCGATCCGCACGACCTGGAGACGGTGTACGTCCTCAACACGGGCTTCTACAAGTCGGTGGACGGCGGGCGGACGTACACGACCATTCAGGTGCCGCACGGCGACAACCACGCGTTGTGGATCGCCCACACCGATCCTAAGCGGATGATCAACGGCAACGACGGCGGCGCCAACGTCACGTTCACCGGCGGCGCCACGTGGACCCGGCAGGACAACCAGCCGACGGCGCAGTTCTATCACGTGACGACCACCACCCATTTCCCGTATCAGGTGTGCGGCGCCCAGCAGGACAACAGCACGCTGTGCGGCCCGCATCGCACCGGCGGCGGGGGGATTGAGCGCGCCGACTGGTACGAGGTGGGCGGGTGCGAGAGCGGCTACATCGCCGTCCGGAAGGACGATCCCGAGGTCTCGTTCGCCGGGTGTTACGGGGGCTACCTGGGCCGCTTCGACCACCGCACCGGCCAGGAGCGGACGGTGTCGGTGTGGCCCGAGAACCCGATGGGCTGGGGCGCGGCGGAGCTCAAGTACCGGTTCCAGTGGACCTACCCCATCGTTCACGCGCCGCAGAATCCCAACGTGCTCTACGCCGCGGGGAACGTGCTGTTCAAGTCGACCAACGACGGGCACAGCTGGGCGCCCATCAGCCCCGACCTGACACGCAACGACAAGAGCAAACAGGGGCCGTCCGGCGGGCCGATCACCAAGGACAACACGAGCGTCGAGTATTACGACGTGATCTTCGCGGTGGCGCCGTCGCCTCTCGACAGCAACACGATCTGGACCGGGTCGGACGACGGGTTGATCCAGCTGACGCGGGACGGCGGCCGGACCTGGACCAACGTGACCCCCCCGGCGCGGGACCTGCCGGAGTGGGCCTTGATCAGCATCATCGAAGCCTCGCCGCACGACCCGGCGACCGCCTACGTCGCGGCGACCCGCTACAAGTGGGACGACTTCCGGCCCTACATTTACAAGACGACCGACTACGGACGCACGTGGCGCAAGATCGTGACGGGCATTCCGGGCGGGCACTTCATCCGCGTGGTGCGCGAGGATCCCGCCCGGCGGGGCCTGCTGTACGCCGGCGGCGAATTCGGCGTGTACGTGTCGTTCGACGACGGCGCCAACTGGCAATCGCTGCGCCTCAACCTCCCCGTCGTGCCGATCCACGACCTCGCCGTGAAGGAGCACGACCTCGTCGCCGCGACGCACGGCCGGTCCTTTTGGATCTTGGACGACCTCACGCCGCTGCACCAGCTGACGGCGGACGCGGCTCGGGCGGACCGGTGGCTCTTCAAACCGCGCGACGGCTATCGGCTGCAGGGGGGCGGGGGCTTCGGCGGCCCACGCCGGGGCGTCGGGGCGAATCCGCCCAACGGTGCCATGGTGTTCTTTCACTTCAAGCAGAAACCCGACGCGGAAGTCACGCTCGAGGTGCTCGACGCCCGCGACTCGCTGGTTCGCCGGTGGTCGACCCGGCCCCGCGAGCCGGCCGATTCGTTGCGGGTCGCGGCCGGCATGAACCGGTTCGTCTGGAACCTGCGCTATCCCGACGCCAGCCGGTTCGAGGGCATGATCTTCTGGGCGGGCGGCACCCAGGGCCCCGTCGCCGTCCCGGGGACCTACAAGGTCCGGATCCGGTCGGGGGATTGGTCCGACACCAAGAGTTTCGACCTGAAAAAGGACCCGCGGATCCAGGCCACGCCGGCCGACCTGCAGAGCCAGTTCGACTTGCTGCTCCGCATCCGGAACCAGGTGACCGAGGCCAACAACGCCGTCAAGCGGATCCGCGCGGTCAAGCAGCTGCTCGACGGCGTAGCCGAGCGGGCCCGCCGGCTCGCCTCGACCGACGGCGGCGGCCGGATCGTCGCCGCGGCCGATTCCCTCAAGACCCGGCTGTCGGCGATCGAGGCGGAGATCTACCAGGTCCGGAACCGCAGCGGGCAGGACCCGCTGAACTACCCGATCAAGCTGAACAACAAGATCGCGGCGCTCGCCGGGGTCGTGGCGAGCGCGGACGCGCCGCCCACCGAGCAGTCGGTGCGCGTGTTCGAGGAGCTCTCGGCCCTGCTCCAGGTGCAGCTCGACAAGCTCAAGACGGTCCTCGATGCGGAGGTGCCGGCGTTCAATCGGATGGTGAAAGAGCAAGACATTCCGGCGGTCACGGTGCCCTGACCCGGCGCGAGGCCAACGATGACCGAGCGAGCGACCGCCGCCGTGCTCCTGACGCTGCCCCTCTTCACAGCCAGCGGCCAGCGGCTCCGGCCGGCGATCCCCACGTTCCACATCGAGGATCGCGTCCGTGTGTGGGCGTGGGCGGAGCCCGAAATCCTCGGGGTGCCCGTCCCGGGTATCCGGGCCGAGCGCGTCGCCGGCAGACTCCAGGCGTACTTCCCGGGCGACAGTCTCACGGTCCGCCGCACGGGGCTGACCTGGCCGCCATGGTCGCCGCGCGTCCGGACCTGGGCGTGGGACCGTGTGGACCGGATCGACGTGCCGGTCGGGCGGAACGTAGGGGGGGGGGTCGCCGGCGGCGCCGGAGCCGCGCTCGGCGTCGCCATCTCCCTCCACGTCATGGACGCCTTCATCTGCCGCCCGTGGGGTGGGAGCTGCCTCCCGGGATTCTGGAAGACGACGGCGTACGCGGCGGCGGTCACGGTGCCCGTCGGCGCCGTGGTCGGCTACTTCTCGCCGCGGTGGAAACCGGTCTACCAGACGCGGGGGCGGTGATGGACGCCGGCGCCATCCACGGGCTCTTCGCGTATAACCGCTGGGCGAACGCCCGGATCCTGGGCGCGGTCGACCCGCTCGACGCGGAGCAGTTCCTCCGCGACCTCGGGAGCAGCTTTCGCTCGGTGCGCGACACGCTGGTGCACATCCTGTCGGCGGAGTGGATCTGGCTCGAGCGGTGGCGCGGCACCTCCCCGGCGGCCATGTTCGATCCGGCGGCCTTCCCGACCCTCGAGCGGATCCGGGCGCGCTGGCGGGACGTGGAAGCCGGGCAGGCGGCGTTCGTGGACGCCGCGACGAATGACCGCCTGCAGGCGCCGGTAGCCTACCGCAATACGCGGGGCGAGCGGTGGGAGTACCCGTTGTGGCAGCTCATGGCCCACGTCGTCAATCACTCGACCTACCACCGCGGCCAGATCACGACCCTGCTCCGCCAGCTCGGGGCGCAGGCCGTCGCGACCGACCTCCTCGTGTTCTACGACCGGAGCCGCGCCGTCTGAAGCGGTGCGGCTGGGCGGAGGCCAACGACCTCTTGACCGCCTACCACGACCGGGAATGGGGCGTTCCGGTGCACGACGACCGGAAGCACTTCGAGTTCCTCGTCCTGGACGGCTTCCAGGCCGGCCTGAGCTGGGCGATCATTCTGCGGAAGCGGGAAGGCTTCCGGCGCGCCCTCGACGGGTTCGATCCCGAGCGCATCGCGCGCTACGACGCGCGGCGCAAGGCCAAGCTGCTGTGCGATCCCGGCATCATCCGGAACCGACAGAAGATCGACGCCGTGGTGAAAAATGCCCGGGCGTTTCTCGCCCTGCAGGAGCGGGACGGTTCGTTCGACGGGTTCATCTGGCGATTCGTGGGCGGCCGGCCCCGGCGAAACGCCCGGCGGACGGTCCGGCAGATCCCGCCGCGCACCAGGGAGTCGGACGCGATGAGCGCGGCGCTCGTCGCGCGGGGGTTCTCGTTCGTCGGCTCGACGATCTGCTACGCGTACATGCAGGCGGCCGGAATGGTGAACGATCATCTCGTCGGCTGTTTTCGGTATCCGGAGCTGGACCGACCGGCATGAGCCTGTACGACGTCGCCGTGGTGGGCACCGGCCCGGCCGGGTGCATCGCAGCGCACCGTCTCGCGACCGCCGGCCTGCGGGTGGCGCTACTCGAGCGGGAGACCCTGCCCCGCTACAAGACGTGCGGCGGGGGCCTCGTGCAGCGAGCCGTCGGCCTGCTGCCCGGCGACATCGCCCCGATCGTCGAGCGCCACTGTCATCGAGCCGAGATGCACCTGGTGGACGCGGGGCTGAGCTTCGGCGTGGAGCGGGCGACCCCGCTCATCACGATGACGATGCGGGACCGGCTGGACGCTCACCTGGCAGCCGCCGCCGCCGGCGCGGGGGCCGAGCTCCTCGCCCCCTGCCGCGTGACCGCGGTCGCGGCGATCA
>JBOHSA010000093.1:0-9708 GCA_050732995.1 Gemmatimonadales bacterium | reverse complement strand
AAGGTGAAGGAGTCGGCCAAGCTGAACTACGGCTACAACGCCCAGACCAACGAGTACGAGGATCTGGTCTTGGCCGGCGTCATCGACCCCACCAAGGTCACCCGCACGGCGCTGCAGAACGCCGCGTCCATCGCGGGACTGCTCCTCACCACCGAGTGCGTGGTGGTGGAGAAGAAGGAGAAGGAGAAGATGCCCTCGATGCCCGGCGGCGGTGGCATGGGCGGGATGTACTGATCGGCGAGATGGTGTAACACGCACAGGCAAGCGTAGGAGTCACGTCGGAGTAGGAGTAGCGGCAGAGCCCGGACTGCCTAGGGTAGGAGCAGTCGCTCATGCTGTAGGCCGTCGTGAAGGAGAGAGCAATGACGGCGCCGCAGCAGTCCCTCGACGGCCCTGGTGTCATACGGGAGCGCCTGGGCGATCCGCTCAATTTTTGTCCAGGGAGATGGCCCGGGAGCACGCGAACCCGCGCGAGCCTCAGCTCGTCACGCGGTACGGTCCGCCCGCCTATCGGAGGGAACATTGACTCCCGCACAACTGAAGCGTGAGTTACAGCGCATCGCCTGGGGGCAAGTGCGGCTCGCCCAGAAGCTTGGAGTGTACCCAACTGAAGTCCGGGATTGGCTCGCGGGCAAGGAACCCGTGCCGGAGGTGGTCGCTTCAGATATACGCGATCTGCCTTCTCACGGTCCGCCCCTACCACGGCACTCGTAGGGCGGTACGCCTGGTTGTTTGCTGGTTGTTTCCATCAGGAGGGCGGCCAGGCGGACGGGCCTCGTAGCTCAGTCCCGGTGAGACGGTCCTCCGACGAGTTCGCCCTCGTCGATATCCTCGTCGACGCCGCCGAGTTCGCGCCCGATGCGCTCGAATTGCCGGTCGGTATTCAGGTTGCGCAACGCCGCGGTGATTCGATGGTAAAGCGCGTGTACGGCCATCTCGGAGCTCGTACGTCATCGGGCCGAAGGAGTGGAGTAGCGGGTAGAGCAGCACGCGAAGCTGCTGGGCGCGACTGATGGCGGTGCGGACGGCCCCTGCGTTTGTTACCCCTACTGTTACCCTGCTGTGTAACTCAGTGCGCCAGGCGGGATTCGAACCCACGACCTTCGGCTCCGGAGGCCGACGCTCTATCCAACTGAGCTACTGGCGCGTTCCGCCATTGACGAGTCGGGGCGAGTGGATTTGAACCACCGACCTCCTGGTCCCGAACCAGGCGCGCTAACCGGGCTGCGCTACGCCCCGAAGAGCTAGACGGCGAGACGTGCAGACATCTAGACGCCTAGTAACCACACCCTGCCACCTCCTAGCCGTCTAGCCGTTCATGCGCCCAGGAGGACTCGAACCCCCAGCCTCTTGATCCGTAGTCAAGCGCTCTATCCAGTTGAGCTATGGGCGCCTCTCAAACCGGGCTGGCATTGAGACGCACATGGGCGGTACAAGACTCGAACTTGTGACCTCCACGATGTCAACGTGGCGCTCTAACCAACTGAGCTAACCGCCCGCGTGAAGCCAGACAGGCGGTCAGGCGGTCGGGCGGTCGGTTTGCTCCGGTGCTCTCCGACCGCCTGTCCGCCCGACCGCCTGTCCGCCCTGCCAGTAGCGGGGGTGGGATTTGAACCCACGACCTCCGGGTTATGAGCCCGGCGAGCTACCAGACTGCTCCACCCCGCGTCGGTTGTCCTTAAGCCTCTTAGCCCCTTAGCCCCTTAGCCCCTGCGAGAGCGGGAAACGGGACTCGAACCCGCGACCCCAACCTTGGCAAGGTTGTGCTCTACCAACTGAGCTATTCCCGCGCGCGCTGAAAATGTAACCGCTCAGTGGCTCGACATCTACCGCCCCGTCCCCGTCCCTCCCCGTCTCTCCCCGATCCTACGCAGTGGAGGCGAGGGGGATCGAACCCCTGACCTCGTGAATGCCATTCACGCGCTCTCCCAACTGAGCTACGCCCCCCTTATATTTGCCGCCCCGCGCCACCCGGCGGGAACACGGCATCTTACCGGGACGTTCTGACGGTGTCAAGCGAATCCCAGCTGCCCGATGAACATTTCGGCCCTGTGAGGCGTATCACAGGACCGAAATAGGACTGCATATGGCCAAGGTCAAGCGTCGCAAGAAAACCGCACGGCCCGCTACCCCCGCGGCCCCCCGGACCCGGGGACGGTCGGCGGCCGCCAAGCCGGTGGCCAAGCCGGCGTCCGCCCCCCCCCCCCCCCCGCGGGCGGCTGCGGCGGCTAAGCCCAAGGCCGCTAAAAAGCGCGGCCGGCGCCGTGGCCTGATGGCTGGCCTCGGCTCGCACGAGCATGAGCGCGACATCCTCGACCAGTACCTGCACGAGGTGAGCAAGACGCCGCTGCTCACGCAGAAGGAGGAGATCGCGCTCGCCCGGAAGGTGCGCGCCGGTGACCAGGAGTCGATGCAGGAGCTCGTCAAGCGCAACCTGCGGTTCGTGATCTCGGTCGCCAAGAAGTACCAGAACCGCGGCCTGCCCCTCACCGACTTGATCGGGGAGGGGAACGTCGGGCTGCTCACCGCGGCCCGGAAGTTCGATCCGGACCAGGGCGTGAAGTTCATCTCGTATGCCGTGTGGTGGATCCGGCAGGCGATCCTCGCGGCGCTCGCCCGCCAGGGGCGCACGGTCCGCGTGCCGCTCAACCGGACGGCGGACCTGTCACGCATCGTGCGCACGGCCGAATACCTGCGGCAGTCCCTGCGCCGCGAGCCGACGCCCGAAGAGATCGCCGACGCGACTAAGCTTTCGCTCGAGGTCGTCCAGTCGCTCGCCGCGCTCAACACCGGCGACGTCCGCCTCGACGCGCCGCTCGATCCCGACGGGGATCGGTCGCTCATCGAGCGCTTCATCGCCGAAGACCTGCCCGACAGCGAAGACCAGGCCATGGACCGCTTCCTGTCCGACGAGATCGAGCAGGCCCTGAATACGCTCCAGCGGCGGGACGCCAAGGTACTGCGCCTGTACTTCGGGCTGGACGGCGGTCGGGAGCATACCCTCGAAGAGATCGGCGGGATGCTGGGTGTGACGCGCGAGCGGGTGCGGCAGCTCCGCGACCGAGCGCTGAAACGTCTCCGGGACGGCGCCGTGGGCAAAGCGCTCGCCAGCTTCGCAGCGTAACAACGAGACGCTAAGGGGCTAAGAGACGAAGAGGCTAAGGGGGCTAAGGGGCTAAGTGTAGTTCTTTGCCTCTTAGCCCCTTCGTCTCTTAGCCTCTAGCTTTTAGGCGTGATCGCTACTGTCGGCCGGAAGGCCGTGGACTTCCGCGACCTGCTCGGGGCGGCCAACAAGAACCAGGAGAGCCTCGTCCGGGTGCTAGTCTCCGCCGACAGTATGATGTCGCGCATCGCGAGCCGCAGCGGGACGATCGGCCTCCTGGTGGCCGATTCGGCTCTGTACGTCGAGACGCAGCTGACGATGATCCAGCTGCGCCAGCTGCTCTCCGACATCCAGGCGAACCCGCGGAAATACTTCACCTTCAGCGTCTTCTGAGACCAGCATGGCGCAACGCCAGGGCAAAGCGGGGGGCGGGGGGCGAGCGGGGGGCGATCAGGGGCGCGGTCGGGCCCAGCGCGAAACGAGCGCCGGCGGGGTCGTCTTCCGCCGGGGGGGCGACGACGGCGCCACGCACTACCTGCTGATCAAGGACTCCTACGCGAACTGGGGGTTTCCCAAAGGACATCTCAAGCCTCAGGAGCCGCCCGCCGAGGCCGCCCGGCGCGAGGTGGCTGAAGAGACGGGGCTGGCGGACCTGACCCTGCATGGGCCGATCCAGGTGATCGACTGGTATTTCCGGTTTCGCGGGCGGACGATCCATAAGTACTGCCACTTCTTTCTCTTCGAATCCCGTCAGGGGCAGCCGGTGCCCCAGCGCGAGGAGGGGATCAGTGCCTGTGCCTGGCATCCGCTTGAGGAGGCCCTCGCCACGATTTCCTACGACAACGCGCGCGGCGTCATGCGCCGCGCGGGCGAAATGATCCGAGCGCTGGCGCAAGTACAGAATGACGACGGCGGACCGGGGACGGGGGCGGGGGCGGCATGAGCGCCGTGGTCCCGGTGTTTCATCCTCGGCGCGAGGCGCGGCGCGCGGTCCAGCAGGGCTATCCGGCCACACCGGGCGGCAGCGGGGTGCGCCTCTGCCGCTCGCTGCAGGCGGTCGAGCGCCTGCTCCAGCAGCGATTGGTGGACGCGGTGGTGCTGGACGTGAAGGCGTGCCCGGATCAGGCCTTCGCGCTCCCGGCCCGCTTTCCCCGGATCCCGATCTACGTGTTGTCCGCGTTCCGGCCCGGCGACGGCCCGTTGCTCGCCCGGTGCCAGACGGCGGGGTTCACCGGGCTCCTCGTCGAAGGGGTGGACAACGCGGTCGCGGGGGAGTGGGTCGCGGCGCGGACCGCCCAAGCGGCGCGCCGGGAAGCCCTGGCGGACGCGCCCCGGCTGCTGCGGCTGACCGACCGGCTCCAGCTCGCCGCGTGGGACGAGGTGTTGCGGCGGGTCGCCGCGCCCTCCTCCCCCCCGTCGCCGCCGACGCGGACGGCGCAGCTGGCGCGCACGCTCGGCGTGACGCGCGAGCACCTGTCGCGTGAATTCGCCGCGGGCGGCGCGCCCAACTTGAAGCGGGTGATCGACCTCGCCCGCGCGGCCTGCGCCGCCGATCTGCTCGGGAACCCGGGGTACACGGTGCGGGCGGTCGTGCAGATCCTGGGCTATGCGTCCAGCGGCCACCTGGCCGCCGCGGCCCGGCGCGTGGCCGGCGCGACTCCGGTGGAATTACGGGAGCTGGGCCCGCGAGGGGTGTTGGCTCGGTTCCTGAGAGGGAGGACGCGGTCACGGATCTGAACGCGCAACGCGGAATGCAGAACGCGGAACAGTCGCGCCACGACGCCAGCTCGGTGGTTCCGCGTTCCGACTTCCGCGTTCCCGCTTCATGTGATAACTTTCACAATCTCCTCACGGCACTGCTATGGCGACCGACTCCATCCTCCGTCCCGGCGAACTGAAGAACCTGCTCCTGAAGGAAATCCAGGCGGCCGACCTGGCGGACCTCGACGTGCGCGAGGTGGGCACGGTGCTGGAGGTCAAGGACGGCATCGCGCGGATCTATGGCCTCACGTCGTGCATGGCCGGAGAGATGCTCGAGTTCACCGCCTCGGACACGGGGGAGAAAGTCGTCGGCCAAGCGCTGAACCTCGAGGAAGATAACATCGGGGCCGTGATCTTCGGCGACTACCTGGTGTTGCGCGAGGGGGACGAAGTGCGCCGCACGGGCCGGGTGCTCGAGGTGCCCGTCGGGGGCGCGCTGGTCGGGAGGGTCGTGGACGCGCTGGGGCGGCCGGTGGACGGGCTCGGCCCGATCCAGACGACCAGGACCCGCAAGGTTGAGGTCGTGGCGCCGGGCATCATCAAGCGGCAACCCGTGAAGGAGCCGCTCCAAACCGGGATCAAGGCGATCGACTCCATGATCCCGATCGGGCGGGGGCAGCGCGAGCTGATCATCGGCGACCGGGGCACGGGCAAGACCGCCATCGCGGTCGACACGATCATCAACCAGAAGGGTCAGGGCGTGATTTGCGTGTACGTCGCGATCGGGCAGAAGCGCTCGACCGTGGCGGCCGTGGTGGAGCGGCTGAAGGAGTTCGGCGCGATGGACTACAGCATCGTCGTGATGGCGTCCGCGTCCGAGCCCGCCCCGATGCAGTACATCGCGCCCTATACAGGCTGCGCGATGGCCGAATACTTCATGTTCGACGAGAAGCAGGCGACCCTGTGCATCTACGACGACCTGTCGAAGCAGGCCGCCGCCTACCGCCAGCTGTCGCTGGTGCTGCGCCGGCCGCCCGGCCGCGAAGCCTATCCCGGGGACGTGTTCTACCTCCACAGCCGGCTGCTGGAGCGCGCGGCCAAGCTGTCGGACGACATGGGCGGCGGCTCGCTCACTGCGCTGCCGATCATCGAGACCCAGGCCGGCGACGTTTCGGCCTACATCCCGACCAACGTCATTTCGATCACCGACGGCCAGATCTTCCTCGAAACGGATCTGTTCTATTCGAACGTGCGCCCCGCCGTCAACGCCGGGATCTCGGTGAGCCGCGTGGGCGGCAACGCGCAGATCAAGGCGATGAAGCAGGTGGCCGGACGGCTCCGGCTCGATCTGGCGCAGTACCGCGAGCTCGAGGCGTTCGCCCAGTTCGGTTCCGAGCTCGACCCCGCCACGCAGCGGCAGCTGGCCCGGGGAGCGCGCATCGTCCAGGTGCTGAAGCAGCCGCAATACCAGCCCATGCCGGTCGAGCAGCAGGTACTGATCATCTTCGCCGTCACCAACGGCTACCTGGACGACGTCGAGGTCGCCGAGATCCGGGCGTGGGAGCAGGGATTCCACGACTTCATGGCCGCCCAGCACGCGGGTGTCGGAGAGGAGATCCGCACGCGCAAGGCGCTGTCGGACGACCTGTCGGCCCGACTGCGCACGGCAATTGAGGAGTACAAAGCGCTCGGGCAGCGCTGATGGCCAAGGCCCGCGAGCTGCGGCGGCGCATCCGCTCCGTCGAGAATACCCGCAAGATCACCAAGACGATGGAGATGGTCTCCACGTCGAAGCTCAAGCGCGCCCTGGACCGCGTCGTGGCCGCGCGCCCCTATGCCGCGGCCCTCGCCGAGGTCATCGGCGATCTCTACGCTCCCGATCTCGCCGAACGGTTCCCGCTCCTCCGCCAGCCGGCGCACGGCGCCGGGCGCACGGCACTGATGCTGATCACGTCGAACCGCGGCCTGTGCGGGGCGTTCAATGCCAACCTGATCCGCGAGGCGCGCCGGCGCCTTCGGGAGCTCGAGGCGCAGGGCGCCGCGGTGGATCTACACCTGGTGGGCAAAAAGGGCATCGGCTTCTTCAAGTTCTCCGGCCGGCCGATCGCCACGCAACGGACCGACATCGGCGACAAGCCGACCGCCGCGCAGGCCGCCGAGCTGGTGGCGCCCATGTTGGCCCGGTTCGAAGCCGGGACGCTGGACGCCGTCGAGCTCGTGTTCGCGAGGTTCACGAGCGCCGTTTCGACCCCGCCCACCACGCTCCGTATCCTCCCGGTCACCCCGCCGGAACGTGGGCAGGTTGGAAGGTTGGACCGTTCCAACGTTCCAACTTTCCCACCTTCGACCTTCTACATCCTCAAACCCTCCGCCCAGGCCATTCTTGAGGAGCTGCTCCCGCTCTACGTCCGGAACCAGGTGTTTCGCGGGCTGGTGGAGACGGCGGCGGCGGAGCACGGCGCGCGGCGGACCGCCATGAAGAACGCCACGGACAACGCCGGCGACATGCTGGACATCCTGCGGCGCACCTTCAACCGGGCGCGGCAGGCGCAGATCACGCAGGAGATTGCGGAGATCGTAGGCGGAGCGGAAGCCCTGAAAGGCTAGGCACTCATATGGCGACGAAGACCAAAGAACCGGGCAAGAAGCCGGCGGGCGAGACCACGCGCGACATCGGTAAGGTCGTGCAAGTGATCGGCCCGGTGCTGGACGTGGAGTTCGAGCCCGAGCGGCTGCCCGAGCTCTACACCGCCCTGCGGATCGAGCACTCCGGCAACGGCGCTCCCATCCGGCTCGTGGCCGAAGTGCAGCAGCACATCGGCCGCAACCAGGTGCGCGCCGTCGCCATGAGCTCCACCGACGGCGTCGTGCGCGGGATGGAGGTCGTGGACACGGGGCAGCCGATCACTGTACCGGTCGGCAAGGCCGCCCTCGGCCGCATCCTCAACGTGCTGGGCGAGCCCGTGGACGAAGGTCCCCCGATCCCGCCCGATGCCGAGCGCTGGCCCATCCACCGGGAAACCCCGAAGTTCGTGGACCTGGAGCCCAAAACCGAGATCTTCGAGACGGGGATCAAGGTGATCGACCTGATCGCGCCGTTCGTGAAGGGCGGCAAGATCGGCTTGTTCGGCGGCGCGGGCGTCGGGAAGACCGTCGTGATCATGGAGCTGATTCACAACGTGGCGCTGGGGCACGGCGGCCGCTCCGTGTTCTGCGGCGTGGGCGAGCGCACCCGGGAAGGCAACGACCTCTATCTCGAGATGAAGGAGAGCGGCGTGCTGCCGTCCGCCGCCCTGATCTACGGCCAGATGAACGAGCCCCCCGGCGCCCGCCTCCGCGTCGGCCTCTCCGGCCTCACCGTCGCCGAGTACTTCCGCGACGTCGAAGGCCAGGACGTGCTGGTGTTCATCGACAACATCTTCCGCTTCACCCAGGCGGGCTCGGAGGTCTCGGCGCTGCTCGGCCGCATGCCGTCCGCCGTGGGCTACCAGCCCACCCTCGCCACCGAGATGGGCGAGCTCCAGGAACGGATCACCTCCACCAAGAAGGGCTCGATCACGTCGGTGCAGGCGATCTACGTCCCCGCCGACGACCTCACCGACCCCGCCCCGGCGACCGCGTTCTCGCACCTCGACGCCACCGTGGTGCTCTCGCGCCAGATCGTGGAGCTGGGGATCTACCCCGCTGTGGATCCGCTGGCCTCGTCGTCCCGGATCCTCGCCCTGCAGTACCTCGGCGAGCGCCACTATCAGGTGGCCGTCGAGGTCCAGCGGATCTTGCAGCGCTACAAGGATCTCCAGGACATCATCGCGATCCTCGGGATGGACGAGCTGTCCGAGGAAGACAAGCTGCTCGTGGCCCGCGCCCGCCGGCTCCAGCGCTTCCTGTCGCAACCGTTCTTCGTGGCCTCCCAGTTCACCGGCCTGGAGGGAAAGTACGTCAAGCTGGAGGACACGATCGCCTCCTTCGAGCGCGTCGTGGGGGGCGAGTTCGACCACCTGCCCGAGCAAGCGTTCTACATGGTGGGCGGGATCGACGAGGTCGTGGAGCAGGCCAAGCGCCTGACCCAGGCATAGGGCATGCATGTCACCGTGATCTCCCCCGAGCGCGCGGTCTACGACGGTGAGGCGGACGCCGTCGTGGCGCCGGCGTTCGACGGCCAGGTCGGGATCCTCCCCCGCCACGCCCCCTTCATTACCTTGCTCGGCGAGGGCCTGCTCGTCGTACGTAAGGGTAGTAGCGACAACAGGTTCCGCGTTTCCGGCGGGTTCTTGCAAGTGCGGAAGGACGTGGTGCGGGTGCTGGCGGGAAAAGCCGAAAGTGCTTGATATATCCGTTCCAGACGGCCGGGTCGGTGAAACCGTATGTCATTGGTGGCGTGGGCTACTACAACGTGGACTTCGGCTCCGTCGACGAATCCAAGGTGGGGTTCGGTGGCGGCGCTGGGCTGCGCTTCCCAATGCCTTCCGCGACGCTGTCCGTCGAGGCGCGCTACATGAACATCAGCACGAGTGGCAGTTCGTTGACTTTCATCCCGATCATCGTGGGTGTGTCGTTCGGCGGCAAGAAGGCCAGCTGAAATGTGACGCACGTCACGTGCGTTTGGGTGACCCGTCCGGCTCTGTCGGGCGGGCCACGCTGTCTTATCCGTCCAACCTCTTGACAGATCGGGGCTTGGCTTTTAGCCGTTGTGGCCGAACCATGCGCCCTCATGTCCCATTCCGAGGAGGCAGTGGTATGCGGAAGCTGATCGGCAGTGCGGTGCTCGTGGCCGCGGTGTGCGCGATGCCGGCGACCGGCCACGCCCAGCGGCGTGCTGCAGCGGCTGGGGGCCCAAAGCACGAATTCGGCATTGACGCCGTGGTGGCATACAGCAAGCCCGAAGGCGCGGACGGACAGTTCGG
>JBOHSA010000092.1:0-8695 GCA_050732995.1 Gemmatimonadales bacterium | reverse complement strand
TCGGCGAACCACGACGCGTGGCGGAACTCCCACGCCGACCGGATCTCCGCCGGCAGCAGCCGCAGGACCTCGCCCAGACGCTCCGTATCTTTCGGGAAGAAGGGCGGCAGCTGGAACAGCAGCGGCCCGAGCTGGGGGCCGAGCTGGAGCGCGGTGTCGCACAGGTAGCGCAGCGGCTGCTCGACCTCGTGCAGCCGGGCGTCGTGGGTGATGCGCTTCGAGGCCTTGAGCACGAAGATGAACGTGTCCGGCGTCGCGGCGCGCCAACCCGCGATCGTCTTCGCGTTCGGCATCCGGTAGAACGTGTAATTGATCTCGACCGCCGGAAGCCGCTCGGCGTAGAACGCGAGCATCTTCGCGGCCGCGAGCTTCTCGGGGTAGAACGAGCCTTTCCACTCGGGGAAATTGTAGCCCGAGGTTCCGGCGACCAGGCGCATGCGCGTCAGTTCTCGTAGATGTTCGAGCCGCCGAAGGCCGCCGCGAACAGGGAGCCGATCACGACGGCCATCCCCACGATGGTGAGGCCGACCATGGTGGTCTTCGCGGGGTGGACCTTGGACACGGCCACGTGGGCGACGTCCGCCAGCGGCACGCCCACCTCGACCCCGGCCGACACGCCGAGCAGCCGGTCGCCCGCCACGCGCGGCTGCCGGAGCACGAGCCGGGAGCTATCGAGGCGCGTGACCAGCACGCGCTTGGGGTGGTCCCGGGCCACGACCTGCTCCGGCGCGACGCCCTGCTCGTGCCACACGGTGCAGGCTGCGACGTAACCCGGCACCAGCACGCACGCGACCCAGCGCCGCCAGCCGGCAATCCGGTGAATCTTCACGAGACCCTCGGACGGACCGGTAGGCTAAGATGACCCCCAGGGCCGCGCCGCGCCAGCGCGCTCTTGACACTTTCCGTGCTCGGTGGCATATGGGCACTAGAAGCTTCGGGCCACTGTAGTTGGATCCTGTTCGCCAGGAGGGCCACCATGACCCATATCCATTCGCTCAGCCGCACCGTCACGTCGACGGTGTTGGCGTTGGGGCTGTCCTTCGCCGCCCAATCGGCGGTCGCGCAGACGGCGACGGTCGAAGGTCGGGTGACGGCCGCGTCCGGCAACCCGATCGTCGGCGCGCAGGTAACGGTCGTCGGCACGAACATCGGCACGTTGTCGGTCGCGGACGGCCGGTACGTGCTGCTGAACCTGCCCCCTGGTTCGCACCAGGTCCGGATCACCGCCATCGGGTACAAGGGCGTGGTCCTGCGGGTCGCCGCGGAGCCGGGCGCCACCGCCAGCGCGAACGCCGAGCTCGCCGCCAGCGTGCTGCAGCTGGACGCCGTCGTCGTGACCGGCACGGCCGGGCAGGCGCGCCGGCGCGAGGTCGGCAACACGATCGAGCAGCTCAACCTCACCGATGTCAAAGATCCGCCGGCCAGTGTCGACCAGCTGCTGCAGGGCCGCGTCCAGGGGCTGACCGTCATGCAGGGCACGGGCAGCGCCGGCGCCGGCTCGCAGATCCGGCTGCGCGGCGGCGTGAGCGTGAGCCAGAGCAACCAGCCGATCGTCTACATCGACGGGATCCGGGTGCGCAGCGAAGGCTACCGCCGCAACGCCCCCGCGGCCAGCACGGATTTCACCGGCCGCTCGACCAACATCCAGACGAGCCCGCTGAACGACATCAATCCCGGGGACATCGAGCGGGTCGAGATTCTCAAGGGCGCGGCGGCGAGCACTTTGTACGGCACCGAAGCCTCGGCCGGCGTGATCCAGATCTTCACCAAGAAGGGCAGCCGCGGCGCGCCCAAATGGACGGCCCAGGTCGATCAGGGGTTCGCCCAGCTCCAGCCGTTCGGGACCGACTGGAACCCCTACGTGAACTTCAAGCCGGCCGACAGCATGGTGGTGGTGAACGGGCAGCTCCAGACCGCGCTGGCGCGCGAGGACGGCGAGTCCTGCCGGCAGCGGGTGGCGGACGACCGGGCCGCCGGCAGTGTCCCGCCGAGCGACACGTTGCCCACGTGCAACTGGCTGCGCAACGGCCACCGGCAGAAGGCCGCGCTCTCGGTCGCGGGCGGCTTCCAGGGCTTCCAGTACTTCATTTCAGGCTCGACGGAGGATTACGACGGCGTGCTGCCGCAGGACAACGAGCGCCGGTTCGTCACGCGCGGCAACTTCGGGTTCGACGTCTCCGACAAGATCCGGCTCGACTGGAATACGTCGTACACCAACTACAACGTGCGCAACAGCCCGTCGGGCAACAACGCGCAGGGAATCACCCTCAACGTCTACCGCGCGGAGCGCAATTACCGGAACAGCCCGAACCCGTTCGTAATCGACTCGCTGCTCAACCAGTCCATTACGACCGAGATCGATCGGCTGATCACCGGCGGGTCCGTGTACTACACGCCCAACGCTTGGTTCAACCACCGGTTCACCGTCGGGCTCGACCTGGCGCAGCAGGAGAACCGGAACTTGCGGCCGTTCGGCTTCGTGAGCCAAACGGGGGGCGTCCTGTTCGACGAGCAGAACAAGTACACCACGCTCACCGCCGATTACGTGGGGAACGTGGACTACCGTATGACGGGCGAGTTGAGCTCGACCTTCTCCTTCGGCGGGCAGGCGATCACGACCGAGGACGTTCGCACCTATGCGCACGGGACGAACTTCCCGGGACCGGGGGAGCCGACGGTGAGCAACGGCTCCACCTTCCTCGCCCGCGAGAATCGGACGCGCCTGGTCAACGCCGGGTTCTTCCTGCAGAACATCTTCAAGCTGCGGGACCGGTACTTCGTGACGGTCGGGGCGCGGTTCGACGGCAACAGCGCGTTCGGGCAGTCGCTCGGGCTGCAAACCTATCCCAAGGCGAGCGTGTCGTACGTGATCTCGGAAGAGCCATTCTGGCCGAGCGGCTGGGGCGAGATGAAGCTGCGGGCCGCGCTGGGCTGGTCGGGCCGGGCGCCCGGGGCGTTCGACAAGCTGAAGACCTGGAGTCCCGCGGTGTCGTCCAACCAGTCGGCGTTCCTGCCCTCCAACAAGGGAAATCCCGACCTCGGGCCGGAGCGCACGCGCGAGTTCGAGATCGGGTTCGACGGCGGGTTCCTGAACAACCGGCTCTCGGCCGCGTTCACATACTATCATCGGCTCACCACCGATGCGTTGTTCTCCGTGCGGCAGATCTCGTCGCTCGGGTTCCCCAACGCCCAGCTCGAGAACGTCGGAGCGCTGCGGAACCACGGCATCGAGGCCGCGCTGAGCGGGAGCGTGCTCGATCGCCCGAACTGGGGGCTCGATCTCGGGGCGACCGCCTACACCAACCACAGCCTGATCCTGGCGCTCGGCGGGGCCGCGCCGTTCGCAGCGGGCGGCGGCTGGATCGAGCCGGGCTTCCCGGTGTTCGCCGCCAAGGGCGTGAAGATCTACAACGCGGACGCCATCGCGGCCGCGGATACCGTCTGCCGCTCGTCGTGCGCGCAGGACAGCCAGTACGTCTACGGGCCGCAGCAGCCCACGCTGGTGTGGATCATGAGCGCGACGCTGCGGCTGCCCCGGGGGATCACCCTGTCGGGGCGGGGCGAATACCAGGGTGGCGCCTGGATCTACCAAGGCTCGGCCGCGAACGCGCTGTCCCGCTCGGTCCGCTGGCCGACCTGCCGGCGCGCCCATCTGCTGCTCGAGGCGAACTTCCCGTATACGATCGCCGATACGACGTTCAACCGGATCGGGCTCACCGCGCGGGAGCGCAAGGAGTGCGTCCCGGCCAGGCTCCAGGACGACGTGCTCTGGGAGCCGCAGGACTTCTTCAAGCTGCGGGACCTGACGCTCACGGTGCCGGTCGGCGCGCTGTTCCGCCAGGCGAGCGCCGCGACGCTCACCCTCTCGGCGCAGAACTGGGTGCGCTGGTTCAACTCCGAGCTGCGCATGTTCGACCCCGAGATGACCAATCGCGACGGGCTGGACGAGCAGAGCCGGGAGATCAGCGAACACATTCCCCCGGCGGCGACTTTTACCGCGTCACTGCGCGTGACGTTCTGAGGAGGGCGCCATGAGAATCCCTGCCATGCTCCGCCGCTCGCTCGCCGCGCTCGCGTTCGTCGCCGCGGCCTGCGACACGACCGTCACCAACCCCGGCCCCGTGCCGGACGACGGTCTCAATACGCCCCTCGCGTACAACGCGATCGTGATCGGGGCCCGGCTCCAGTTGGCCCGGGCCTACGGCAGCGACGCCGGCAACGGCGGCCAGCTCGCTTACTGGGGCGCGGTCCTCGCCTTCGAGATCAACCCCGCAGGCTCGACCGGCAGCTTCGGTATCCCCACGCTGGTGCAGACGGGCGTGATGACGCCGGGGATGTCGAGCGATGACTGGACCGCGGCGAACCTGGCACGCTTCGTGGCCGAAGACGGGCTGCGGCGGTTCGCGGCCAACTCGGGAAATCCGTTGACGGCCCCCAAGCCCAATCAGATCGCGGAAGCCGCGGTGTACGCGGGCTACGCGAACCGCCTTCTGGGGGAGAACTTTTGCGAGGCGGTGATCCCGGTGACGAATGGAGACGGCAGCCTGTCGCCGGGGTTCCTGTCGCCGCACACCGATTACTTCACGCGCGCGGAGACGCACTTCACCAGGGCGCTCACGGCCGCGGCCCTGGCGACGGGCAGCGATACGGTCCGGGCCAAACAGCTCCGCGACGCCGCGTGGGCGGGCCGGGCCTCCGTCCACGCCGACCTGGCGAGCTACGGCCTGGGGACCTGGGCCAGCGCCACAGCCGACGCGGCCCTGATCACCAGCAACACCATGACGTTCCAGCTGCCGTTCTCGGCCCAGGATCAGTTTCAGTACAACTACATCTACTGGGCGCGCGGCAATGCACCGTACCGCGCGCACACCCAGTGGGGCACTTTCTACGAGGGGTACTTCCGGGCGAGCAAAGCGTTCGTGCCGGCCGGTGACGTTCGGGCCCGCTGGGACACGACCGCCCTGACGGGCGACGCCGCGGTGTCCAAGTTCGGCGGCCGCGTGCCCTTCTGGCCGGAGGCCAAGCTCAGCGCGCAGAGCTCGCCGATCAACCTCTCGAGCGGCTGGGAGATGCGGCTAATCGAGGCCGAAGCGGCGCTGGCCGGCACCGACGTCGCCACTGCGGTCGCCCGCATGAACCTGCGCCGCACCAACCTCGGCCTGCCCACCTACAGCGCCGCCATCTCGGTCGACTCGGCATGGACGCTGCTCAAGCTGGAGCGGGGGCTCGAGCTGTGGCTCGAGGCGCGCCGCCTCGGCGACCTGCACCGCTGGATCGTGAACAGCGTGCCGGGCACCGCCCAGGACGGGCTGTATCGCGCCAGCACCACCGACTTCCTCCACACGACCCCGATCGAGACGATGACCGTTCCGGCGGGGCGCTCGCTGTGCTTCCCGGTGGGCCAGAACGAGAGGGACACGAACCCGAACATTCCTTAAAGACGACGAGGGAAGGACGGAAGGACGGAAGGATGGAAGGACAGAACGACGGGAGGTGTATCATTCCGTCCTTCCGTCCTTCCATCCTTCCGTCGCATTTGGGAGGGATATGATGCTGAAACGCGGGCTCATGGTTGCCGCGCTGCTTACCGCGCTCGGTTGCTACACCTATGCCCCCGCCACCATCGAAACGGTACCGCTGGGCGCGTCGGTGCAGGGACTGCTCGCGACCGAAGCGCAGCTGGCCCTGCGGGACAGCCTGGGGATCGGCCTCGGGCCCATCCGCGGCACGCTGCTCGAACGGAACGGCGATCGCGTGCTCCTGGCCATCCGCAGCGCGGGGACCGGTCCCGGGCCGGGAGCGCAGACGCTGTACCAGCGGATCGAGCTCGCGCAGCGGGACGTGCTGCGGGTGGACGTGCGGCGCCTCGACAAGACCCGGACGGCGTTGCTCGCGGTGGGCGGCCTCGCGCTCGCCACCGTGATCGTAGTCGAGGGCTTCGGCGGCGGCTTCGGGGGCGGGGACGACGGGGGCGGTGGCCCGCCGGAGGCCCCGCCCGTCTTCCCGCTGCGCGTGCGGTTGCCCTGGCCCTAAAGCCTACCGGACGCGCCCCAGTCGGTCCGCCGGCCAGTCCCGGACGACGACCTTCCGCTCGAGCTTCAGCTTCCCCACGGTGAGGTGCACGGTGTACTCACCCGCCAGGACGCGGCGCAGCTCCTCGCGCGACGTCGGGCCGCCGAGCTCGCGGGCGCGCGGCCGGTCGCGCATCAGGTCCCAGGTCACGCGCTGCACGCCGGCGTAACCTGGCCCGTTCAACGTCCGGATGGTGTCGCCCGCCGCCGCAGTGACGACGAGCTTCACGCCGTCGGGCTGCACTTCCCGCACGTAATAGGTGATCACGCCGCCTTTCGGCGGGTTCGGGGCCACGAACGGCCGGCTGCCGAAGCTCGGGTAGGTGTCCGCCTCCCGGGCCACAAGCGCCGGGGGCACCTCGAACAGGTGCGCGGCCTGCGCGAACAGCGTGTCGGCCACCTCCTCGAGCGGACCGGCGCCGAGCACCCAGAGTCCCCGGCCGTGGGTCGAGACGACGAGATCCCGCTGCGCGTAGGACATGGCGATCCGCTCGACCGCCGTGCGCGGCAGGTTGCGCCCCAGGCGCCGCCACGACCGCCCGCCGTCGGTGGTGACGTACACGCCGATCGCGTTGCCCACCCAGAGCACGCGTGGATTCCGCGGGCTCTCGAAGATCGTGAGGCTCCCGAACTCCGCGGGCAGACCCTGGCCGATCTCCGTCCACGTGCGGCCCACATCCGCCGTCCGGTAGACGTGGGGGCGATAGTCGTCCCGAAAGTGGCAGTCGAGGACCGCGTAGGCGACACCGTCGGCGTGCGCGGACGCCACGAGGGTGCCCACCCAGCAGTTGGTCGGCGCGCCGCGCGGCAGATTGCCGGTGACGTTGGTCCAGGTGCGGCCCGTGTCCCGCGACGCCCATACAAGCCCGTCGTCCGAGCCCGTCCACAGGATCGCCGCCCGCCGGGGGCTCTCGGCGATCGCGAAGATGGCGTGATAGCTCGTGTGCCCCACTTCGGGCGCGGGGTTCTGCCGGGCCGCCCGCGTCATGTCGGGCCCCAGGATCTCAAAGTCGTCCCCGCGCTTGGTGAGGCGCACCAGATGATTCGCACCGAGGTAGAGCACGGTGGGGTCGTGTTGCGACAGCACGATCGGAGTCGTCCACCCCCAGGTGAGCCGATACCCGCTCTCGCGCCCGGCGTCCAGGATCTGCGGCGTGATGTTGTCGCGCCTCCAGGTCCTCAAGTCGAGCCGCGAAATGTTGCCGAACTGCCATCCCGAGTAGACCGTGTGGGGATCGTCGGGCGGGATCTGCACCCACATCCCGTCTCCGCCGTTCACGCTGTACCAGTCCGCGTCGGTGATGCCGGCTTCGTCTTTCGTGGCGCTCGGCCCGCACCACACACCGTTGTCCTGCAGACCGCCGCATACCTGGTAGGGCGTGAGCGAGCTGTCCACCATGACCGTGTAGAACTGCCCGACCGGGAGCGCCATGTGCTCCCACGCCTTGCCCCCGTCGCGCGTGAGATACACGCCGCCGTCGTTGCCCAGAATCAGGTGCTGCGGGTCCGCCGGATCGATCCACAGCGCGTGATGGTCCACGTGCACCCGGTGGAGCGAGTCCTGGGCGAAGGTCTTGCCGCCGTCCTTGCTCCGCAAGAGCCAGGTGGACGCGATGAACACCTGCTCCGCGTTGGTGGGGTCCACCCAGATCTCGTCGTAGTAGTAGTGCGGGATCGCCTGCAAGTCGTTCACCTGGGTCCACGTGGCGCCCCCGTCGCCCGAGCGGAACACCCCGCCGTAGCGACCCTGCGCGGGATCCGTGATCCCGCGGTCCACCTGGATCATGGCGTAGATCACCCTGGGGTCCGTGCGCGCGATCGCGAGGCCGATGCGACCCATGCGGTCGGTGGGGAGCCCGTTCTTCAAGGCGGGATCGGTGAGGCGGGTCCAGGTCCGACCGCCGTCCGTCGTCTTGTAGATGCCGCTGCCCGGCCCCACGCCCTGCATGTGGCCTCCGCCCCACCGCACCCGGTGCCACGCGGCCGCGTACAGGATGCTCGGATCGGCCGGGTCCATCTCGAGGTCCACAAACCCCGTCGAGTCGTTCACGAACAGGATCTTGGTCCACGTCTTGCCGCCGTCGGCCGTTTTGAAGACGCCGCGCTCGCCGTTCGGGCCCCACAGGTGTCCCAGCGCCGCGACGTATACCGTGTCCGGAGCGGTGGGATGGATCACGATCCGCCCGATCGAGCGCGTGTCGCCCAATCCCATCTTGGTCCAGGACCGGGCGCCGTCGGTGGACTTGTACACGCCGTCCCCCCACCACTGGGAGCGCAGGCTGTTCTTCTCGCCGGTCCCCACCCATAGGAGCCCCGAGTCCGACGGGGCGACGGCGAGGTCGCCGATCGTCTGGACGCCGAGCCCGGTGGAGACGGACTGCCAGGTCGTGCCGCCGTTGACGGTCTTCCAGACGCCGCCGCCGGCCGCGCCCGCGTAGAACGTCTTGGGACGGGGGCCCGCGTTCGCCGGGACGGCGAGCGCGGTGATGCGGCCGCTGTAGGCCGCGGGGCCGAGCAGGCGCCAGCTGAAGCTCTCCACGAACCGCGTGAGGGAATCCTTGGCCGCCGCCGTGTCCGCGCGCGCGGTGTCGGCGCGGGCCGGCGCCGCGCGGGCGGGCCGGGAG
>JBOHSA010000091.1:0-42762 GCA_050732995.1 Gemmatimonadales bacterium | reverse complement strand
CCCCCCCCCCCCCCCCCCCCCCCCCCCCCCCCCCCCCCCCCCCCCCCCCCCCCCCCCCCCCCCCGTCGCTGAGTGCGCGGGCGCGGCGCACGACGTCCCGGGAGAACACGATTGGCCCCCGGCGCAGCGCCAGCTGGATCAAGGGATCGCCGGTGTGCGGTGGCTCACCGCCCGCATGATAGGCGATCGCCAGACTGTTGGAATCCACGTCCAAGAGGACGATGGTGAGGCGGTCGGGGACGAGGGTTTCGGTCACGGCCGCCGCGACGAGCTCGACGACCGTCGCCGGCCGGAAGGCGCCGGCGAGTTCCTGCGCCAGGATGGTGAGGCGCACCAGGACCTCGGGGGCCCGTCTGGGGGTAGCTCGCTTGCGAGGAGGCCGATTCATGATCCTTGCCAACGTTCGCGGTCGCTTGACGGCGACGGACTTTCGGCTAGTGATACGCGCGCTGGCGCGCGGCGATCGGGCGCGCCGGCGAGAGCTCGAGCGCCGCCTGCTCGACGCCGGCCCCGACAGCCTGCTCGACGAGCCGGCGCTCTGGCCGGCGCTCTTGGCCGTGCGCTCCCTCGTAGCGCCGTCACCGGCGCTCTTCGCCTACGTGGCGGTGCGCCACGCGCTCCGGGCCGCCGGTGTGGGCGACCCCGCGCTGGCCGACTACTTCGCGGCGCTGCTGCTCGAATTCGGCGATCACGACCGTCATGTGCGGCTCCACCCCCACGATGACGAAACCTACCGCTATCTGGTGGACATCGTCAGCGATCTGGCCGACGGCGGCGAGGAAGGCGATCGCGGGTTCCTGCTGCTCGTGCATCTGGGAAACTACAGCCTGTGGCTCGCGGGACTGTTCCCCGACTATGTCGCCGCCCGCCGCCTCCGCCGGGGCGGGCCCGATCTCCCCTACTACGACGAGCTCGGGCGGCGCGGCTATCACCAGGCGTCCGAGCACCGCCTCGCCGAGCGCTTCGGCGTGGCCGCCATCTATCGCATGGCCGCCGAGCGCTTTCCCGCGCTCCGCGTCGCCTTCAACCGACTCAGCGACCAGGTGTTCTTCCCGACGGTATTCACGCCGGACAAAGTGCTGCGGAGCCTGTAAGGCCTCATTCGTCCAGAAACCGCGTCGGCACCGTCGTCGCCGCTTCCACCAACGCTTCCGCGGACAGTACGAACCGCACCACGATCGCCAGCGAGCCCTGCAGCGCGATTTTCCGCAGCAAGATCCCCGCAACCGGCCCCAGCTGCTTCCGGATGACTTCCTTCCAGCGCGCGTATTCGGCCGTGAGCACGAACGGAGCGCGCCCGGCCTCCTCGACGCCGACCAGCTTCGCGGCGCGGCAGATCCCCCGGTCCAGATCGAGCCAGATGCCCACGGCCTCGCGGAGACCGAGCTCCGGTTGCGGGCTCACGACCAACGCGATCGGGCCGTAGGTCCACTCCGCGGACGCCCGGCGATAGGGCTCGCTCGCGTTGATAGCGGCGCCGTAGGCGGCCACCCAGGCCGCCGAGGGGAACGGCAAGGTCACGCACAAGCCTCGGCGAACCCGCGGAACACGGCCCGCTCGGCCAGCTCCTCCGGGTGCCACTGCACGGCCAAGAGCCAGGGGTCGGACTTGAGGTCGCGGATTCCCTGATGGTGTTGGCTGTTCACCCTGACCGTCGGTGCGCCCAAGAGGCGGCGCAGCCGAGAGCCCGGCTCGATCCGCACCTCGTGGCCGCTCCCCCCGTTTTCACCCTCGTCCCCGTCGCTGTGTCGCCCCTGACCGGGTCGCTCAGTCGGGAGGTCCTGGTAGAGCGTCCCGCCGAGCCCTCCCGTCCGTCGGCGCGCCGCGGCGCGCTGACCGCGACGAGTCGGGGGCAGCGGGGTGGGCGGGGGCCGGCGGTCACCCGCCGCCGGCCGGCGCGCCCAGAATGGGACAGCGGGGGTTCGAGACGCCGGCCCAGTCGACCCGGACGCCATACAGGGGAACTGTCAGCCCCGGCCCCGTGACCCTGCCGATCATCGGGTGCTCGGTGGGCCCCTCCGTGTCGTACACCAGCACGCCCATCGCCCGGTTGGACGTGTCATCCACCACGAGCAGCGCGTACCCAGGCCGGCGGGGGAAGGAATCTCCCTGAAACTCCATCACGAGGAGTCCCTGCTCGTAGCCCACGGTCATCTCGCCCTTCGCGGCTTCTCCTTTTCCCGCTACGCGCGCCGGAAGGGAGGCCGGCAACCCCCGGGGCGCTTCGGGAACCACGGCGAGCGGGTTGCGGAGCTGCTCGCGGATGAGGCCCGGACTGACGAGCAGCGCCAGCCCGCACGCGGGAGAGCGGGGTCGGTCGGTCGAGCAGGCGACGACCGCCAGAACGGCGGGAAGCGTCGCCGCGTGCCTGCGGAGGGAAATGGTCATTGCCCGGTCGTGATCTCCAGGATCGTCGTGGGGAAGGGGTCTTCCGGCCGAACGCGCCGGAACTCGAGGCGATCGGCGTCGGGGACGAGCGCCGTCCCCATGCGCACGGTGTCGCCCACCATCCACGCCACCGTCGCGCCCCGCGCCCAGACCGGGAGGCGGAGCCGGTAGGACAGGAGGTAGCGCCCCGGGCCTTCCGCGGCTGTGCTTGGCAGGCGTGTGCGCTCCGGCTGCCCGCGGTACCGCCGTTCGACCACGCCCACGATCCATCCGCTGGGCTCCGTGGTGAGCGTCACTCGACCGTAGGTCGTGGAGTCGGGCGGAATCTCCCGGGCCGATGGAGCGCCTCCGGAGCGGAACACGCGCGCCGGGTCCCAGGTGCCGTCCAGCCCGGAGAGCGCGACGGCGTCGAACAGGAGGACCAGGAGCGGGCCGTGGAGGAGCATCGTCGACCGGAATCTAATACGTCCAGGTGGCCACGACCGAGATCGTCCGTACCGGGGCCAGGGTGCGCGGGACGAGGTTGTGGATGTAGTTCAGCGCGTTCGCGATCTGCACCCGGGTGGTAATCGGGCCGCGGGTGTAGCCCGCGCGCACGTCGATGATGCTGGCGGCCACGCGCGGGTCGTCCGGAAAGATCTCGACGCGTTCCAGGCGGCTCATGTAGCGGTAATCCCCGCCCACAGTCACCGGACCCGAGGTGTAGTCGGCACCGAGGGTGAGCAGATGGTGCGGCCGGAAGGCGAGCGGGCGTTCCGGCAGGCCGTCGTGCGCCAGGGCGCGGGCCTGGAGCAACGTGTAGCCGAGGCTGGTCACGAGCTTTGGCGTGCCCGGGCTGGCGGTGATAGCGAGATCCAGGCCGGCCAGCCGGGCGCGCGTGACGTTGCGGAACTGGATTTGGAGCACCGCGGGCTCGATGTGCGGCTCGATCAGCTGCCGCGCCTCCGTCCAGAACAGCGCGGCGTCGACCCGGGCGAGCCCCATCGCGAGCTCGCGCGTGTGGCCCAGCTCGAAGGACCAGGCCTTCTCCGGCCGCAGGTCGGGGTTGGGGATGACCTCGAACGGCTCGACGCGCGTCCTGACGAAGCGCTCCGCCAGAGACGGGGCGCGGAACCCGTGGCCCACCGAGGCGCGCCAGGTGCCCCCTCCCGTGGCCAGCAGCACCGCGCCGATGCGGGGGCTCACCACGGCGCTCAGCCCACCGCCGTCGACCGCCAGGAAATCGATCCGCGCCCCACCCGTGAGGCGGGCGGCGCCCACGTGCCGCTCGCTCTCGCCGTAGGCCGCATACTCGCCCTGCGTGTGCATGCCGAAGATGTTGCTCACCACGTCCGCCAACGCCGCTTCGGCCCCGACCGTCACGACCCGCTCCGCGGCGGGGTGCGACTCGACGCGCAGCTCCGCGCCCAAGCGATTGGCCACGGCGTAGTCGTCGTCGCCCTGCTGGTAATCGGTGAAATGGGTGCGGATCCAGGACCCGCGCCCCTGCCAGGCCAGCCGCTCGGACGGCGTGCGGGACACGGTCGCCGCGAGGTACCCCTTGCGGGAATCGGTGCGCGCCCCCCGAGCGGACGCATCGACCTTGAAGGGCTGGTATTCCTGCCCGGCGTCGTCGCACGCGGTGCGGATGCACCAGAGGAGCGGCACCTGGTAGCGGTCCACGGCCCAAGCACCGGCGAGGTCCACGCGGGTGATGGGAGAGGCGTGCCATTCGCCTTTGCTGGCCACTTGCCAGTGGTCGCGCTCGTCCTGCTCGCGGTAGCCGTCGGAATGCCGCGCGCCCGCGGCCACGCGCCCGCGCAGGGTCTCGCTCCCGTAGCTCGCGCCGATGTCGAGCCCGCCGTGCAGCCCCGTCTGGTCCCGGAACCGCCATTCAGCGTGTGGGGGATCGGCGTACGCGCCGCCCGTCGCGCGGACCCGGGCGTGGAAGCCGAGCGGGAGCTCCCGCGTGATGAGGTTCACCACGCCGCCCAGCGCCGCCGAGCCGTACAGCGCGGAGCCCGCGCCCTTGACCACCTCGACCCGCTCGACCTGGTCCACGGGGACGAGGTCCCAGTTGATGCCGCCGCGGTCACCCTGGTTCGCCGGCACGCCGTCGACGAGCAGCAGCACCCGGCTGCCCAGTCCTTGGACGTAGCCGGTCGAGCCCCGGATGTTCACCTGGCCGTTGAGGAACTGCACCCCCGGGGCCTTGTCCACGGCCTCGTCGACGGTGTTGACGGCGCGACGGTCGAGATCGGTCGAGTCGATGAGAGCGACGCTGGTCACCGCCTCTTCGAGCAGCTGGGAGCGTTTGGCGGCGCTGACGACGACCGGCGAGAGAGCAACCGGGTTGATCTGTCCTTGATCACAATGGAGTCCCCACGCCCGAGCGAGCACGAGGTCCAGGCTGAGTGAGTCGCCGGCCGGGAGCTCGACGGGCTGGCTCAGCGGGTGGTAACAAACGGCGCGGGCGATGATGGTCACCGGCCCGCCGGGCACACCCGGAATCCGGAACTGGCCGCGCGGGTCCGCGACCGCCCCGAGGGAGGTGCCGTCGACGGTCACCTGCGCGGCAGGAATCGCGCGGCCGCCGGAGTCCCGCACCGTCCCGGAGACGATGCCCGTTTGCTGCGCCCCGGCGGAGCCCGGCCGCGTGAACAGCGCCGCGACCACGAAGGCCACGAGGGGGCGTCTCACGGCTTGGCGACCCGCGAGGGGAAGTAGAACGACACCGGATGCATGTTCGCGAAATCCACCACGAAATCGATCGAGTCCGTGGGCCCCGCCACCAGCACGACGCCCGGCGTGCTCGGGTTCAGGGGCTCGCGGTAATAGCCCGCCTCGCGCAAGAGGCTGTCGGCGTTCTGGGGGCTCAGCGTGCCCTGCTTCTTCCAGACCGCCAGCACCCATTCGTAGCGGCCGGCGGGGAGCCGGAGCCGGTAGAAAGCCGTCGAACCTCCCAGCGGCAAGCGCGGGGGAATGAGCGGCAGGAAGGTGAACAGGTCCTCTCGGCGCTGGGGAAAGTGCTCGTAGGCGACGAGCAGGACATAATCGGTGCTGTCCGGAATGGCGCCCTGGAACTGGACCGTGCCGCAGATCCCGAGAAAACTGGCTGGGCACGCCGTGGGGTCCGGGACCGGCTGCAAGCCGTCGTTGCAGGCCAGCGCCAGGCCGGCGACTAGGGCCGCCCCGGCGCGGCGCGAAGGCCGTCGCATACCAGCAATCTGGACCGTTCGCGCGGGGCGTCAACTTGACCACCGTTTCGCAGCGGAATAACGTTGACTCGCCATGCCGATGTACGAGTACCGCTGCACCGCGTGCCGCCACGAGTGGACCCAGTCGGAACTCCTGTCCGAGCACGGGAAGCGTGTGCCGACCTGTCCCGAGTGCGGGGCGCAGACGGTGGAGCGGATCTTCTCGGTGTTCTTCGCCAAGACGGTCCGGAAGAGCTAGGCGCCGCGGTGTTCGAGCGGTTGCGGGACGCGTTACGGGCCGCCCTCGACGCGGCGACGCCCCCGGGCGACCTGCGCGACCTGGCCCGCCAGATGCGCGAGGCCGTGGTCGAGGCCAAAGTGGCGGTGCAGGAGTTGCGGGGGGCGGTGGGCCGCACCGACGCCGAGCTTGCCGTCGAGCGCCTGCGACTCGCCGACGCGGAGCGCCGGGGCCGGCTCGCGGCCGAGATCCAGGATCAGGAAACGGTGGCGGTGGCCGAGCGCTTCGCCGTGAAGCATCGGGAGCGCCTGGCGATGCTTGAGCGCAAGGTCGCCGCCCAGCGCGACGAGCTGGCCCTGGCCGAGCGCGACTTGGGGGAGATGCAGGCGCAGCTGCGCTCGGCGGAGCGCGACCGGCCCGCCAGGGAGGCGGACCGCAGCACCGAGCAAGCGTGGCGTGACCTGCAGGCGGCGGGCGGCGCCCGTCCCGGTGTGGACCTGCAGGACGAGCTGCTCAAGTCCGAGATGGACCGCGCGGCGCGCGAAGCGGCGGCCGAGCAGCAGCTGGAAGACCTGAAGAAGCGGATGCGGAAGCAGTAGCCCGCAGGCGGAGGCCGGCCATGGAAATCAAGCGCGACCGCATGGTGTTTCTGGGTTACGGGAAGTACTGGCGGTCCGACGCCATCGTGGGGTTGATGCCGATCGAGGACGAGCGCGGCCCGGGCCGGCGCACCAGCGTGTTCGTCGAGGGGCGCGGCGATCCGATCATCGCGTCGCGCACGGAGCAGAGCATTCTCCAGGACATGGGCGCCAGCGACGACGGCTACCAGCTGCAGGCGTTGCGGGAGGCGACGAGCGAGCTGCTCGAGGCGTTCCACGAGTTCTCGCCCGTGTTGCGCCGCGCGCTGCTCCACGAGCACCATTTCGACGTCGAGAAATGGGAGCACCGCCTGGGCGATCTGCTCCGCCCCGTCCCGGCGCCCGAGCCGGCCGGCCAGAACGAGCTGTTCGACTGAGCTCTCCGGCTCCGCCGTCCTCTCCCCGCCCCAGCCCTCCCCCCCGCGCCGGGTGGTTCGGCCATCCCGCCGGACTCTCCACGCTGTTCTTCACGGAGATGTGGGAGCGGTTCAGCTATTACGGGATGCGAGCGTTCCTGATCCTCTACATGACCACGCCTGTGGCGGCGGGCGGGCTGGGGTTCGACGTGCCCCGGGCCGGCTCCATCTATGGCACATATACCGGGAGCGTGTGGCTCACCCCCATCCTCGGCGGTCTCGTGGCCGATCGGCTGCTCGGGGCGTACCGGAGCGTGCTGTACGGCGGAATCATCATCGCGTTGGGGCACTTCACTCTCGCGTTCCGGGCGCTGCCCTTCTTTTACACCGGGCTCGCGCTCATCGTGATCGGCACGGGCCTCCTCAAGCCGAACGCCACGACGATGGTGGGGGCCCTGTACGAGGAGCAGGACGCGCGCCGGGATGCCGGGTTCTCCCTGTTCTACATGGGAATCAACCTCGGCGCGTTCATCGGGCCGCTCCTGGCCGGCGCGCTCGCGCAGAAGGTGGACTGGCACCTGGGCTTCGCCTGCGCCGGGGTCGGCATGACGCTCGGGCTGATCCAGTACGTAGCCGGCCGCGATCGCCTGCGGCCCGCGATGGAGCGTGTCGCCAGTCGCGCGCGCGCGGCCGCGCTGTCCGGAGGGGGGGGTGGGGCGGGGGCGGGGGGGAGCGGGCGCGACGCCGCCCACGCGCGCGGCTTTCTCGGCTTCGGGCCGGTCGAATGGGGACGCATGGCCGCGGTCTTCGTGTTCTTCGTATTCGCCGCGCTCTTCTGGGCTGCCTACGAGCAGGCGGCCTCGACGCTCAACCTGTTCGTCGACCGGCACGCGGACCGGACGGTGCTCGGCTGGACGATCCCGTCCAGCTGGTTCGTCGCCATCCAGCCGCTCTTCGTAATCCTGCTCTCGGGCGTATTCGCCTGGCTCTGGGTGCGACTCGGACCCCGCGAGCCCTCGACGCCGGCGAAATTCACGTTCGGACTGCTGTTTGTGGGGCTGTCGTTCCTCCTCCTTCTCCCGGCGGCGGCGAAGGCCCAGAGTAACGCCGGCGTGCTGGTGAGCTCCCTGTGGCTGGTCGGCGCCTACTTCCTCCAGGTGGTGGGCGAGCTGTGCCTGAGCCCGGTCGGCAACAGCGCGGTCACGAAGCTGGCGCCGGTGCGGGTCGTGGGGATGATGATGGGCGTCTGGTTCCTCTCCATCGCCGTGGGGAACAAAGTGGCGGGCTGGATCGCCGGATTGTCCGCCACCGTCCCCCTGACCACCTTGTTCGGAGCGCTCGCGGCGGCCACGATCGGCGCGGCGGTGATCCTCTTCTTGTTGATCAGGCTGATTCGGAAGCTCATGGGCGGAGTGCACTAAGAATCCCCGGGTTCCCCGGTCAGGCGCCCGGGTCCGGAAGGGGCCTGTGTCCTTACCACGTTCCCCGGGCTTGCGCCCGGGGTCAGTCACAGCGGCGTCTCCGCGAAGTGGCAGGCCGCGAGCTGGCCCGGAACGACCTCGCGCAGCGCCGGGCGCTCGGTCGCGCACCGCGCGTCCTTCTTCGGATGCGGGCAGCGCGGGTGGAAGGGGCAGCCGGGCGGCGGGTGGGCCGGCGACGGCACGTCCCCCGCGAGGACGATGCGCTGGCGCCGGGCCTTCGGATCGGGGATCGGGACGGCCGAGAGCAACGACGCGGTGTAGGGGTGCCGCGGCCCCGCGTACAGCTGCGCGGCCGGCGCCCGCTCGACGATCCGGCCGAAGTACATCACCGCCACCTGGTCCGCGATGTGCCGCACCACCGCGAGGTCGTGCGCGATGAAGAGATACGTGAGCCGGCGCCGCTCGCGCAGGTCGGCCAGGAGATTCAGCACCTGCGCCTGCACGGAAACGTCGAGCGCGGAGACGGGTTCGTCGCACACCACGAACTCCGGCTCCAGCGCCAGGGCCCGCGCGATCCCGACTCGCTGGCGCTGGCCGCCGGAGAGCTCGTGCGGGTAGCGATCGGCCACCGTGGGATCGAGCCCGACCTCGTCGAGCAGCGCCGCGACCCGCGCATCCATCGCTCCCCGACCGCCGCCGGTGAGGCCGTGAATCTCCAGCGGCTCGCGCACGGCCCGCCGCACGGTCATCCGTGGATTGAGGGAGCTGTAGGGATCCTGGAACACGATCTGCATGCGGCGCCGTAGGGCGCGCAGCTGGGAGCCGTCCAGGGCGAAGACGTCCACCCCACCGAACACCATCCGTCCGGCCGTCGGCTCGATGAGCCGAAGCATCGTCCGCCCGACAGTGGATTTGCCACAGCCCGATTCCCCCACCAACCCGAGGGTCTGGCCCGCCGGAATGTCGAACGACACCTCGTCCACCGCGCGCACGACGCCGCGTGGCCGGCCGAGTCCCAGCCATCTCCGGCCGCCCGGGTAGTGCTTGACCAGATCGCGGACTTCGACGAGCGGGCTCAACCGTTCGCTCGCCGCCGGCGCTCCGGCTCGGCGAGGAGCCAGCAGCGCGCGCGCTGGCCGCCTGCCTCGAGCAGCGGCGGCTCTTCCTGCTCGCACCGGGCCCAGGCGTAGGGGCACCGCGGGTGGAACCGGCAGCCCGCCGGCCAGGCGGTGGCCGCGGGCACCTGACCGGGAATGCTGTGGAGCCGCGCCCGCGGAGCATCGAGGCGCGGAATCGAGGCCAGCAGACCCTCGGTATAGGGGTGGAGCGGCCGCGCGAACAGCGTGGCCGTGTCCGCACTCTCCACTACCTGGCCGGCGTACATCACGACTACCCGGTCGGCCGTGCCGGCCACGACGCCGAGGTCATGCGAGATCAGCAGCACCGCCATACCCAGCTCCGCCTGCAACCGGTCGAGCAGCTCGAGGATCTGCGCCTGGATCGTCACATCCAGCGCGGTGGTCGGCTCGTCGGCGATCACCACCTGCGGGTGGCAGACCAGCGCCATCGCGATCATCACCCGCTGGCACATCCCCCCGCTCAGCTGGTGCGGGTAGTGGTCGGCCCGCTCGGCCGGGTCGGGGATCCCCACCAGGGTCAGCATCTCCACGGCCCGCTCGCGCGCCTCTCGGCGGGAGAGCCCCTGGTGCACGATGGCGGCCTCGGCGATCTGGTCGCCCACCGTGAACACGGGGTTGAGCGACGTCATGGGCTCCTGGAAAATCATGGCAATGCGGTTGCCGCGGATCGCGCGCAGCTCCCGCGGGCTCAAGGCCAGGAGGTTCCGGCCCTCGAACTCGATCAGGCTCCCGGGTCGGATGTGGCCCGGGGGTTCGGGGATCAACCGCAGCAGGGACAGGGCGGTGACGGTCTTGCCGCACCCCGACTCGCCCACCAGGCCCAACGTCTCACCGGGCCGGAGATCGAAGGACACGCCGTCCACCGCGCGCGCCAAGCCACCGCTCCGCGCGCTGACGAAATACGTCTTGAGATCGCGCACGCGGAGCAGGGCGTGGGGGGGAGGGGAGGGGGGGGGGGGGAGCGGGGTGAGAGGGACCGGTCATGCGGTCTGGGAATGCGGGTCGAGGGCGTCGCGCAGGGCGTCGCCCACGGCGTTGAGGGCCATGACGACGAGGGCGATGGCGAGGCCGGGGAAGATGGTCGTCCACGGCGCGGTGGCTACCTGCGCCGTTCCGTCGGCGATCATGTTGCCCCAGCTCGGCCGGGGCGGCGCCACGCCGATCCCGAGAAACGAGAGCCCGGCTTCGAGCAGCAGCACGTTGCCGATGCCCAGGGCGGCGGAGACGATGATCGGCGCCGCCGCGTTGGGCAGGATGTGGCGCCAGATGACGCGCGCGGGGCCGGCGCCGAGCGCGCGGGCCGCGTCCACGAACGGCTGCTCCCGCAGCCGGAGCACTTCGGCGCGCACCAGCCGGCTCGTGCCGAACCACCCGGTGAGACCGATCAGCAGCACGAGCGCGACCAGCGAGAGGCGATCCCACAGCGCCACCGCCATCAGCAGCACGAACAGCCGGGGAATCGCGAGCCCGACGTCCACGAGCCGCATCAGCACCAGGTCCACCCAACGCCGAAAGTAGCCGGCCGCGGCGCCGACCAGGGCGCCGGCGGTGATGGCGACCAGCATGGCGAGCGTGCCGACGGCGAGCGAGATCCGGGCGCCGAACACGAGGCGGCTCCACAGGTCGCGGCTGTAGAGATCGGTGCCCAGCGGGTGGACCCAGGACGGGGGGCGATTCTGCAGCCCGACGATGTCCAGCTGGAGCGAGGGCGGGTACGGCGCGACGAGCGGCGCCGCCAGCGCGACGGTCACGAAGAACGCCAGGATGCCCAGGCCGGTGGCCGCCGGCGGATGTCGGAAAAACCGGCGCCCGGCGTCGGACCGCGCGGCCAGCCGCCGCCCTGCGGCCACAGCCAGGTAGGCCACCGCCGCGGCCGCGGCGAGGGCGAGCCAAGCGCCGAGGTTCACGGCTGGCGCACCCGGATCCGCGGGTCGGCGACGGCATACAGCACGTCGGCCACGAGACTCCCGGTCACCACCATCGTGCTCGCCACCAGCGCCGCCGCGGTGACCACCGGGTAGTCCCGGCGGAAGATCGCTTCCGCGGCGAGGCGGCCCATCCCCGGCCAGGCGAAGATCGTCTCGATCAACACCGCGCCGGTGAGGAGGAAGGGAAACGCCAGGCCCACGAGGGTGATGACCGGGAGCAGGGCGTTCCGCAGTGCGTGGACCAGCAGGACGCGGGCCTCCCCGACGCCTTTCGCGCGGGCGGTGCGCACAAAGTCCTGGCCGATGACCTCGAGCATGGCCGCCCGCTGGAACCGGGCCGTGCCGGCCGCGCCGACGAGCCCCAGGGTCAGGGCCGGCAAGGCGAGGTGCCAGAGCCGGTCGCCCAGCTTGCCGAGCCAGGAGAGCGCCGGGTAGAGAACGGGATCGGTCACGCCACCCACGGGGAACCACCGCAGCCACTGCCCGAACACGAGCAGCAGCAGGAGGCCCAGCCAGAAGGTGGGCACCGAGTGCAGGAACAGCGTGAGGTTGCCGAGCGCCGCGTCGGCCAGGCGTCGGGCGCGCGCCGCCAGAAAGAGCCCGAGGGCGAGCCCGAGCGCGAAGTCCACGGCCAGGGCCGTGGCGGCGAGGATCAAGGTGTTCGGGATCGCGTCGGCCAGCGCCTCCGCCACGGGCCGCCGCTGACTGAAGGACACGCCGAGATTGCCGGCGGCGACGGCGCTCAGGTACCGGGCGTACTGCACGGGCAAAGGTCGGTCGAGCCCGAAGCGGACCGTAAGGCTCTCGGCCACGGCGGGATCGAACGGGCGCTCGGCGGCGGGGAGGAACGGCGTACCGGGCGCGAGGTGGATGAGGACGAACGTGAGCGTGACGACCGCGAAGACGATGGCGACCGCGGCGACGACGCGCCGCACCAGCCACGCCGTCACCTAGCGCTCCACGCGGTCTCGATCGATCTGCCGCTCGGGAGGGATGCGCCAGGTTCGGACCAGCGCCCAGTACTCGTCCGGCCGGATCGTCACGTCCGCCACGCGGGTATGGACGGCGGCCACGTGCTCCGGCGCGTAGAGCCAGATGCCCGCGGCGTCATCGTTGAGCACTTCGAGCGCGGCGCGCCAGAAGGCCCGGGCCCGGTCCCGACGGATCGCGCCGGTCGTCGCGCGCTCGATCAGCTGTTCGAACGCCGGATTGTCGTACCGGGTGTAGTTGGTGCCCCCGAACCCCCGGCGGGTCCAGGTCTGCCGGAGGCTGGAAGAGGGGGTCGGATCGGTATTCCAGGACGCCAGCGCCGCGTCGAACTGGCCGGCGCGCCCGCGCTGGTTGAACACGGTCGACTCCACCTCCTCGATCTGCACGTCGACGCCCACGAGGCGATACTGCTCCTGCAGGAGGCGGGCATACTGGCGACGGACGGCGCTGGTGGTGGGCACGAGGAGATTGAACGAGAGCTTCACGCCCTCACGGTCCCGGATACCGTCGCCGTCGCTGTCCCGCCAGCCGGCGAACCGGAGGAGGCGGGCCGCCTGGGCGGTGTCGTACGGCAGCCCCCGCGTCTGGGTGTCCCAGATCCACCACATCTGGGAGACGGGGCCCGGTGGCACCTTCGCGAGATCGCCCCAAACGCTGCGGAGGAGCCGGGCCCGGTCGACCGCCATCACTAGCGCGCGACGGACGCTCCGCTCGCCGAAAATGGGGTGCGGGCGCGTGGTATCGCCGTTCGTAGTGAGGTTGAGGGCCACGTAGCCGTAGCTCGCTCCGCGGTACGGATACACGGCCAGATGCGGGGCTTCCCGCGCCCGACGGACGTTGTCCGGCGGACCGAGCACGTCCAGCGCATCCGCCTCGCCGGCGAGGACCTGGGTGACCGCGACCTGGAGGTCCGGCGTGAAGCGCCAGATCAGGCGCCGGATGTGCGGCCGCCCCAGGAAGAACGTGGAGTCGGCCGCGAGCTCCACGCGCTCCCCCGGCGTCCACTCCACAAACCGGTACGGCCCGTTGCCGACCGGCGCCCGGCCGAACGCCGCCGTCAGCCACTGATCGCGCGGCGTGGTGCGCAGCAGATGCGCCGGCAGGATGCGCATGTGATACACGGCGTCGAAGAACATTTCCGGGTGGCGGCGCCGGAACCGGAAGACGGCCGTGAGCGAGTCGCGCGCGGTCACGGCGCGGATGTCCTGCAGTACCGCCCGCGCGGACGAATTGACCCGGGGGTCGGTGTAGGCGTCGAAGGTGAACGCCACGTCGGCCGCGGTCACGGGTGGCCCATCCTGCCAGCGCGCCCGCGGGTCGATGTGAAACACCAGCGTCACCGAATCGTCCCATTCCCAGCGCTGGGCCAGCAGCGGCTGGAAATCCTCGTCCCCGACCGTGTTCGTCGACATTCCCAGATCAGCCAGCTTCAGGAAGATCTGGCTGTAAATGTCTCGGGACACCGCGACGTCCGTGACCGGCGGCAGCAGGATGTCCGGCTGGCCGGTGGCGGCGAACACGAGGGTGCCGCAATAGGGGCCTGCACAGCCCCCGCGCCGCTCGCACCCGGCGACGAAGACGAGGCAACCAGCGAGCAGGAGCGCGGACTGGCGGGCTGGCCGAAGCGATCGCATGGAGCCTTAAGATTCCACGGTCCGGCTAGCGGCGCCAGGTCCAGGAGGGATCTGAGAAGCGAGACGGGGCCACACGGGAGAGAGCGGGGGCGAATGGGGTCAAGGGATTCCCCCAGGTCTCGACGATCGCCTGCACGACCTCTGCGAACGGCACGGGACGCCCGAGCGCCGCCGAGAGCGTCGTGGCGCCGTTCACGCCCGAGGGCTGACGGCTGACGGCTTGCACCATTTCCTGGGACCCGGCGAGCAGGATGGAGCCGTGCTGGAGCAGGGCACCGCCCTGCCGCACCTGCGCCGAGCCGATCACCTTGCGCCCTCCGACCAGCACTTCCCCGCCGGCCGGCTGTGCGAAGCAGGCCCCCGGCGTGCGGAGGGGCACGGCGCGTCCCGTGGCGAGCTCGACTCGGGCGCCCAACGCCTGGAGCGCCCGCGCCAACCGCTGGTGGATGGCGCGGTAGCTCTCGCGGAGCGAGCCGAAGGGGAGAGTCGGCGCGGCCACGGCGTAGGTGACCTCGTGCTCGTGCCACACCGCGCGACCGCCAGTGGGGCGCCGCACGACGGCCAACCCGCGGCGCTGGATCGCTCCTCGGTCATAGCGGGCGAGCGCCGGCTCGTTACGGCCCAACGACAGGCAGGGGGGATTCCACCGATACAGGCGCAGCAGCGAAGCTCCGGTGCGGTCGGCCTCGGCGAGCAGGGCGGCGTCGATGGCCATGTTGAGCGCACCGGGGTGGGGCTCCGCGTCGAGCAGGAGGTTCCACCGCCATTGCGTCATTCCGCCCGTCGGGCGCCGCTCAGGTTTCCGCCCCCACGTACGCCTCCACCGGCGGACACACGCACACGAGGTTCCGGTCCCCGTAGGCTCCGTCGATGCGCCCGATCGGCGGCCAGATCTTGTGCTCCCGCGTGGCGGGGGAGGGGAACCCCGCCCGCTCGCGCGAGTAGGGCCGGTCCCAAGTGTCGGCTAGGAGGTCGGCCAGCGGATGGGGGGCGTTCGTGAGGAGATTGTTCTTCCGATCCGCCTCACCCGTTTCGATCTCCCGGACCTCCTCGCGGATGGCAATCATGGCGTCGCAGAAACGGTCCAGCTCTTCCTTGGACTCGCTCTCGGTCGGCTCGACCATCAGCGTGCCCGCCACGGGGAACGACACGGTGGGCGGGTGGAAGCCGTAATCGATGAGGCGTTTGGCGATATCCTCCACGTCCACGGCGGCGCTGGCCTTGAACGGGCGCGCATCGATGATGCACTCGTGCGCCACCAGCCCATTGGCGCCGGCATACAAGAGGGGGTAATGCCCCGCGAGCCGTTTGGCGACGTAGTTGGCGCTCAGGATCGCGACCTTGGTGGCCTCGGTGAGCCCATCGCGCCCCATCATGCGGATGTACGCCCAGGAGATCGGCAGGATCGAGGGGCTGCCCCACGGCGCGGCGGACACGGTGCCGGCGCTCTGGGGCACGCGCTGGGGCACCACCGGGTGGTCCGGGAGGAACGGGGCGAGGTGCTCCGCCACCGCGATCGGGCCCATCCCCGGCCCCCCGCCGCCGTGGGGGATGCAGAAGGTCTTGTGCAGGTTCAGGTGGCACACGTCGGCGCCGATGTCGCCGGGCCGGCACAGGCCGACCTGGGCGTTCATGTTGGCGCCGTCCATGTACACCTGGCCACCGTGCCGATGCACGATCCCGCAGATCTCGCGGATCGAGGCCTCGAACACCCCGTGCGTGGACGGATAGGTGACCATCAGGCCGCCGAGGGAATCCCGGTACTGCTCGGCCTTGGCGCGCAGATCGGCCACGTCGATGTTGCCCCGGGGATCCGTCTTGACGACGACGACCTGCATCCCCGCCATCACGGCGCTCGCCGGATTCGTGCCGTGCGCCGACTGGGGAATGAGGCACGTCGTGCGGTGTCCCTGGCCGCGCGCCCGGTGATAGGCGCGGATCACCAAGAGCCCGGCGAACTCCCCCTGCGATCCCGCGTTCGGCTGGAGTGAGACGCCGGGCAAGCCGGTGATCTCGGCCAGCCAGTCCTCGAGCTGGCGGAACAGCGTCTCGTAGCCCTTGGCCTGGTCGCGGGGGGCGAAGGGGTGCAGGCAACCGAACGCCGGCCAGGTGACGGGGATCATCTCCGTGGTCGCGTTGAGCTTCATGGTGCAGGAGCCGAGCGGGATCATCGCCGAGGTGAGCGACAGGTCCCGGTCCTCGAGCTTTTTCAAGTAGCGCAGCATTTCGGTCTCGGAGTGATGCGACTGGAAGACCGGGTGCGTGAGGAAGGGGCTGGAGCGGGCCAGGGTCGCAGGAATGGCGCGCCCGCCGGCGAGCGCTTCGACCGACGTGCCGAGCGGTTTGCCCAGCGCGAACACGGTCGCCAGGTCGGCGACATCGGCCACCGACGTGGTCTCGTCCAGCGCGACCCCTATGTGCGTCGGGGACAAGGCCCGGAGGTTGATCCGTCGGGCGCGGGCGGCGTCGAGGATTCTCGGCTGGGCCGCCGTGCCCACCTCGACACTCAGCGTGTCGAAGTAGGCGGCGTGGCGCACGCGGTAGCCCAGGCGCTCGAGGGCCGCCGCGAGCGTCGTCGTGAGGCCGTGGACCTGCTCGGCGATGCCTCGCAGGCCGTTCGGGCCGTGGTACACGGCGTACATCCCGGCCATGACGGCGAGCAGGACCTGCGCCGTGCACACGTTGCTCGTCGCCTTGTCCCGCCGGATGTGCTGCTCGCGGGTCTGCAAGGCCATGCGCAATCCCGGCCGGCCGGCCCGGTCTTTGGACACGCCGATGATCCGCCCGGGGAGGTGCCGCTTGTACTGGTCGCGCGTGGCGAAGAACGCGGCGTGCGGTCCGCCGTAGCCCAAGGGCACGCCGAAGCGCTGGGAGTTGCCGACCGCGATGTCCGCGCCCCATTCCCCGGGCGGGACGAGCAGGGTCAGTGCGAGCAGGTCGGTCGCCGCGGTGACCAGGGTGCCGGCGGCGTGGGCCGCGGCGCACAGCGCCCGGAAGTCCGGGACGGCGCCGTCCGTCGCGGGATACTGCACGAGGGCGCCGATCACCTCGCTGCCGAAGGCGAAGCGGGACGGCTCCGCGACGACGATGTCGACCCCGCGGGCTTCGGCGCGGGTGCGCACCACGGCGATCGTCTGCGGGTGGCAGGCCGCATCCACCAGATAGACCCGGCGGCCTTCCGGACTCGCGACGGCCTCGCTGAGATGCATCGCCTCGGCCGCGGCGGTCGCCTCGTCCAGCAGCGAAGCGTTGGCGATCTCGAGGCCCGTCAGGTCCGCCACCATCGTCTGAAAAGTCAGCAGCGCTTCCAGCCGCCCCTGCGCGATCTCGGCCTGGTACGGCGTATAGGCCGTGTACCAGCCCGGGTTCTCCAGCACGTTGCGCAGAATGACCGACGGCGTGATGCAGTCCGCGTAGCCCATGCCGAGGTAGGACCGGAACAGCTGGTTCTGGGCGGCCATCGTGCCCAGCTCGGCCAGCGCTGCCGGCTCGGTGCTCGCCGGGGGCAGGTTCAACGGCCGCCGCAGGCGGATATCCGACGGCACGACGGCCTCTACGAGTGTGTCGAGCGATGTGTAGCCGAGCGTTTCGAGCATCACCCGAACGTCATCGGGCCTCGGGCCGATGTGGCGGGAGACGAAGCGGTCGGGGTGGGCGGTCATTCTCCAATGTGCTGCGCGTACTCCGCGGGGCCGAGCAGCTGGTCGAATTCGGCAGGGTTCTTGACCCGCAGCTTGATCATCCAGCCCTCGCCGTACGGATCGCGGTTCACCAGCGCGGGATCCTTTTCCAGGGCGCCGTTGACGGCGACGACCGTGCCGGCGATCGGGAGGAACAGCTCGGACACGGCCTTCACGGCTTCGATCGTTCCGAACACGTCCATCCGACCGTAGCTCGCCCCCACCTTGGGGAGGTCGACATAGACCACGTCGCCGAGCTCGCTCTGCGCGTAGTCGGTGATCCCGATCTGCACAACCGCGTCCTCGGCCGTCCGTTTGACGTACTCGTGCTCTTCGGTATAGAGCAGATCTTGGGGGATATTGGCCATGAGGGGGTCGGGGTCGGCGCCGGATGCCAAGTGACAGACGGGCGGAAGGTTACCGGCAGCGCAAACCCCTGTCAAGCCAACGGGTTGTCCTGCGCGAGCAGGTCGGCGCGTGGCGCCAGGCCGGCGCCGCCCTGCTCCACCAGCAGCAACCGGTCGTGACCCCAGGGGCGGAGGTCGAGCCGCACCGCCACGGGATCGGGATCGGAGGAAAAGTACAGGAGCGTGCCGGGCCGGCCGGTGCGGGTCCACGCCTGGCGCGCCGCGTCGGCGACGAGGGCGGTGGCGAGGGCCGCGCCGGGCGGGGGAGCGGCCGCGAACGCTTTCCGGATGGCGGCGGCGCTGCGCGCGATCGCGCGCCGCACGGGCACGTCGGCATCACTGTAGCGGCCCACGACCGCGCGCAGGGCATCGCGCTCGTCCTGGGCATCGGCGGCTACGAGCAGGAGGCAGCGGCCGGTCGCGCCGGTCGCCGCCACGGCGGCCCGCGCGGCCCGCTGGCGCAGGTCCTCGAACGCGCGGCGTGCCTGCCGCTCGAGCTCGGCCTTGTCACCGGCGTTGTCGATCACGAGGTGACTCCGCGCGCGCTTGCGCTCGGCGGGCATCTGCGCCGCGATCATCCGGTCCGCGTCTTCATTCGCCAATCCCCGCATGGCGCGGAGTCGCGTCCGCCGTACGGCGACGGGGGCGTCCACCAGCACCACGACGTCGAAGTGCGCGGGGTCCAAGACTTCGAAGAGCAGCGGGATGTCGTTCACCAGCAGGACGTCGCCGCGCTGCTCGGCTTCCCGGTGCAGCTCTTCGCGGCGCTGCTTCACCGCCGGATGCACGATGGTGTTGAGCGCCGAGAGGGCCTCGTCGTCGCCCATCACCTTCGAGCGCAGGGCCACGCGGTCGAGCGTGCCGTCGGCGGCCAGCACGTCGGCACCGAAGCGTCGGACGATGGCCGCCAGCACCTCCCCGCCGGGGCTCTGGGCCTGGCGTGCCAGCTCGTCGGCGTCCACGATCGTCGCACCCCAGCGCCGGAACAGCTCGACGACGCTCGACTTGCCGGCGGCGATGTTACCGGTGAGGGCGACGTTCAGCATGGAATGCGGAACGCGGAAGGCGGAACGCGGAACGAGGCGGCTGAGCAGGTTCCGCGTTCCGCGTTCCCACTTCCGTGTTTACAATAGCGCCGTCTGGTCCTCATCCGCCCTCGGTACGCGGTGGCAGTGTCGGCACCGGGCTTCGTACGACTCGCGGCCGCCGACCATGATCGTGGGGCTATGCCAGGGAGCCGGCTTGCCGTTGACCAGGCGCTGGTTCCGCGTGGCCGGGCCGCCGCACACCACACAGATCGCATGGAACTTGTCCACGAGCTCGGCCACGCACATCAGCGTGGGCATGGCGCCGAACGGCAGCCCCCGGAAGTCCACATCGGTCCCCGCGAGCACCACCCGGACCCCCCGGTCGGCCAGGGCATTGGCCACGGCGACGATCCCCTCGTCCAGGAACTGGGCCTCGTCCACGGCCAGCACCTCGGTCTCTGGCCGACACTTCCGCATGATCTCCTCGGAGCTGTCGACCGGCTCGGCTTCGACGGTCAAGCCGTCGTGCGAGGTCACGGAATAGAGGCCGGCGTAGCGCGCATCTAGATGGGACTTGAAGACTTGCACGTTCTTCCGGGCGATGACCGCCCGGCGGACTCGGCGGATGAGCTCCTCGGACTTGCCGGAGAACATCACCCCGGAAATGACCTCGATCCAACCCGGCCGAGTACCGTGGAACATGCGAACCTCAGGTCTGGGCGTCGTGGAACGGGGTGGAAGGGTAGTTTCTCGGGGGGAAAGGGTCAAGAAGTGCAGGTATCTTGCGGAGTTTTGGGGGATACCCCCATATTATGGCGGTCTTTCAAGGGTTTTCGGGCGCCCCCCCGGGAAAAGGGCGGAAGCTCAGGGCTTCCTCAACCCCTGTCCCTTTCAAGGAGACCAGAGTGAACAAAGCCGAGCTGACCTCAGCGCTGGCCATGCGGACGAAGATGTCCAAGGCCGACGCCAGCCGCACGATTGAGGCCCTGTTCGACGACAAGGGCATTATCGCCGGCGAGCTGAAGAAGGGCGCAAAGGTGCAGATCACGGGCTTCGGGAATTTCGAAGCTCGCAAGCGCGCTGCGCGCATGGGGCGGAACCCGAAGACCGGCAGTGTGATCCAGATCAAGGCGTCGATTGCGCCCGCGTTCCGCGCTGGCAAGCAGTTGAAGCAGGCGGTGAATCGGAAGTAGGCTACCAGCCATCAGGTTTGGCTGCACGCTGATTACGGGTCGCCCCGCTGGGCGGCCCGTCGGCGTTTGTGCGGGATGAGTTGACTCTGCGTTGACGCTCACCACGCACCTTCGCGACGAGCGAAGCGGAAGCGCAGCCCTTGGCCGGGCCGCCGTCCTCACACGGCGGTCCGGCGCGCGTCACCGCTCTACCCCTCCCCCGCCCCCTCCCCCTCCCCCCCCGCGATCCACCCGCGCCACCACTCGCCGCCCCCGAATCGTTGCTCCGCTGAGCCCGGCCACGGCCTGCTCGGCTCCCCTCGCTGTGATCTCCACGAGACTGAACGTCTCTCGCACTTCGATCCGTCCGATGTCGGCCTTGAGGAGCCCGACCTCCTTGATCAATGCGCCCACGAGATCCTTCGGCCCCACGCGGTTCTTCTTTCCCACGCTCACGAAGAGCCGCACGCGCGGCGGGGCCGCGTCGCGCGGGGTTGACGCTTCCTGGTTCCCGCTCCCCGACTCCCGTTGCAGCGCCAACAGCGCCGCCGCCACTTCGGCGGGGTCGAATCGCTCGAACAGCGGGGCGAGCAGAGCGAGCTCCCCATCCACGGCGGCGCCCCGGTCGAGCAGATCGGACACTTGCCGGCGCAGCGTTTCGGCCCGGTCGCGGGCCCGGTCCGCGGCCGACGGCAGCCGCAACGCCGTGAGCGGGTGGGCGAGCGAACGGAGGTACGGCAGCTGGGCGGCAGTGGCGAGCACGACCGCCGCTGCCCGCTTCGACAACGCCATGAACTGCTCCCGGCTCGGCAGCCGGGCGCAGATCACGAGGTCCAGGCGGTCTCCGGAAGTCTCCACTCCTATCATCACCGAGTCACGGCTTCCGAGCACGGCGCGTAGCCTCGCGGCATGCGCCTCGTCGGGCGTCCACACGAGCGCGCGGACCGGATCGAGGGCGTCGAGGACGTCTCGGATGGCGGCGAGGCGCCGCTCCACGGAAACGAGCGCGTAGCGGGCGGGACCAAGCGGCGGAAGCGGGCCGCCGTCCTCGCCGATCGGGAGTGTGCCGATCACGGGCGCGCGGTAGGCGTGCCGCTCGAGGAAGTCCTCCAGCAGGGCCGGATTCCACGTGAGGACGATGCGCCGGGCGGCGCGCGCCTCCCCGAGCAGCGTGTCGAGGGTGGTGCTGTGCTCCCCGGCAATGAGGGTCTCGGGCCAGGCGACGATGATCGTCGGGACCGTGTCGAGCTTGAGCGCGGAACGGGCGACGAGGGCGGCGAGATCCTTGGCGGCCCCGGCCAGCACCCCCGGGGCGCGTAGCGCGAGCTGCCGCACGGTGCGGTCGAGGCCGGTGACGGGATGGAGGCTCCAGGCCGTCGGCGCGACGGCGACCCAGTCGGTGGCCGAAGACGGGTCGGCGCACACGATCACGGCCTCGGGTTGACCTGGCCTGCCGCCGAGGAGCTCCTCCGAGGGCGGCCCATCCAGGATCTTCCACACATCGCCCGCCTGCTCCGGCGCCGGCGGGGTCACCAACACGACGTGCCGGCCGCGCTCCAGCGCGGCCCGGGCTGCATCCAGTTCCGTCACACGAACCTCGGTTGTCAAAGGGCGGAGCTTGGGCGCCAATGCTAGCTTCCGGGGGACTTGAATGCAACGGGGAGCGAGCCATGGGGTGCGCTGAACTCGGCGTTCTGATCCTCCTCAGCGTCGGCAGCCAGGGGACTTCCCAGCAACGCCCGCGCGCCCGGGAGCTAGGCCTGACCGTTGGGGTGCTGCCGCCGGGGCCGCTCGACGCGATCACCGATGTGGCCGGCGTGCGCGTCGGGCACACGACCGTGGTTCGCGGCGACTCGATCAATACAGGTATCACCGCCATCCTCCCCCATGGCGGGAATGTCTTTCGGGAGAAGGTGCCGGCGGCGGTCGTGGTCGGGAACGCGTTCGGCAAGCTCATGGGCTCGACCCAGGTCAACGAATTGGGTGAGCTCGAATCTCCGATCGTGCTCACGTGCACGCTGTGCGTGCCGCGCGCCGCCGACGCGGTGCTCACCTACTTGCTCGGCCTTCCCGGCAACGAAGACATGCGCTCGGCCAATCCGCTGGTCGCCGAAACGAACGACGGATCCTTGAACGACATCCGGGTCCGGGCGGTCACCGAGGCGGACGTGGTGGGCGCAATCCGCCGCGCCACGGCCGGAAAGGTGGAAGAAGGGGCGGTGGGTGCCGGCAGAGGGACCGTGGCCTTCGGTTGGAAGGGCGGAATCGGAACGGCGAGCCGGGTCTTGCCCGCGCTGCTGGGTGGCTGGACGCTCGGAGTTCTCGTGCAGTCGAATTTCGGCGGTGTGCTCACGATCAACGGGGCGCCGGTGGGTAAGGAGCTGGGCCGCTATTACCTGCGGGACGCGGGACGCGGCGGGGAGGGGGGGGACGGGGCGGACGGGAGTATCATCATCGTGCTCGCCACGGATGCCCCACTCGACCATCGGCAGCTGGTCCGGCTGGGGCGCCGGGCGCTCGCGGGGCTCGCCCGCACCGGCAGCAGCCTGACGAATGGCAGCGGGGATTACGTGATCGCGTTTTCGACCAGGCGGTCGGGCGGACAGGCGGACCGGCGGTCGACGAATTCGTCCGCCCGTCCGCCTGACCGCCTGACCGATACGGTCGCGGTGATCACGAACGAGGCGATGAGTCCCCTGTTTCAGGCCGCCATCGAGGCGACGGAGGAAGCGATTTACAATTCTCTGTTGCGCGCCGAGACGGTGCGGGGCTATCGTGGCACCGCGGCGGCGTTGCCGCTCGATTCGACGGTCGCGATTCTCAAACGCTACGGAGCCATCGGCCCATGAGCGAGGGTTCCCCCCTCTCGCCGAATCTGCAGCATCTCGAAACCTCGGCGACCGTCGCTATCTCGCAGGAGGCGAAGCGCCGTAAGGCGGCGGGCGAGGACGTGATCGATCTGGGCGCCGGCGAGCCCGACTTCCCCACCCCCGGCATCCCGTCCGAAGCGGGGATCCGCGCCCTCAAGGAGGGGAAGACGCATTATCCCGCCAACGAGGGAATTCTCGAGCTGCGGGCCGCGGCGGCGAAACATCTCTCGTTGCTCTCCGGCGGGCGACCCGTCAATGCCGACAACCTCGTTGTGTCGAGCGGCTCGAAGCAAGCCCTCTTCAACGCGTGCTTCACCCTGTTCGGTCCGGGCGACGTGGTGGCCATTCCGGCGCCCGCCTGGGTCTCCTACCCGCAGATCGTGCACCTCGCCCGGGCCCGCCCCGTGCTGCTCGCCGGGGCGGCCGAGTGGAGCCTCAAGCTCGGCGTGCGGGACCTGGATCGCATGCTGCCCGGCGCCCAGGGGCTCATGCTGTGCTCCCCCTGCAATCCGACCGGGGCGGTCTACACGCACGCGGAGCTCCGTGCCCTCGCGCAGTGGGCGCGGGATCGCAAGGTGTGGGTAATCGCCGACGAGATTTACCGCCGGATCCACTACGGGCCCGGCCCCGCGCCCTCCTTTCTGGATCTCCCCGACGAGCTGCTCGAACGGGTCGTGCTCGTGTACGGCGTGAGCAAAGCGTATGCGATGACGGGATGGCGGATCGGATTCGCGCTCGCGCCGGCGCCGATCGCCCGGGCGATGGCGGCGCTCCAGTCGCACACGACCACCGGTGCGAACCACGCGGCGCAATATGCCGCGGCGGCGGCCTTGGGCGACGAGCGCGTCGAGCTGGACGTCGCCCGCATGGTAGCCGAGTTCCGCCGCCGGCGCGACCTCGTCGTCGAGCGGTTCCGGCGCGACCTGCCGGGCGTCGAATTCGTGGACCCCCTGGGCGCCTTCTACTTCTTTTTCCGCGTCGATTCGTTCGGAGGAATCTCGGCAACGACGTTCTGCACCCGGCTCGTGACCGAGAGCGGCGTAGCGCTCGTGCCGGGCGCGGCCTTCGGGGACGATCGCTGGGTGCGGTTGTCCTACGCCGCGGCGCCGGAGGACATCACGCGCGCGCTCGATCGGATTATCGGGTTTGCCGAGAAGCTGGGAGACTGATCGGGACGCGCTCGGGACTACAGTTTGGGAGGCCGGGTCGAGAGGACCTCGATCCCGTGCTCCGTCATGACGCAATCGTCCTCGATCCGCACGCCGAATTTGTCGAGCTGATAGATCCCCGGCTCATTGCTGAACACCATCCCGGGCTCGAGCCGGAGCTCGTTGCCTTCCACCAGGTAGGGCACTTCGTGGCCGTCCATCCCCATCCCATGGCCAAGGCGGTGCGTGAAATAGCGGCCGTACCCGGCGTCGGCGATGACTTTCCGCGCCGCGCGGTCCAGCTCCTGGCACTGCGTTTCCCGCGGCCGGCCCAGCCGGAGCGCGGCGGTCTGCGCGTCGTGCACCAGGTTGAAGACCGTCACGAACTCGGCCGAGGGCGCGGTGCCGTACCAGATGGTGCGGGTGATGTCGGAGGTGTAGCCCCCCACCCGGCAGCCGCAGTCGATCAGGACGACCATCTCGCGCTCGAGCTTCGGCCCACCGGGGCCCCCGTGGGGCAGGGCGCTCGAAGGGCCGAACTGCACCAACCCGCCGCCGGGCGCGCCCCGGCGCTGCATTTCCGCCGAGAGCGCCTGCGACACGTCCCGCTCGGTCTGCCCGGGCGTCAGCTGGGCGAACGTGGCCGCGATCGCCGCCTCGGTAATCTCCACCGCGCGCCGGATGAGCGCGAGCTCTTCAGGGCTCTTGATGATGCGCAGCCGCTCGGTGACCGGAGTCCCATCCACCAATCGCCATCCGGCCAGCACTTCGCTCAGCTGGAGCACCGTGTGGTACTCCGTCGTGGGCTCGAGCGCGGCGGTTCCCCCGGGCTTGAAACCGCGCACCACCTCTCGCACCAGGGCGTATGGGCTCTCGTGCTCCTCCCACCCGCGGATGCTCTGGATCCGGCTGTTGCGGCGGATCCGCTCCACCTCGAAGGCCGGGCACACGAGCACGGGCTCGCCCGCCGCGGGCAGCACCAGAGCGATCAGGCGCTCGCTGCGGCCTGGTCCGTACCCGGTCAGGTAGTGGTAGTTGGTGCTCGGGGTGGCGATCAGCAGGTCGAGCCGGCGGGCCGCGAGCTCCTGGCGGGCCCGCTGCAGCCGGCGCGCGAAGACAGCCGCGTCGAGCTGGGGGGTTTGGGAGGGCCCAACGCGGAAGTCGGAACGCGGAACGCGGAACGAGCCCTCCAACGGCAAGCTCCGCGTTCCCGTTGTGGAGGCCGCCATGGCCCCTGCCACCGTCAGAAACTCCCGCCGTTCCATCGCCTAGCTCCTCTGCGGTTCGCGGCCTATATTATCCCCCCCACGCTATTGCTGGAAGGCGTCCTTGCCCAGTCGCTTCGAAGCCCGCATCGAGCCGCTCAACGGGAAACTCCCGAAGGTGAGCTACCATTGGGATCCGGAGACCGACATCCTGTCCGTCGCCTGCAAAGGCGTCGCCAAGGGGACCGGGATGAACGGCACGGTCGACCTCGAGGGCGCGGACGGCTCATTCGTGGTCCTGGACGTCGCCGGCGGCTGCTTGCGCGGGGTGGACGTGGTCACCTGGCCCGACGACGTCCGGACCGTGGGCACGCTGACCGCGCCCGCGCCCGACCGGGAGGCGCGCGTCGTTTTCCCGAGCCGGCTGTCCCAACCGGGCGTCGCGGCGGTCGAGGTGGACACGTCCCTGACCGTGGAAAAGAACGCGTCCGAGTCGGTGTTCCACATCCGCGTCGGCGGCAAGCGCACCAGCACGGCGGTGCGCGTGGCCGACCATCTCCTGGTCGAAGTCGACAAGCAGGCCCGACTGGCGGGCCTGTGGCTGCTCGAGGTCCCACCCTTCCCGAACGTCGAGGCGACCGCGTGAGCGGTGGCGGCTAGTGGACGAGCGGCTCGCGCGCTACGTCAGCGAGCTGTTCGCCGCTGAAGATCCCGTTCTCGCCGCGATCCGCGCGCGTCACGCCGAGGCGAACCTCCCCGCCATTCACATCTCCCCCGACGAGGGGAAGCTGCTGTTGGTGCTGCTGCGTGCCATCGAGGCGACCAGCGTGCTCGAGATCGGCTCGCTGGGCGGGTACTCCGGTGTCTGGCTGGCGCGCGCGCTGCCTCTGATCGGCCGGCTCACCACCATCGAGCGAGACCCCCGGCATGCCGCCGTGGCGCGCCGGGCGTTCGCCGAAGCGGGACTCGAGCGGCGCGCCCGGGTGATCGAGGGGGCGGCCCTCGAGGTCCTGCCCACGCTGTCGCCCGGTTTCGACGCCGTCTTCGTCGACGCGGACAAGGAGCCGCTCGCGCAGTACTTCGAGTGGAGTGTGAAGCTCCTGCGCCGGGGCGGGCTGCTCCTGTGCGACAACGCGTTTTTCCACGGTACCGTCGTTGATGAGAGCAACCACTCGTCGGCGACCGAGGGGGTGCGCGCGTTCAACCGCCTCGCCGCGACCGACCCGCGGGTCCTCGCGACGATCGTGCCCGTGCGCGACGGCCTGGTGGTCGGGGTGAAGGTCCAGGAATGAGCGCGTGGGTGGACGCCGTACGGGCCGCGGGCGCCGTGCCGGCCTCCTACCGGCCGGAGGCGAGCGCCGGTCGCGGCGACCTCGAGGAAGTGGCGGGCGCCGAGGCGGTGGAAGAGGCCGACCTGCGAGTGCACGCCATCGAGGAGAGCCGGGAGTCACGGCCGACGGCCCTGTCGTTCCTGGACGGCATCCAGCAATGGCGGGTCGTCGCCTACGAGGGGGTGACGCCGATCGTGCGGGCCTGGGTGGCGGCCGCCGTGCGCCGCCGGGGCGCCGACCGCCGGCTCCGAACCGGCCTCGAGCGGGCCCGCGACCTCGCCATCACCCGCGTCGCCGCCCTGTCCGCTCCCGTGCGGCTGGCGCTGGAGCGCAGCGGGGTCGAGATCGTGGATCTCGCCGAAGAAGACGCGACGCAGCCCGCGCGCGCGCTCGAGGCCGCCCGCCGGGCCGTCGAGAACGCCCGCGTGGCGCTCGAGAAAGACCTGGGAGAACGCTGGGCCGCGGCGCTGGACCCGGCAGCGTGGCTCGTGCTGGACGGCGTCCTCTCCGAGTCGGCCCGGTTGGCTGCCCACCCGCGGGTGCTCGGCGTCGTCAAGAGCCACGCCGCCCAGTACTTTACTGGGGCGGAGCTCGAGCGGGCGCTCACCGTGCCCGACGCTCATCGCACCAGCGTGTTCCGTCCCCGCGGACGGGCCCGGCACGAGGTGCACTCCTGGTACCTCCGGCTCTGGCCCTGGGAGGGGAACGATTTGCTGTACGGCCTGCTGCGTGTGGAGGCGCGCCCGCATCCGGAGACCGTCGCCGCGGCGTCGGCGACGAGCGCGTGGCTCTATGCCGAACGCGCTCCGCTCGCGACGCCCGACGCGCGGTGGGATCGGCTGGTGTATCCTATACATGATGTGGAGACCTACTTGAGGGCCCGGGCCCCGCGGGACCTGCTCCCGGCGTCCGGGTTCCGACTCCCCCTGACCGCCTCGTGATCGACCGACCGGCTCGCCCTCCGATCGGTCGGGTCGTCGCCACGGAGCTCAAGCCCGCGACGCCGCACCAGTTCCACTTTTGGACGGCCACCGAGACGAGCATCGGGATCGGGGCGATCGTCAAGGTCGAGGGGACGGAGAGCGGGGGGCAGGGGGGAGGGAAGGAGGGGGGCCGCGTCGTCTACGGAGTCGTCACCGATGGGTTCGCGTACTCGGACCTCCAGACCCCGCTGCACGATGTGGTGGGCGCGGAAGGCGATCCGGTGCGCGCGGCCGAGAGCCCGACGGTGCGTCAGGAGATCCGGCTGTGGACGGCGGCCGTGCTGCGCCAGGAGCCCGAGGAGCCGCTGCAGCCCGTGCCGCTCGGCCGCGTGCTCATGGCGACCGATGCCGACGTGGCGCAGGCGCTGCGCATGGACGCCTACCTGACGTCGGCCGCTCCCACGGCGATCCCGGTCGGGCTTTACACCTCGGGCGGGCTCGAGGCGCCCGTCTATCTGGACGCCGACTTCCTGCTCGGCCCCGAGGCGGCGCACCTCAACATCTCTGGCGTGTCGGGGCTCGCCACCAAGACGAGCGCCGTCGAATTCCTGCTGGCGTCGATCTTCCAGCACTTTCCGCGGCACCGGGGCGCGGTCGCGGCGGTCTGCTTCAACGTGAAAGGCCCGGACCTTTGCTTCCTCGATCAGCCGGGCGCGCTCGACGACCAGGACCGGCGCCGCTACGCGCGGCTCGGCCTCGCGCCGCAGCCGTTCGACCGTGTGCGCTACTACGCGCCGTTCAAGGCCGACGGGGTGAATCTGAACAGCCTCCGCACGCATCCGGATCTGGTCGGCGCCGTCGAGCCCCTGGTGTGGGGGTTGCAGGAAGTGCTCGATTTCGCGGAAGTGCTCCTCAACCGCGACGACATCGACGCCAAGGCGGACGCGTTCATCGACTTTCTGACCGACCGGGTGCTCAACCGGTCGTTCGACGACGGGTTCGGGCGGGAGCACCGGGTGCAGACGTTCGCGGACCTGGACCGGCTGTTCCGGTCCATCTTCGACGGGCTCGAGTCGGCCGGCCGGAGCGACATGTGGCGCACCCATCACATCGCCACGATCCGCAAGGTGCGCAACCGCCTGTCCAATATTTCGACCCGGTGCAAGGGGCTCGTCACGGACGACGGTCCGTCCAACGATCTGCCGTGGCGTGCCTTCGAGGACCGAACGGTGTACGTGGTGGACGTCGCCAACGTGGACCCGCTGGGGCAGGATCTGGTGTTCGCACGGATCGTCTCGAAGCTGCGGGAGCATCTCGAGCGGGGGGACCTGGGTGTGCGCGCGGTCGTGGTCTTCGTGGACGAGCTGAACAAGTACGCGCCGGCCGACGGGCCGGAGACCTACGTCCGGAAGATGCTGCTCGACATCTCCGAGCGGGGCCGCTACCTCGGGCTGGTGCTGTTCGGGGCCGAGCAGTTCCGCTCGCAGGTGCACCGCCGCGTGGTGGGGAACGCGGGGACCCAGGTGTTCGGCCGCATGGACATGGACGAGCTGGCGACGCCGGGCTACCAGGTGCTCTCGCCCGCCACGAAGATCAAGCTGGCGACGCTGCCGATCGGCGAGCTGATGGTGCGGCATCCGCACTTCACGCAGCCGATCTTCGTGCGGTTCCCGCGGCCGGCCGTGCTGCGCGGGCGCGACGGGGTCGAGCGGTATCCGCCGGCCGCCGACCTGCCGTTCGAGGACGCGGTGGTGCGCCAGCTGGTGCGCCTCGACCGCCGTGTTCGGCCGAATCAGGTGAAGGACCTGATCGCCGATCGCGAGCCGGAGGACGTGCGCCGAGCCCTCGCCGCCACGCGCCGGGCGCGCCCGGAGGATGTCGTCGTCCATTTTCGCCGCGCGTTGGGAAGCCGGGTGGCGGCCGACGCGCCTCGAGGAAGCGAGCGCCGGACCGTCGCGCCGCTCGATCCGATCACCGAGGAGCCCTATTGACCCGGACGCCACCGTCCACCCGCGCCGCCGCCTTCATCGCCGGCACCCTCCTGGGCTGCGGCGGGGCGGGCGGGCGGAGTGGAGCGCCCGACCGGATCACCCTGCGGTTTCATCCGCCCGCCGGGGCCGCCTACCCCTACGAGCTGGAGCAGCAGATCACCATCAAAGGCGAGAGCGGACCGGTGGCGGGGATGGGTGAGCAGAAGATTACGATGCGGATCTTCCTCACCCAGGCGGTCACGGGGCCGACGGAAGGCGGCGTCGGCGTCACGGTGACCTTCGATTCCACCTCGATGGAATCGCCCTCCGGGCCGGCCGGGATGATGGACGCCCAGTTGCGCCGGCTGCGCGGCATGACGGGCCAGTTCGTGTATGACGACCGGATGCGGGTCGTCAGGGCCGACTTCGACCCCCCGCCGGGCATGAACGCGCCGATGACGCAGCAGATCGGCAACGCCGCTCGGGGCATGTCGTTCCCGTTGCCCGCGGGGCCCGTGGGTCGGGGAGACACCTGGAGCGACCGCATCGAGCTGCCGGTGAGCGAGATCCCGGGAACCAGCGGCCCGATCGCGGCCACCACCACCATCACGCTCCAGGAGATCCAGGTCGCGGATGCGGACACGACGGTGCGCCTCAGCATCGACACGAAGCTCCCCGAGGATCCCATCCCCCTGATCTTCCAGGGGCAGCGGATCACGATGCGAGTCTCGGGCTCCATGGCGGGCGAACAGGTGTTCTCGGTCGGCCGGGGGGCGGTGGTGCGGGGCACCATGCGCGGGACCATGCGCTTTCGGTTGAGCGGCGGGGTGCTGGGGTCGCAGGAGATGGCGATGAGTATGGACCAGCAGGTCACGATCCGGCTCGGCGGAGGCTTGTGAGCGGGTGAAGCTCGCCCACCTCGCCGACCTCCACCTCGGCTTCCGCCAGTTTGACCGGCAGACGCCCCGGGGGGGGAACCAGCGGGAGGCGGATATCGCCGAGGCGTTCCGCCGCGCCGTGGACGGCCTGCTGGACGAGCGGCCGGACCTCATCGTCCTGGCTGGGGACATCTTCCATTCGGTCCGACCCACGAACCCCGCCATCCTGTTCCTGTTTCAGCAGCTCCAGCGGGTGCGGGTGGGGCTCCCCGAGGCGCCGATCGTCATGATCGCGGGGAATCACGACACGCCGCGCTCGTCCGAAACCGGCACGATTCTCAAGCTGTACCAGGCGCTCGGCGTGGAGGTGGTGGTGGACGAGGCGCGCCGCCTCGCCTTCCCCAAGCTCGATTGCGCCGTCCTCGCCGTCCCCCACCAGGCCCTCGCGCGGGCCGACCGGCCCGCGCTGCGGGCCGAGCGAGGCGCGGCCCTCAACGTGCTCGTGACCCACGGGCAGTTCGCCGATCTCGGGGAAGCGCGGGGCACCATGGAGTACGGCGGCGCGCTGCTCAGCCGCGAGCTGCTCGCCCCCGCGCAATGGGACTATGTCGCGCTGGGCCACTATCACGTGGCCCACGCGGTGGAGCCGAACGTCTGGTACGCCGGCAGCCTGGAGTACTTGAGCCCTAACCCTTGGGGCCAGATGGAGGACGAGGCCGAGCAGCTCCGACCCGGCAAGGGCTACCTGCTGGTGGATCTGCCGGGGGCGCGAGTCGCGTTTCGATCGATCGCCCCCGTCCGCCGTCACGTCGAGCTGCCGTCGCTCCAAGGGCGGGGATTGACCGCGAAGCAGATCGACGAGCTGATCGCCCAACGCGTGGCGGGCGCGAAGCCCCCGATCGACGACCAGGTGGTCCGTTTGGTGGCCTGGGACGTGTCCCGGGCCACCGGCCGGGATCTGGACCACGCTACGATCCGAAATTGGAAGGCCCGGGCCCTGAACTTTCACCTCGATCTGCGGCGCCCCGAGGCCGAACGCACGGAGCTGCTCGGCGCCCACGGGCGCCGCCAGACGCTGCCCGACACGGTGCGGGACTTTCTCACGCGGCGACCGCTCGACGCCGACCTCTCCCGGGACGAATTCGTGCGGCTCGGCGTGGAGTACGTCGAGCAGGCCGGGCGACCGGAGGAGCGCTGATGGAGCTGCAGCGCCTCCACCTCGTGAATTTCCGGCAACACGCTGATACCGAGATCGAGTTCGGGAAGGGCATCACCGGGATCGTCGGTCCGAACGGCTCGGGCAAGACGACGATCCTCGAAGCGATCGCCTGGGCGATCTACGGCGCGCAGGCCGCGCGCGGTGACAAGGATTCGATCCGCCGGCTGGGAGCCCGGGGCCGCGCCGCCGTCGAGGTGGAGCTCGAGTTCCAGCTCGGCCGGCACGCGTACCGGGTCCAGCGCGGCCTGCACACGGCCGAGCTGTTCCAGGATGGCCAGCTCGTGGCGAACTCCCTGAAGGCGGTGACGGACAAGCTCGAGCGCGCGCTCGGCATGACGCACGACGAGTTCTTCAATACGTACTTCACCGGGCAAAAGGAGCTGGCCGTGATGGCCGCGCTCGGCAAGACCGAGCGGGCCGCGTTCCTGTCGCGGGTCCTGGGATACGAGCGGCTGCGGCTGGCGCAGGAGCGCGTGCGCGAGCGGCGCAACACCTTGGCCGCGGAGCTGAAGGGACTCGAGGCGGGGCTGCCGGAGCGGGCCGTGCTCGAGTCGGACCGGCGCGCGGCGGAGGAGCGGCTGGCGGCGGCGCGGGGGGCGTCCCGGACCGCCGACAGCGCGCGCGCGACGGCGCGGAAGGCCCTCGAGCGCGAGGAGCCGCGGTGGAAAGAGTGGGAAGAGCGGCGCGACCGCACCCTGTCCCTCGATGGGGAGCGGCGGATGGCGGACCAAGCCGTCGTCGTGGCCCGCGGCGAGTTCCAGCGGCTGGACCGGGAGCTGGCCGAAGCACTCCAGGCACGGGAACAGCTGAAGCAGCTCGAATCCGAGCTCGCGCCGATCACGCGGCTCAAAGAGGAGCTGGCGCGCCTGGAGCAGCTGCAGCGCGAGGACGCGGCGCGCCGGACCGAGGAGGCCCAACGCCAGGAGGTCGCCCGGACGATCGCACGCCTCGAGCGGCGGTTGGCCGAGCTGGCCTCCGCGGGCGACGCGCGCGCGGAGGTCGAGCGCGAGCTCGTGGCCATCGACGAGCGGCTTCAGGCGGCCGAGCGCGCGGTCGAAGAAGAGCGCACCACCTGGGTGCGCGACCGGCAGGATGCCGAGACCAAGCGCCTCGCCCTGCGGGAGCAGTTCAAGGAGGTGCGGGAGCAGAAAGACTTGATCGAGCGACTGGGCCCCCAAGGCACGTGCCCGACCTGCAAACGGCCGCTGGGCAGCGAGTACGAAGCCGTGCGGGCGATCCTCGACCGCCAGCTCGAGGACATCACGATCAACGGCAACTTCTTCCGGCAGCGGGTGGAGGAGCTGGCGGAGCCACCTGCGAGGCTGCCGGCGGCGGAGCGCGCACGGGACGGCGTCCTCGAGGAACGCGCGCGGGCGGGGGAACGGGCCGGGACGTTGCGGGCGCAAGCGGCAGAGCGGGCGCGCACCGGGGCCGAGCTGGAGCCGCTGCACCGCCGGGCGCAGGAGATCGAACGCCAGCTCGTGGCCCGGCCGTCCGGCTACGACGCCGCGCGCCACGGCGAGGTGCGGGCGGAGCTGACCCGGCTCGAGCCGGTGGCGCTGGGTGCCGCGGCGCTCGCGGACCGCGCCCAGCGGGCCGAGGGCCTGGTCCGCGACGCGGAACTGGCGGAGCAGTCCCTGACGGAGGCCGAGCGGCGCGCGCAGGCCCTGGCCGATGCCGTCCGGGAGGAGGGGTTCTCCGAAGAGCGGTTCCGCGCGGCCAAGGACCGGCATGACCGGGCGCTCGGTTCGCTGCGCGCCGCGGAGCTGGCCGTCGTGGAGACCCGGGGCGCTATGACCCGCGCCGAAGAGGATATCCGGCGGGAGGAGGAGCGGGCCCGCGAGCGGGAGGCGCGGGAACGGCAGATCGCGGCGCTCAAAGCCCGGCTGCGGATCCACAACGAGCTGGACAAAGCGTTCGGTGAGCTGCGCGCCGAGCTCAATGCGGCGATGCGCCCCGAGATCGGCGAGCTCGCGTCCACCTTCCTCGCGGACCTCACCGACGGCCGCTACGACGAGGTGGACCTCACCGAGGACTACACGGTCACCATCCTCGACGGCGGCGTCCCGAAACCCGTCATCTCGGGCGGAGAGGAGGATCTGGCTGCCCTAGTCCTGCGGCTCGCCATCTCGCAGATGATCGCGGAGCGGGCGGGGCAGCCGCTGTCGCTGCTGGTGCTGGACGAGATCTTCGGCTCGCTCGACGAAACGCGGCGGGTCCACGTGCTCGGCCTGCTCCGCCGGCTGGCCGACCGCTTCCCGCAGGTCGTGCTCATCACGCACATTGAGCAGGTGCGGGACGGACTCGATCGGGTGATCCGGTGCGAATACGATGCCGCCGCGGGCACGAGCGTGGTGCGGGACGAGACGGCCACCCTGGGCGCGGGGGCGGAAGGGAGAGGGGATGCGGGCGTGGCTGCCTGAGCGGCAGATCTACGGGCCGACGCGCGCCGCGGAGCGGGATATCGACGCGCTGAACAAGGTCTTCGCCGATGCGTTCACCGATCGCTACCGCCGCGACGGGCTGGTGGGGGTACGGGTGCCGCACCTGAATCCCCAGGTCTGGCGCTACGCCCTGCTCGACGCAGGGGAGGGCGCCATGGTGTGGCGCGACGAGAACGACCGGGTGGCGGCCTTCAACGTGGCGCACCGCTCCGGTGCCGAGGGCTGGATGGGTCCCCTCGCGGTGCGCCCCGACCGCCAGGGGGCCGGCGTCGGCAAGACGGTGGTGCGCACCGCCGCCGACTGGCTGATCGAGCAGGGCGTCGTGACGCTCGGCCTCGAGACGATGCCGCGGACCGTGGAGAACATCGGGTTCTACTCCCGGCTGGGTCTCGCCCCCGGGCACCTCACCGTGACGATGACCAACGACATCACGACCCGCGGCCGTCCGACGCCGGCGCTATTGTCCCAGGCGGCTGGCGCCGGGAGGGGCCAGGCGCTCGAGTCCGTGCGCGCCCTGGTCCACGCGCTCGCCCCCGGCTACGACTTCTCGCGCGAGATCCTGCTGACGGCCGAGTTGGGCCTGGGGGACACGACCCTGGTCGAGGGCCGGGCGGGATGCGACGCGGCGGTGCTGTGGCACTCCGCGTCGCTCGCGGAAGGGCGGCCGCGCGACGAGGTCCGAATCCTGAAGCTTGCCGCACGGCACGAAGCGGCGTTCGACGCGGCGATCGCCGCCACCGAGGCGGCCGCCGCGCGCGCCGGAATCCGCCGCGTCGCCGTGCGGTGCCAGACCCGCTACGAGGGGGCGTTCCGCCGCCTCGTCGCCCGGGGCTACCGCGTGCGCTGGACCGACCTGCGGATGACCTGGGAGGGCTATCCCGAGCGGCACGCCGGGCCGGGCGTGCTGTTCTCGAACTGGGAGATATGATCCCAGTCCACGCGCTCGATCGCGTAGGCGGGATCGCGTTGGGCGATCGCGACCAGCAAGGCGCCGACCGTGATCGCCACCGTGCCGGTCACCCTGGTGACGCTGGCCTGGGGCATTGTGACGCTCGTCGTCTTCCGCTAGCACCACCGGCCGGTCCCGGCCGGTCCCTGGCGTTCGCGTAGCTCGCGCGCCACACCCTCAGCTGCACGGCGTCCGGGTGCTCAGCTGCGCCGGTCTGGGCCTCACGTCGCAGATCATTGCGGGCATCGACTGGGTGCGCCAGAACCATGTGAAACGCGCGGTCGCCAACATGTCGCTCGGCGGCGGGGTGTCCACGGCCCTCAATACCGCGACCACGAACCTGTGGAACGCCGGGGTGTTCGTGGCGGTGGCGGTGGGGAACGACAACGCCGACGCGTGCAACACGTCGCCGGCGAGCGCGACCGGGGTGGGCGTTCACGACCGCGGCATCCCACCAAGACGGACGCGAAGACGTCGTTCTCCACGTGGATCATCAACAACGCGATGGGGAACGTGATCAGCGGCAACCCGGGCGGGACGCCGAACCGGCTATTGAACAAGTCGACGTTGTGAGACGGCGCGGCGACGGGCGTCGTCGCGCTAGTGGAGGCTGAACGTGGGTGCGGCGGAGCGGTCCGTCGTGCCGGTGACGTACACGGCCGGCGACAGGCCGATGACTTCGGAGGAGTGTGCCGTGCCGGCGGGCACGTCGAGCCGGTCCCCGGGGCCGAGCTCGACCGTTTCACTCCCGACGCGCACGCGCAGGAACCCGGAGAGGATCCACCGGGATTCGGGGAACGGGTGGGCGTGCTCCGCCACCTCGGCCCCCGGCACGTCCGACCACCAGGCGGTCACCATTCCTTCACTCTCGAGCTGCCGGCGCAGCGTCGAGAGCTGTAAGGGTCCCCGGTGCGGGTCCCAGCGTGTCACCGTCGGCATCGATCCCAAGGTACGCGCCGCGTGCGGCCGGCGCCAGCCACAATCAGGACAAGAACTTCGGCGCCCCGACCAGCACCCGGCGGGCGAACAGGACCACGGCGCCCGCGTACCAGAGATGCACCGCGCCGCTCGGCAGCTGCACGACGAACACGAGCAGGACCCACGCCAACAGCATCGCGACAGCGACGACCAGTGTGAGGTTCATTCGGTTGGTTGGTCTCCTTGACGATCCCCGGCGGCGCAGTAACGTACCCCGTGGGAACGGAGAGTCTAATTATTGAGCCAACAGCTCGACTGTGGACCCAGATACTGTGACCAATGTCATGCCCCTCCGGGGGAAGGCAGACGCTACGGTGAGGGACCAGTCATTACTTTCGGGCTTCAATAATCCTCTTCGTTCCTTCAGCACCCGATCGGCCGGGCCGCGTTAAGCGGTTACCGGCCGGTCGTTTTTCGCAGCGTCTCCCAGAAGTACTTCGGGGCGAGCAGGGCCTTCCCCTTCACCAGGAACCCGATCACGAGCACGGTGATCCAGAGCGCGTAGGCGAGCGACACTTCCTCGCGCAAGTGCGGCACGAAGAACTGCACGCCCCACAAGACGAACAATGCCGACGCGTCGAGCCAGTCGAACTCCATGTTGGCGAGCACCGTGATCCCCAGGCCGGTCTGCAGCAGCGTGAGGACGATCTCGACCCGTTGGGCGTCGTCGAACCGAAAGTCTGCCCACACTCCGTGGTGGCGCAAGTGCGAAAAGCCGAAGACGAGCGGGATCATCGCGGCGAGGACCGTCCATTGGTTGATGTTGCTCGACACCATGTTCATCAACGCCATCGGCGCGTGGGTCACCCGGCGGGCCCAAAAGAAGGCCGACACCTTCTCCGGAAACTCGGACAGGAACGGCGCGACCCACTGTACCAGCACGAACTGGCTTACGCCCAGAAGCGCTGCCACCGCCAGCATCGACTCGAGGAACGGATGGGCGGTGATGTACAACAGAAAGCCGCCCGTCGCGAACAAGCCGCCGATCGCCGCCTTCCGGCGCCACGCCTTCAGTCGGTACGCCCACCGGGACACGCGGGGGGCTTCGGCGAGATTCTCCACGTCGTGCGGCGGGTGCCACACGAGCACCCCGAGGTACGCGGCGTACAAGCCCAGCAGGACCAGCGCGTCGAGCCAGGTGAGGGTCTGCTTCAGCACGATCACGACGAAGTACAGGAGCGGCGGGACGAGCCCGATCACCTCCACGGCGTGCTCGCGCGCAAGCTTGATCGCCGGCAGGAGCTCGGCCGCCCGTCGGCGCCCGGCGTAGGCAAAGACGAAGTAGATCATGGGCCACCCCAACCCGAGCAGCAGGCGGATGGCGCCGGTGAGGTTGGCGATGGCGAGATGCGCCCGCTCCGCGTCGCGGCCGGCTTCCCAGGCGATCACCGCCTCCACCGCAAACTCGGGGAGCGTCTGGAGCCAGGCGAGGATGGCCAGGGCGAGTCCCTGCGAGATGAGGAACTGCGCGGCTTCGGCCCCCCACGCTACGAGGAAGGCCGAGAGCAGGATGCTGGGGAACGTCCAGAGAGCGGAGAGGGCGGAGCCTCCCACCGCGGACAGGGAGGCGAGTAGCTTTAGGAGTCTCACGTGGGCCCGAAGATAGTCCTGCCCGGGAGGCCGAACAAGCCATGTCTCGTTGCATCGTCACGCGCCGCGTGCACTTCAACGCCGCCCACCGCCTGTCCAATCCCCGGCTCTCGGACGCGGAGAACGAGCGCATCTTCGGCGTGTGCAACAACCCCAACTTCCACGGCCACAACTACAACCTGGATGTCTCCGTGGAAGGGGAGATCGATCCGGCGACGGGGTACGTGCTCGACATCAACCGGCTGAAAGAGGTCGTGACCGAGTGTTTCGTGCGGCACCTCGACCACAAGAACCTGAATCTCGACGTCGCGTGGTTCCGGGATCTGATCCCCACGGCCGAGAACATCGCCGTCGTCTGCTGGCGGGTGCTCGAGCCCGCGGTGCGGCCGGCGACGCTGAAGCGCATCCGCTTGTGGGAGACGGAGCGTAATTACGTGGACTACCACGGGACGTGATCATGGGACGCGACCAGATGAAGTCCGCCAGCCAGCACAGCTTCCACGAGCCCCACGAGCCGCCGACGGAGACCCGCGTGCCGTTCGAGACCTTGGTGCGGGAGATGCTCGAGCAGCTGGGCGAGGATCCGCGGCGCGCGGGGCTCGTGTCCACGCCCGCGCGCGTCGAGGCGTCGCTCAGGTGGCTGACGCGCGGGTACGGCATGTGCATCGAAGACGTGATCGGCGGCGCGCTGTTCGAGGAAAAACACGAGAGCATGATCTGCGTGCGCGACATCGAGATCTACTCCCTGTGCGAGCACCACCTGCTCCCCTTCTTCGGCAAAGCGCACGTCGCCTACCTGCCGAACGGCCACATCGTGGGGCTCTCCAAGATCCCCCGCGTCGTGGAGGTCTACGCGCGCCGGCTCCAGGTCCAGGAGCGCCTCACCGACCAGATCGCCGACGGCCTCTGTCGGGTGCTCACGCCCCTGGGCGTCGGCGTCGTGATCGAGGCCTACCACCTCTGCATGATGATGCGCGGCGTGGAGAAGCAGAACTCGAAGACCGTCACGAGCGCGCTGCGCGGCGCCTTCCGCGACGACGCGAAAACGCGCGATGAGTTCCTCCGCCTGGTCCACGGCGGGCGGTGGCTTGAGTAGCCTGGCCGGGCGACTGGCCCTGGTCACCGGGGCCTCGCGCGGCATCGGGCTCGCGGTGGCGGAGGTTCTGCACTCGGCGGGAGCTCACGTGGTCCGCGTCGCCCGCACCCTCGCCGACGCGCGTGCTGAGCGGCGCACGGACGTGCGCTGTGACCTCGGCCGCGGCGAGGAGGTCGAGCGGACGATCGCTCGCGTGGTCCAGGACGTCGGCCTCCCGGACATCGTCGTGAACAATGCCGGGGTGTTTTACGTCAAGCCGCTCGCCGAGACGACCCCGGCCGAGTTCACCATGACCCTCGCCGTGAACCTGACCGCCCCGTTCCTGATGGCCCGCGCGCTCGTGCCCCTCCTGGTGCGGCGCGGCAGCGGGCATCTGGTCATGATCGGCTCGGTGTCCGACCACGTGGGCTTCCCCGGCTCGACCGCGTATGCCACCAGCAAGTTCGGCCTGCGCGGGTTGCACGAGGTGATCAGCGCGGAGGTGGCGCGCACCGGCGTGCGGACCACGCTGATCTCCCCGGGGCCGGTCGATACGGAGCTCTGGGACGCGGTGGACCCCGACACGAAGCCCGGGTTCACTCAGCGGAAGGACATGATGACCGCAGGGGACATCGCGGACGCGGTGCTGTTCGCCGTCACCCGACCCCCCCGCGTCACCGTCAGGGAGATGCGGCTGGTGCCGGCGGTGTACACGCCGAGGGGCTGAACGGGGCTGTCGGATGCATATCGAGCTCACCGAAATGCTCCGCTGCCCCGAGCCACACGCGGAAGAGTTCCTCGTGCTCTCCACGGGAGAGATGCTGGGCCGGATGGTGCTCAGCGGGTTGGTCGGCTGCCCGGCCTGTCACCGCGAGTACCCGATCGTGAATGGGGTCGTGGATTTTTCGCGTCCCGGGACTCGGGCCGCGGCCAGCGCGTCGGAGCCGCCCGCGGCGCCGGTCGCCTCCCGCCCCCCGTTGGCCGATGATGCCCAGACCCTTCAGGCGCTGCTCGATCTCTCCGGCCCCGGCGGCTTCGTCGTGCTCCTGGGCGCGGCGGCGCGACACGCGGTGGGGCTCGCTTCGCTGATGGGCGGTGGTGGGGGGGGCGGGGGAGGGGGGGGGACGGGAATCCACTTCGTCGGGATCAACCCGGCGGCGGACGTGGAAGAGCTCCCGGTACTGAGCCTGCTGCGCTGTCCGGGCCTCATCCCGCTCCGGCAGGCGTGCGCCCGGGGCGTGATCCTGGGTCGGGACGCCGCGGCCGAGCCCTGGCTCTCGGAGGCGCGGCGGGTGCTGTTGCGCGGGCGGCGCTGGGTTGCCGAGGATGAGACGGTGACACCGCCCGAGGGAATCACGCGACTCGCGAGCGGCGAGGGGCTGTTCGTCGGGGCGAAGCGGTGACCGGCTATCCCTCGATGGCCGCCGCCACCGCGTCCTCGGCGGCGTAGGCCTGATCCACCATTTCCTTGTAGCGCTTCTCCACCGCCCGGCGCTTCACTTTGAGCGTTGGCGTCAGTTCGCCGTTCTCGATCGTGAAGTCGTGTTGGAGCAGCAGGACCTTCTTCGGCATCTCGAACTTCGCGAGGTCGCGCAGCTGCCCCATCACCTCCCGCTCGACCTTGGCCTGCACATCGGGCAGGGCGATCAGCTCGGCCCGGGACGCGTACGCCAGATTCCGGTCTTTGGCCCACCGCTCGAGGTTTTCGTAATTCGGCACGATGAGCATGATCGGGAATTTGCGCTTGTCCCCGAGCATCACGGCGTTCACGACGAACTTGTTGGCCTTGACGGTGTTCTCGATGGGCTGCGGGGCGATGTTCTTGCCGGCCGCGGTGACGATCAGGTCCTTCTTCCGGTCGGTGATCTTGAGGTAGCCGTCGGCATCGACCTCGCCGATGTCGCCGGTGTGGAACCACCCGTCGGCATCGATCGCTTCCCGGGTCGCCTCGGGTTTGTTGTAATAGCCCTGCATGATCCCCGGCCCCCGGGCGAGGATCTCGCCGTCAGGCGCGATCCTGAGGCGGACGCCGGGAATCGCCGGTCCCACGGTACCCAGCTTGATCCGGTCGAGCGGATTAAGGGTGAGCACGGGCGACGTCTCGGTGAGTCCGTACCCCTCGGCGATCGGGAGGCCGGCACCGAAGAAGAACTTCGCGATGTCGGGGGACAGCGGCGCCCCGCCCGACACGAAGTACCTCACGCGCCCGCCGGTGCGGGCCTGGAGCTTCGAGAAGACGAGCCGGTCGGCGATCTTCTTCTTCAGGGCGAGACCGCCCGGAACCGGCAGGCCTGCGAGTCGGTACGTGGCCCAGGCTTCCCCCGCCTTCTTGGCCCAGAAGAAGATCCGCCTCTTGAGGCCGCTCCCGGCGAGGGCGTTCTCGAGCACGCGCGCGTACACCTTTTCATACAGTCGCGGCACGGACAGCACGACCGTGGGCTTCACCTCCTGAAGATTCGCGGCCACGGTGTCGAACGACTCGGCATAGTTGATGATCACCCCCGCCTGCAGCATGGTGTAGTCCACCATCCGCTCGAAGATGTGCGATAGGGGCAGCATCGAAAGGCACTCGTCCTTCGAGACGATCGGCATGATCTGGACCGCGGACTGGACGTTGGAATAGATGTTGTCGTGGGTGAGCATCACGCCCTTCGGGTCCCCGGTCGTTCCGGACGTGTAGATCAGTGTCGCGAGCTGTTCCGGTCGGACTTCCAGCGCCTCCGCCTTGAACCGGGGGTACTTCCCGGCCGAAGCGCGCCCTTTCGCTTCCACCTCGGCGAGCGTCAGCACGCCGTCGCGTTTCGCGTCCGCCTGAAAAACGATCACATGCCGCAAGGCCGGAAGGGCGGCGCGCACTTCGAGCACCTTGGCGAGCTGGACCGTTGTGGAGCAGAACACGGCCACTGCGCCGGAATCGCGCAGGATGTACTCCACCTGCTTGGCGGGGAGCGTCGGATAGATCGGCACGTCGGCCGCCCGCGCGCACAGGCAGGCATAGTCGCTGAGGGCCCACTCCGGTCGATTCTCCGACAGGATCGAGACCCGGTCGCCGGGCTGCACGCCCAGCTCGCGGAGGCCCAGGGAGAGTGCCTGCACGCGGTCCGCGGCTTCGCGATGCGAGATGGTCACCCATCGGCCGTCGACCTTGTGGCGGTAGGCCGCCGGGAGGCCGGCCGCCGTGTGTCGCTCCACGGCGTCGAAGAAGAGCTTGGTCAGGGTTCCCGGGCTCATGGCCTGAACTCCACAACGAAGGGGATGGGAGTGCCGGGCACCGGCGTGCCGTTCGCGCGGGCGGCGCGGGCGATCACGAGGATCGAGTCGGGGAGCGGCCCGCCGGTCAGCCGCACGCGGAAGACGGCGACCCCACCAGTACCGGTGAAGACGGTGTCGTTGGGCACTAATGTGAAGGCCGCCGCGCCTGCCGGATAGGTGGTCGACTCCAGAACCACGCGGCGCCGGACCAGGTTCGGCTGGGTGCTCGGCGTCGCCGTGAGCTTGACCCGGAGGGAATCCGAGAGCGAGTCGGGGGTCGAAACGGTAACCGTATCACGCGTCGGTCCTTCGGGGAAGGCGCTGTCGGCCGGCGCCTGCACCGTGACGCCCAACGGGTTCGTGCGGAGCCGGCCGACCCGGGCCTGGAGGCGGCCCGTGCCCACAGTCTTCCCGAGGCTCTCCCCCGTGGTGGTGTCCAGCAGCGCCACGATGGCCGTGTCCAGCGCTTCCCACCGGATGGTCGCGGCCACGGATTCCCCCCGCCCGTTCAGGGCGCGGGCGCCGGGGACGAGCGTGTCGTTCACCTCGACGAGTCCGGAGTCGGGGAGGATCACCTCGAGCGCGACGATGTGGTCGAAATCGGGGGCGAGCTGACCGCAGGCGCAAGCAGCCGCGAGGGCGAGGGCTGACGCTCCCACCCGGCGGCGCTGGGTCAGGGCGCCTCCGGCGTCAGCGGAGACGGCGAGGAGGGGCGCGGGGGGGGGGGGGGGGGGG
>JBOHSA010000090.1:0-5022 GCA_050732995.1 Gemmatimonadales bacterium | reverse complement strand
CCCCCCCCCCCCCCCCCCCGGACCCGGCCAACCCTCAGAGCGTCTTCAGGAAGGCGATCACCGCCGCCTGTTCGGCGGGCGTGAGTGCCTGGAGCCGATCCCGCGCGCCGGCGGCCTCGCCGCCGTGCAGCGCGATCGCCTCCTCGAGCGTCTTGGCGCGCCCGTCGTGCAGAAACTGCGTCAGCAGCCGGAGGCCGATGAGCGGCTCCGTGCGGAACTCGGACGGGGTCGCGAGGCTGAAACAGATGTCGGCCAGCTCGGCGCCCATGTCGTGCAGCAGGAGGTCGGTGTACGCCGCCACCTGCTGGTTCCGGAGCGCGCGGACCGGGGAGTCGCCGGTGCGGAGCGTGGGCACGTGACAGGCGGCGCAGCCGACGCGGTCGAACACCGCGCGGCCGGTCCGGACCTCCCGGCCGCCGCGCAACGGCGTGGGCGGCGCGAGCACGCGCACGAACGCATCGGTCAGGTCGATCGCGTTCTGGTCGATCTCGGGATCGGGCGCCGGATCGACGCCGGGCGGGATCGGCGCGCCCCCGATTGTCCCCTCCGCAGGGACCGCGGGATTCGTCACGCCCTGCTCGATCGGGAAGGCGCCGTCGTTGAACTCCCGCAGGGTGGGCACGAGCGCCTTGCGGCCGAAGCGCCCCAGGCGCCCATCGAAAAAGCGATTCGGACGGCCGGAGATGCCGTCGCGGTTGCGATCGTCGGGGTCGGCCAGGGCGAGGATCACGGAATCCGGCACGGCGTCGAGCAACCCGCGCCCGAAGACGACGGGAGTCGAGCGCCGGGCTTCGGTCGCGCCGGCCGGGACGGCCTCGCGCTCGACGCCCAACGCCTCCCGCAGCGCCGGGGTCACCACCTGCTGGAAGACGGGGCCGCCGCGCTCCACCAGGAGATCGCAGGCGGCGCCCGGCTGGAACGCGGCGGCGGCGTGGACCTCGACTTCGTCGCCGAAGCCGCCGGCCGACGGGTCTTCGTGGCATTCCCCGCAGGACACCGAGTTGAACAATGGTCCGAGCCCCGTAGCCGGGGTGAACACGCTGTCGAACACGAGCCGGCCGCGCTCGAAGCGGTCGCGCTCGGCCCGCGCCAGTCCGCGGACCGGGTCACCGGGCTTGAGCGGCTTCTCACACGCGGCGCCGGCCAGCGTCAGCGCCGCGAGGGCGCCGAGCACGGACGGCCGGCTCATCGCGGCACCTCGAGCTTTTCGATCCGCTCGGCGACCAGCGCGCCCTGGACCAGCCGGCACTCCGCCCGCACCACGTCGCCCGGTTTGAGGTCGCTCACCGCGAGCGCGGCGCCCGCGCGCTCGAGGCGCGAGTCGGGCGCCAGGCGGATACGTACGACCTGGAGCGCGAGCCCGACGCCCGTCACGACCGTGAGGGTGCGCGCGCGCGTCTCCACGGTGCGGACGGTGCCCTGGTAGACGTAGGATCCGGCTTGAGTGGTGGGACCCGGCTGTTGGGTGGACAGCATCGCCGGGTGCAGCACGACGGCGGAACAGACGGTGAAGGCGGCGGCGAGTTTCATAGGCCCTCCCGGAGAAATGTACTTCCCGGAATGTTACTCCGGCCGGTCCCGAAGGATTCGAGCCCAAGCGAAAGGCCCCGGCGTACCAGTCCGGGGCCCGTTTCGCAGAGATGTCGCCCTCACCCTACGGGGTGACGACGTTCCCAAAATTCACAAAGGATGCGATGTTCGCGTCCGCGATGGGGAACGTATACCCGGGCCGGATCCCGAGGCCGGGCGGGCACTGGGTCCCGCTCCGGGGGAAAACCTGGCTCCAACCCGTCTGCTGTACTTCACAGATCGTGTAGGTGCCCGCTGGCAGACCACTGAAGACGTAGTTCCCCGAGGCGTTGGTTGTGGCCGTTGCCGTGACCGGGCCACTGATCTCGATGACCCAATTCGCGAGACCGTTAGGCCTGTCCAGGATAGTGGGGTCGTATACCCTTCCCTCAATGCCTGACGTCCCCGCGGGCGGGGGCGGAGGGGGCGGCGGGGGGGGCGGCGCCGGTGGCTCCTCCGGCTGCGGGGTCGGGCACGGGTAGTCCATAACACCATGCTTCCCGCCGTGCGCAGGCACCTCGACGGCATGTTTCCAGTGCTCGCCGGCGCTGGTAATGTTCGTCAGGTGCTGGCCGCAATTCTTGGGGTCACCAAACGGCCGGGGGCTGGTCTGGGACACGATTACACCCAGCGGCATGGCGACCAAGGCGAACAGTACCACGAGGACACGCATCGTTAGACTCCTGAGCCTGGCAGACCACGAGTGGACTGCCTTATTGTCGGGGGACATCAGTGTGCCACCCGGGGTGCCCCCACCCCTGCCCGGGTACCCTATGCTCAGGGCGGGTCCCGATCCGGGCTGTGCCATGCATCACGGGGTGGCATAACCTCAAATGCCCCTTGCGCTTGCACGGATTGGACCGCGAAAACATGGAGTTACGCCCTTAGGCGAGCACGAACCGTGTCGAGGGGGGGGGGGGCGGAGGTGCGTGGGAGGAGCATTGGCCCCGAAGGATTCGAACCTTCATTCCCGGATCCAAAGTCCGGTGTCCTGCCATTGGACGAGGGGCCAGTCAAACGCTGGAATCTAGGGGGACAGGGGCCCAGACGCACAGCGGTGAGCCGGCATCAGGTTACAGCCTCAGGTCCTGGTGCCACGGTTACCCGGGTCGCGGTCTTTATCAAGCGGTGGTGCTGCACGCCGAGTTGCAAGGCGGCGTCGTCCCGGTCGCGCTCCAACTTGTAGACGGCAGCGACGGCGCTGCCCGAGCCGCAGAGGCGCACCCACAAGGGCCGGGTGCCCGCGACCCGCTCGTACAACGCCCGCAGCACCGGATGCTTCCCGAACACCGGCATCTCGAAGTCGTTGCCGCCCAGGCGGCCCACGCTGCCCCAGCTGGCGAGCGCCTCGGCGTCGAGCACGACGGGGCCGCGCGCGGTCGGCGTGGCGTTCATCGCGTCCCACCAGCGGTAAGCGTCGGGCGTCGCGACCGCCACCGGCGGCACTGCGATCAACGCGGGCGCGGCGGGCAGGGGTGCCAGGCGGTACAGTCGCTCGCCGCGCCCCCAGGCCAGCGCCGCGGGAGCCCCGCTCGCCAAGAACGCGACGTCCGCGCCGAGCCGGACGGCGAGATGCAGCAGCTCGTGGCGCGGGACGGCGTTCCCCGCCAACGCGTTCACTGCGTGCAGCATCGCCGCCGCGTCGCTCGAACCACCACCCAGGCCGGCGCGCACCGGAATCCGTTTGGCGAGCTCGATGGCGACGCCGAACCGGTTCCCCGTCGCCTCAAGCACCGCGCGCGCCGCTCGCACGGCGAGATTCTCGTCCGCGGGCCCGAGATCCGCAGCGGCGCCGCTCACGGCGAGGGAAACGCCTGACTCCGTCCGGGCGACGACCAGCTCGTCCGCCAGCTCGAGCAAGGTGAACGCGGTCTCGATCTGATGATAGCCCGAGCTGTCCCGAGCGAGGATCCGGAGAAATAGGTTGACCTTGGCGTGCGCCGCGACGCGGACGCGCGCGGGGGGAGTGGAGGAGGGCGGCGTCATTCCGGCTTCCCCTCCGGCGCGGTGCCCGCCTGGCGCAGGTCCGCCAGCCGGACGTGCAGCCGCGTCAGCGCGTGCAGGCCGAGCAGGGTGATCGGCACGAACGTCGAGAGGTGGTAGCCTACGGCATAACTCACGGCCACGTCCGCGCCGACGCCGTACAGCGCGAGCGTCACACGCGTGGCCGCCTCGAACGGCCCGAAGAACCCCGGCGAAGAAGGCAGCGCCACGCCTAGCGCGATCACACCCTGCAGCAGCAGGGCGGACTCCAAAGGAAGGTCGATGTGAAAGGCCCGGAAGCAGAGGGCGTAGCTCGCGGCGCTCACGAGCCACAGCACCAGCGACCATCCCACCACCCCGGCGAACCGGGCCGGGCTGCGCAGGACGGTGAGCCCAGCCACCAGTCCCTCAATCGCGTGCGTCACCCGGTCGGCGAGGCGCGCGGGCAGCAGGCGGCGGGCGATGCGCCCGAACACCGCGAGCCATGGGGCAGGTCGGTGGACGACCAGCAGCGCGACCAGGAGCAGCGCGCCGAAGACGAGCGCAACGCCGCTGGCGAGAGCGGTGACGCGGCTCCCGTCCACGGTCGCGGCGCGCGGGAAGGACGGCGCGGCGATCGCGAGCGCCATCAGTCCCATCAGCACCAGCGCGTCGAACACGCGCTCCACGGCCACGGACGCGAGCGCGGTGGTGAACCGCACGGAGACCTGGCGCCCGGCCACGTAGGCCCGCGCGACTTCTCCCGCCCTCGCCGGGAGCAGGTTGTTCGCCATGAACCCCACGGCCGTCGCGCGCCACAGCGGCCGCCAGGGGAAACGGCGGCCGTCCACATCGCGGAGAATGAGCTGCCAGCGGAGCGTACGCAGTGGGAACGTGAGTGTGGCCAGGATGACCGCTGCGATGAGACTCAGCGGGTCGGCACGCCGGAGGTGGAGCAGCAGGTCGGCCGGCCGGACGTCGTGCAGCACCCAGGCGAGGAACGCCAGGGTGACGGCGAGCCCGATGGCCCCCCCCCCCACCCGCCCCACCCCCTCCAGCGGGTGGCGGACGCGCGCCTAGGGAGCGGGCTCGAGGGCGAGGGCAACGAGATCGCAGACTTCGTCGATGAGCGCCCGGAGGCGCTCGCCCGAGGCGGTCCGCGCTTCCGCCCGAAGCTCCTGGGCCCGTCGCAGGGCCTGGTCGCCGCGATAGAGCAACGTGCGGATGTCGACCACCGGCAGCTCGGGCAGCGCCGGGGCGGGAGCGGGCGGACGAGCAGTATCGCGTGACGGCTGCGCGGACGCATGCTCCGCGCCGGCCAGGAGCGCTTCGAGCGAGGCGGGACCGATGCCGGCGGCGGCGAGCCGTTGGTAAGCGGTCCAGGAGCCGACCAGATCCGGGGTTTCGGGTGGCGCAGCGGCCGGCGTCTTCTCGGCCGGAGGCGCGGGCGTGGCGGGCGCGGCGGGCGCCGCGGGCGCCGCGGTCCCGACC
>JBOHSA010000089.1:0-1586 GCA_050732995.1 Gemmatimonadales bacterium | reverse complement strand
GGTGCGGAGGCCGAGCACGCGCTCGCCGACCTCCCCGAGGATCTGCGCCGGCGCCGCGACTCGCTCGCGGCGGAGTGGCGCGAGGAAGCGGTGCAGGCGCTCGACCGCGCCCTGAGCGAGACCGCGGCGCTCGCCGCCCGGCAGCGGGAGGTGGCGGAAGCGTTGCGGCGGGGTGAGGCGGGCGCCGCAATCCGCGGGCGCCAGGCGGCGATCGAAGCGGGGACCGAAGCCGTCGAAGGGCAGATTCGCGACGCGGGGGGCAAGCACGCGCTGGTCGCGCCGCAGATCGAGCGGGCGCTCGGGTTCGCCGAGCATCAGATGCGCGCCGCGCGGCAGCAGCTCGAGCAGGCGGAGCCCAATGCGGCGGCGGCGGCCGCGCTCGCCGAGCAGTCGGTGGACGCGTTGAACGCTACGGCGCACGCCCTGGCGCGCAGCCGCCGCGACGTCGCCGGGGCGAAGTCCGGCAGCGGGTTCGAGGAGGCCGTGGAGCAGCTCGCCCGCATGGCCGGCCAGCAGCAGGGCCTGAACGCCGAAGCGGAGGGGCTGCTGCCGATGCTGGCGCCCGATGGCCGGGCGGCGCTCCAGCAACTCCGGGCGCTCGCCGCCCGCCAGCGCGCCTTGGCCGAGCAGCTCGAGCGCCTCCAGGCCGAAGGCGGCCCGTCGGCCGCGGCCGGGCTGGCGGAAGAGGCGCGCGAGCTGGCGCGCCAACTCGACGCCGGCCGGCTCGACCGCCGGACCGTCGAGCGGCAGGAGCGGTTGTACCGCCGGTTGCTCGACGCGGGACGCACGTTGAGCGGCCCGGAGCCGGACGAGCAGCGTGAGCGCACCAGCCGTCCGGCCACGGGCCCCGTCGTGCGCCGCCTCCCCGGGGCGCTCGCGCCCGGCGCCACGGGCGCGGAACCGAAGCTGCGCTACCCGACGTGGGACGAGCTGCGCGGGCTCACCCCGGACCAGCGCCGGTTGGTGCTCGAGTACTTCCGCCGCCTCAATGCACCGCGCTGACCGCCGCGGCGTCGCCTGCGTCGCGCTGCTGGCGCTTGCGGGCGGCCTCTCCCGAATCGGCGTCGCCCAGGCCATCGGCCGCGGGTTCGAGCTCGAGCGCGCGGGGCAGCCTGCCCAGGCCGCCGCCGTGTACGAGAACACGCTGCGTGCCGATCCCGCCAACCTGCCGGCCCTGCTCGGCCTCGAGCGCGTGTTGCCATCCCTGGGCCGCCTGCCCGATCTGCTGCCCCTGCTCCAGCGCGCCATCGCGGCCGACGGCGGGAGTGCGGCGCTCATGGCCTTGCTGCTGCGCACCTTCGTCGGCCTCAACGCACCGGACAGCGCGGCGGCGGTCGCGCTCCGGTGGGCGGAGGACGTCCCCCGGGAAGAGGCGCCGTTCCGCGAATGGGCCGGAGCGCTCGAGCAGCACCGCCGGTTCGACGCCGCCCGCAGCGTCCTGCTGATGGGGCGGCGGGTGCTGGGACGCGCCACCGCGCTGGCACCCGAGCTCGCCGGGTTGCTGCAGCGCGCCGGCGATTGGGCGGGAGCGGCCCGCGAGTGGGCCGCCGCGGTGCGCGCCGCGCCGACCCAGTTCGCCGTCGCGG
>JBOHSA010000088.1:0-23371 GCA_050732995.1 Gemmatimonadales bacterium | reverse complement strand
CCCCCCCCCCCCCCCCCCCTCCACCTCCGATGACCGCGGGCGCGGCCGCGGCGACGAGCCCGCGCTTCAGCGCCTCGCGGCGCGAGATCCCGCTCATCGCGCCACCTCCTGGCACCACAGCGTCTGCGCGAGCTCGCGCCCGACCACGCGCGTCGTCTCGCCGAAGGTCACCGTCGTCGGCCCGTTGAACGGCTGGCGGTCCCGGACCGTCAGGCGCGTCCCGGGCGTCAGCCCCAGCTCCGCGAGGTAGCGCAAGCGCGCGGGATCGGAGTCGTCCACCTGCCGCACCACGACGTCGACTCCGACGGACACCTCGGCCAGCGACTGCAGCTCGGCCTCCTCGATCTCGCCCGCTTCGGTCGGAATCGGGGCACCGTGGGGATCGTAGTGCGGATCGCCCAGCGCCCTCGCCATCCGCTCGATCAGGCGATCGGACACAGCGTGCTCCAGCCGCTCCGCCTCCTCGTGCACCGTGTCCCAGTCGTAGCCGAGCTCTTGGGTCAGGTACAGCTCGAGGATCCGGTGGCGGCGGATCATTTTCAGCGCCGCCCGGCGCCCCTGGGGAGACAGCTGCACGCCGCGGTAGGGGACGTGCTCGATGAGCCCCGTCTCCGACAGCCGCTTGACCATCCCACTGACTGAAGGCGGCGCCACGTCGAGCAAGCCCGCGATGTTGCTCGTCGCCGCGAAGCCTCCCTGACTCGAGAGGTGGTAGATCGCCTTGAGATAGTCCTCGACCGACCGCGTGAGCGGGGGAGGACCAGGTGGGGGGGGGGAGTGGGGGTCCCGGAGCGTAGCGTTCATGCCGATTCTCCCTGCCGTATAGGCGCGAAAACCACAACTACCAGCCCATCGCCATCAGCTGTCAGCGCAGGCAGTTAGCCGACTGGGGTCGAAGGGTATTAGGCTAAGCTAATACAGCAATGTTGTCAAGCGAAGATGTGGATTTCTGGTAACTACAGATGCCCCAAGAGCTAAGGGGCTAAGTTGGTGTCGGAGCAAACTCAGCATCTTAGCCCCTTAGCCCCTGAGCCTCTAGCAGTTCCAGGAACGGCGTCAGAATCCTTTCTGTCATGCCCCACACCACATCGTCGCCGAGCACGTAGGCCGGGAACGTCCGCTCCGCGCCCCGGAGGAAGAGCGTGATCTCCCGGCGGGTGGTGGGTTCGGACAAGCGGACGAGGGACACCCAGAACGCGGCCTGCACTTCGATGCTGGGCGCGATCGGTGGCCGGCGCTCCAGGGCGAAGACGAACGGCCGCACCGAGACGGGGGGAAGGGTCGGGGTGCGCGGGTGGAGGTCGTCGAGCACCCCGAGCCGCTCGGCCGCGGTGAGGTCGATCCCGGTTTCCTCGCGCGTCTCGCGGATCACCGTCGCCAGGAGATCGGCGTCGCCGGGGTCGCGCCGCCCGCCGGGAAGCGCAATCTGGCCCGACCAGGGGTCGCCCGAGCGCTCCGCGCGCCGGATGAACAGGGCCTCGAGCCCGTCGGCTTCCTCGACTAGGATCAGGGCCACGGCTGCCGGGAGCGCGGCCGGGTCATCCACGGGTGTGGCGCGATGCGTGCGTAGCGCGCGGCGCGCCTGGGCCAGAGTCGTCAAGCGAGCTGGAGTCCTAGGCCGAGATCTCCTCGCCGCCGTCCACGTTGATCACGTTCCCCGTGATCCAGTCCGCGCCGGGGTTACAGAGCGTGACGATCGCCCCGCCGAGGTCGTTGGGCGTCGTGAGGCGGTGGTGCGGGTTCCGCTGGGTCGCGATCTCGACGAGCTTCTCGCTCCCGGGGATCTTGCGCAGCGCCGGCGTGTCGGTGACGCCGCCCCGCAGGGCGTTCACCGTGATGCCGTGCGGGGCGAGCTCGTAGGCGAGCTGGCGGCAGTGCGACTCGAGCGCGCACTTGGCTGCCGAGACCGCGCCGTAGGTGGCGAACACGCGCGTGGAGCCCGAGGACGTCATCGCGAAGACGCGGCCCCCGCGGGTCATCAGACCGTGCTTGACCAGCCCCTGCGTCCAGTACACCAGCGAATGGGCCATGACGTCGAGCGTCATGTCGATGTTGGCTTTGGTGAGGGCGTCGTCGCTGATGTAGGGTTTGAGGGTGCCGAAGGCGAGGGAGTGGAGCAGGACCGCGACGTTGCACTGCTGCTTGGCGAGCTCGGCCAGGACCTCGGTGCGGTTTGCTTCGTCCGCGGCGTTGACGTTGAAGAACTGGGTGCGCCGGCCCAGCGCCTCGAAGTCCTTCCGGATGGCGGCGACGTGCTCCAGTCCGGCCTTGCGGTCGAGGTGGACTCCGGCGATATCATAGCCCGCCCGCGCCAGCGCGCGGGCCGCGCCCTCGCCGAAGCCGCTCGAGGCGCCCAGGATCAGGGCCCATTTGGGAGTCGTCGTCTGCGCGTGCGCCAATCATTCCTCCGGCAACCGGTGCCCGGTATTATACCTCGCGATCGATGGGAAGCCACATCTGGACGGCGGTCGGCCTCGCGGCCGGATTGGCGCTGGGGCTCGCTGCGGCCGCGACCGGGCAACCGGTGCTCGTCGCGGTCGCCGCAGGTGTGCGGCCGTTCGGCACACTGTTCCTCAACCTGCTCTCGATGGTCGTCATCCCGCTCGTCGCCGCGGCGCTGTTCGGCGGCGTGGCGGGGCTCGCGGACCTGCGGCGCGTCGGGCGGCTGGGGGTGCGGACGGCGGCGTTCTTCGGCGGCACCTCGCTGGTTGCGATCCTCCTCGGCTTCCTGCTCGGGGCGATCTTCCTGCCGCTGGCCCCCCTGACCGCGGCCCAGCAGGAAGCCCTGCGCGCGGCCGCCGAGGCCGACCAGAGCTTCGTGCACCGGGCGGTCGAGCAGATCCCGAGCGGCGCGCGGTTCCTGGTCGAGCTGATTCCGGCCAATCCGATCAAAGCCGCGGTGGACGGCAACCTGCTGCCGGTCGTCGTGTTCGTCACGCTGCTCGGCCTCGCCGCCGCCTCCCTGCCGGAGGAGAAACGCCGGGCGCTCACCGAACTGGCCGACGTGGCGACGCAGGCCCTGATCCGGATCGTGCATTGGGTGCTGCTCCTCGCCCCGCTCGGGATCTTCGCCCTGGTGGCCTCGGCGGTGGCGCAGTTCGGATGGTCCCTGGTGAAGGCGATGGCCGTCTTCGTGGCGACCGTGATTCTCGGCCTCGGGTTGTTCATCGCCGTCGTCTACCTCCCCGCCATCGCGCTCATCGCGCGGCTGTCCCCGCGCCGCTTCCTCCGCGCGAGCCTGCCGTCCATGGCGATGGGGTTCTCGGCCACCTCGTCCATGGCCGCGCTCCCGGCGATGCTCGACGCCGCCGAGCACGACCTGAAGATCTCGCGCACGGTGGCGAGCTTCGTCCTGCCCCTGGCCGCGAGCGTGAACCGCGCCGGCAGCGCGCTGTTCCAGGCCGTCGCCGTCCTGTTCGTGGCGCAGCTGTACGGCATCTCGCTCGGGGTCGCCGAGCTGTTCCAGGCCGGCGCGGCGGTGTTCCTCTCCTCGCTCACCGTGGCGGCGGTGCCCTCGGGCAGCATCGTCAGCCTCGCCCCCGCGTTCACCCAGACGGGGCTGCCGCTCTCCGGGCTCACCCTCCTGATCGGCCTCGACCGCGTGCCCGACATGTTCCGCACCATGACCAACGTCACAGGGCACCTGACCACCGCCGCCGTGATCGCGGCGGTCGAGGGGGAGCGCCTGGAATGAGCTCCTGGATCCTCGCGTCACCCTGGATCCTCGTCGCGCTCGTCGTCGCCCACCGCTACGCCACCCGCCGCCCCAACCTCCGAGACTACCCGCCCCTCCCCACCGGTCCGCTCGTGTCGGTGATCATCCCCGCCCGCAACGAGGCGTTGAACATCGAGCGGTGCGCGCGCTCAGTGCTCGCCTCGGCCTACGGCCCGCTCGAGGTGATCGTGGTGGACGACCGCTCGACCGACGGGACGGGCGACCTGATCGAGCGGCAGGCGTGGGAGCCCGAAGCGCGGGGACGGCTCCGCCTGCTGCGCGGCACGGAGCTGCCCGAGGGCTGGTTCGGCAAGCAGTGGGCGATGGTGCAGGGCTACCGTGCGGCGCGCGGGGAGCTGCTGCTGTTCACTGACGCCGACACCAAGCACGCGCCCGAGCTGCTCCCGCGCGCCGTGGCGGCGCTCGGCGCCGAGCGCGTGGACCTCCTGTCCATCGTACCGCGACAGGAGATGGTGACGTTCTGGGAGCGATTGATCCAGCCACACGTGTTCCTGGCCCTGCAGGCGCGGGTCGGCGACCTCCGGCGCGTGTGCCGCACGCGGGTCGAATGGGACGCGATCGCGAACGGCCAGTTCATCCTCGTCACCCGCGCTTCGTACGAGGCGGTGGGGACGCACGAAGCGGTGAAGAGTTCCGTCGCCGACGACGTGATGCTGGCGCAGGCCTACGTGCGCCACGGGAAGGACATCTTCCTCGCCCACGCGCCCGACTACATGAGCACCCGGATGTACCGGTCGCTGCGCGAGATCGTCGAGGGGTGGTCGAAGAACCTGGCGCTGGGCGCGCCCTTGATGACACCCCCGATCCGGATCCTCCGACGCCTGCTCCCCTACCTCATGTGGCTCCCGGCGCTCGTGTGGGTCGGACCCCCCGTCGCCTGGCTGGCCTTCGACTGGGACTTCGCCGAGCTCGCGACCGCCGCTTCGCTCGTGACGTGGGCGTGGATCTACCGCGGCGAGCGGGCCCCCCTGCTCTACGCGCTGCTCTATCCCCTGGGCGCGTGCCTGGTGGCGTACATCATGATCCGCTCCGCCTGGCGCGGCGGCGTGAGGGTGGAATGGAAAGGGCGCCTCTACCGGGGGAGTGGCAGCCATCACGTGGGGAAGGGCTAACTTGACCAGCAGAGAGGGCTTGACTCGGCGCCGTTCGCGATGAGCGGCCCCGGCGTCTCCAAGCACCTCCGGGTGCTGGAGCGCGCCGGCCTCGTCGCGCGCGGCCGCCAGGCGCATTGGCGCCCCCGCCGGCTCAAGGCGGCGCCGCTCCAGGCCGTCGCCGAGTGGGCCGAGAACTATCGCCGCTTCTGGGATGCGAACTTCGAACGCCTGGACGACTACCTCCAACACATGAAAGAGAAGGAGAAGGATCATGGCCACGGCAAGTAAGGTCGGCGTCACGACGTACGCAACGCCCACGGATCGGGAAGTCGTGATCACGCGGGTCGTGGACGCGCCGCGCCGCGTCGTCTTCGACGCCTGGACCAACCGCACGCACGTGCCGCAGTGGCTGCTCGGCCCCGAGGGGTGGACGATGCCCGTGTGCGAGATCGACCTCCGCCCGGGGGGCAAGTGGCGCTACGTCTGGCGCAAGTCCGACGGCAGGGAGATGACGCTGCACGGCTCCTACCGGGAGGTCGTGCCCCCCGAGCGGCTGGTCTGGACCGAATCGTGGGGCCCCGAGTGGCCCGAGACGGTGAACACGATGGTTCTCACGGAGGTGGGGGGGCAGACGACGATCACGCTCACGGTGCGCTATCCCACGAAGGAAGCGCGCGACGCGGCGCTCAAGACGGGGATGAAGGAAGGGATGGATCAGGGCTTCGCCCGGCTCGACAAGCTGCTGCGGGCGCTCGTGTGACGATGAAGGCCTAGCCAAGGACCCTCACCCCACGATCAGAGAGGATACCGAGATGCAGAAGATCACGACGTTCCTGACATTCAACGATCAAGCTGAAGCGGCGGTGAAACTCTATACCTCCGTTTTCAAGAATTCAGAGATCGTGAGCACGTCCCGTTATGGCGACGCAGGACCGGGACCAAAGGGGTCGCTGATGTCCGCGACCTTCCAGCTCGAGGGACAGCAATTCATGGCGTTGAACGGCGGTCCGTCGTTCCGGTTCGCGCAAGGCATTTCGCTCTTCGTGAACTGCGAGACTCAAGATGAAATCGATGAGCTGTGGGAGAAGCTCTCGGAAGGGGGAGAAACGGTAGCCTGCGGCTGGCTTAGGGACCGGTTCGGCGTGTCCTGGCAGATCGTTCCTTCCGTGCTCGGCAAGATGTTGGGCGACAAAGATGCCGAGAAGGCGAAACGAGTCATGCAGGCAATGCTGCAGATGAAGAAACTCGACATCAGCGGCTTGAAGCAAGCATACGAGCAACAATAATCCAGAGGAGAAGAATCATGGCCACGGCAAATACGGCAGATAGCATAGGCGCCACGACCTTCACGACGCCGTCGGATCGGGAGATCGTCGCGACGCGGGTGGTCGACGCGCCGCGCCGGCTCGTCTGGGATGCCGGACCAGCCCTGCGCACGTGCCGCGCTGGATGCTCGGTCCGGAGGGCTGGACCATGCCCATCTGCGAGATCGAGCTCCGCCCGGGCGGGGCCTGGCACTACGTCTGGCGCAAGTCCGACGGCACCGAGATGGGGATGCGCGGCGTGTATAAGGAGATCGTGCCACCCCAACGGCTCGTCTCCACCGAGTCATAGGGCGGCGACTGGCCCGAAACGCTCAACACGCTGGTCCTCACCGAGAAGGACGGCAAGACGACGATGACGTGCACGGTCCTCTACCCGTCGAAGGAGGCTCGGGACGCGGCGCTGAAGACGGGGATGAAGGATGGCTGGTCCGCGAGCTATGATCGTCTCGACGAGTACCTGCGAACGATGGCCTGAGGCTCGCCGGCGATCAGAGAACCGCTGGGAGCGGTGGGTCAAATCAGGAGCCGCCTAAGACTTTCCCTGCCAGCATCAGGCCGAGGGCGACGCTCGCGGCGGCCGATCCGACGTGGAGCGCGGTGGCCCAGCGGGTCCCACGGTGGGAGGCGAGCCGGACGAAGGCGGCGAGCGCGAGCGACACCGTCGCCATGCCGATGATCGTCCCCGCCCCGAACGCCGCGAAGTAGGCGACCCGCAAGACGGCCGTCGGCGCGGCGGCGACGAGCAGCACGACGATCGCCGCGCTGCCCGCCAGCCCGTGCGCGAGACCCAGGCCGAGCGCGCGCCGCCGATCGCCCCCACCAGCCACCGAATGCGTGTGCGCGTGGGAGGCGCCGTACGCGTGGCTGTGAAGGTGCACGTGGGCGGCACCGTCGTGGGTGTGCAGGTGCATGTGCCAGCGGCCGAGCAGATACCGCAGGACCACCGGCAGCCCGAGCAGCACGAGGAGCAGAGCCACGAACAGCTCGGCCGCGGACGAGAGGGACGCGGGGAACCGCAGCCCCAGCGCGACGACGCCGGTGGCGACGAAGCCGACGGTCAGGGTATGCCCGATCCCCCACGCCATCCCCAGACGCACCCCGTCGCCTAGCCGGCTCCTTTTTCCCCCCCCTGACCCCTCCCCCGCCCCTCCCCCTCCCCCCCCTCCCTGCCGGGTGGCGAGCGTGGATACGGCCGCGAGGTGGTCGGGCTCGCAGGCGTGCCGCAGGCCCAGAATGAACCCGATGCCGGCGGCGGCGAACAGCGAGGGGACCATGGTGGCCCCCAATCTAGCGGCACCCATCCCTCCACGCAGATTGAAGTTGTCACCCTGCAACCATCCAGCCGGGCGGCCTATCCAATCGGTCGTCATGGAGGGCACACTCCCCGGAGTGGCGACACTGCGCAAGGATCCGAGTACGCGGGCGGCGGATGCGGAAACGGCGGATGCGGCCCTCGCGGCGAGCGGCGATGCCCGCGCGTTCGAGCGGCTGTATGGCACCCACGTGGCCCGGATCCACAGCCTCGTGCGCCGCATGCTCGACACGGACGAGGCCGACGACCTCACCCAGGATATCTTCGTTCGGGCGTGGGACAAGCTGCCGACCTTCCGGGGGGAAGCGGCGTTCGGCACCTGGCTGCACCGCCTGGCGGTCAACGTCGTCCTCGCCCGCCGCAGGACCGTAGGGGTCGAGCGGGGCCGGTTCCAGGGCGGCGCGGGCGCGATCGACGGCCTCGCCGCCCGGCGCGAGACGCCGGAGATGACGTTGGATTTCGAGGAGGCGATCGCCCGCCTCCCCGACGGAGCGCGGCAGGTGTTCCTGCTGCACGACGTGGCGGGCTACAAGCACGAAGAGATCGCCGAGCTGTTGGGGGTCGTGCCGGGCACGTCGAAGTCGCAATTGCATCACGCGCGGATGGCATTGCGGGGACATCTGGACCGATAAGGACCGCAGACGGCAGAAGGCAGGAGCAGGAGGAGACCATGAGCGACCAGTGGACCGACCGGTTGTCCGAATTCATCGACGGGAGCCTCGCGGCCGGCGAGCGGGAGGCGCTCGAGGCGCATCTCCCGACGTGCGCGGACTGCCGCACGACGCTCGACGAGCTGCGGCAGGTGGTCGCGCGGGCGGAGGCGCTGGACGATCACCCACCGGCGACGGATTTGTGGCCGGGGATCGCGACGCGCATCGGGAGCCACCGGGTGTCGGCCCTCGCCGAGCGCCGCGGCCCGGTCAAGCGCCGGTTCTCCTTCACGGCGCCGCAGCTCCTGGCCGCGGGGGTCGCGCTGGCCCTGCTCTCGGCCGCCGCGGCCGTGATGCTGCTGCGCTCCGCCCAGCCCGAAGTCACCGGCCAGCTCGTCATCGGCCCGACCGGTCAGGAGGTGATCGTTGATCTGGTGAACGTAGGGTGGAGCCGGAATTACGACGCGGCCGTGGCGGACCTGCGGCAGGCGTTGGAGCGGAACCGCGCCGTGCTCGACACCTCGACCATCCGCATTCTCGAGCAGAATCTCGCCGTCATCGACCGGGCCATCGACCAGGCGCGCCGGGCGCTGGTCGCCGATCCGAGCAGCGCGTACCTGAATCATCATCTCGCCGATACGATGCGGCGCAAACTGGATCTCCTGCGGCGCGCGAACGCGCTCGTGGCCGCGCGGAGCTAGGAGGAGACGGACCCATGCTGGCGACCCTTGCGACCCTGGCCGGACTGGCCCTGGCGCAACAGACCGACACCACGTTCGCCGTCCAGTCGGGTGCCCGACTGAACGTCAACAACTTCGGTGGCGAAATCGTCGTCCGGTCCTGGAGCGAGAACCGGGTGCGGGTCCAGGCCACGCATTCCAGCCGCACGCGGGTCGCCGTCTCCGTCTCGACGATGGTCGTGAGCGTGAAATCCGAGGGGCGCCGGGGGCCGCCCCAGCTGGTGGACTACCAGATCACCGTGCCCCAGTGGATGGCCGTGAATCTTTCCGGCACCTACACCGATATTGAGGTGAACGGCACGATCGCGAACGTGGCGGCGGAGACCGTGGAAGGGGACGTCACCCTGAACGGCGGGACCGGCACCGTGACGCTCAAGTCGATCGAAGGCGGCATCACCGTCACCGGCGCCAAGGGCCGCGTGGACGCGAACTCGATCGAAGGCGAGATCCGGATCACGGACGCGTCCGCCGACATCATCGCCGAGACCGTGGACGGCGACATCGTGCTCCAGAAAATCGAATCGGCGAGCGTCGAGGCCAATTCCGTGGACGGCGACATCTTCTACGAGGGCGCTATCCGGGACAACGGGCGCTATCGGCTGGCCACGCACGACGGCGACCTCAAGGTCGCCCTTCCCGAGCGGGTGAACGTCACCGTCTCCGTCGCGAGCTTCGACGGCGAGTTCGACGCGAGCTTCCCCGTGCAGATCACCGAGAGCCGCAAGCACCGCTTCAGCTTCACCCTCGGCTCCGGCAGCGCCCGGCTCGAGCTCGAGACGTTCGACGGGGACATCCGCCTCGGCCGGCCCGGGCAATTGTCGCCCGGCGGCCAAGAGCCGCAGCACAAGCCGAAACACAAGGGCTCGGACGAGCCCCAGTCATAAAGGAGCGAAACACCATGCGCCTCACGAGCATCACGGCCCTCGCCGTTCTGGCCGCCGCCGCCCCGACGCCCGCCTTCTCCCAGCAGGACTTCAGCTGGCGCGGGCGGATCCCGGCCGGCGGCCGGATCGAGATCAAGGGGGTCAACGGGGACGTGAGCGCCGTGGCCGCGTCCGGGGCCGAGGCCGAAGTCACCGCGATCAAGCGCGGCAACAAGAGCGATCCCGACGACGTGACCATCGAGGTGATCGAGCACGCCCAGGGCGTGACGATCTGCGCGGTCTACCCGACGCCGCCCCGCGCCCGGCAGGAAAACGGCTGCGACGTGGGCGACGACTGGCACTCCAACACCCGGGACAACGACGTCAACGTCCATTTCACGGTCAAAGTGCCGCGCGGCGTCGCGTTCCACGGCCGCACCGTCAACGGGGAGATGGACGCGGTGGGCTTGAGCGGCGACGCCTTCGTCTCGACCGTCAACGGCAGCGTCCGGGTCTCCACCACGGGGCTCGCCGAGGCGACGACGGTAAACGGCTCGATCACGGCGAGCCTGGGGCGGGCGAACTGGCAGGATGAGCTCGAGTTCCACACCGTGAACGGCGGCATCACGCTCGACCTGCCCGGGGATCTGGACACCGAAGTGCGCGCCGAGACGGTGAACGGCGACATCATCTCAGACTTTCCCCTGACCGTGCGCGGCCGCTTCGGCCCGCGGCGCGTCAGCGGCACGATCGGCAAGGGCGGCCGCACGCTCCACCTCGGCACGGTGAACGGGAATATCAAGCTTAGAAAAAGAGCCTAAGAAACTAAGGGGCTAAGGGGCTAAGTGGGGCACGGCGCAACTTAGCCCCCTTAGCCTCTTAGCCTCTTAGCCCCTAGTTGTTAGTCGGTCTCCCTCTGAACTGCTCGTACAGCTTCGTGTGGCGGTCGGTGAGCGGCACGAGCTGGCCGCGGATGAACAGGTGCCGCACCACGGTGCGCACGTCGAGCGGGTCGCCCGTCGTCACGATCAGGTTCGCCACCTTGCCGGCCTCCACGCTGCCGTAGCGGTCGGCTACGCCCCAGATCTGGGCGGGGGCGAGCGTGAGCGCCCGCAGCGCCGCGTCGGGGTCGAGCCCGTAGGCGGTGGCGAGCGCGGCCTGGTACGGCAGGTTGCGCACGTTCGCCGCGTCGGCCGACTGGAACGCGATCTTCACGCCCGCGCGCGCCAGCACGCCGGGATAGGCGTACACCATGTCGTAAGGATCCTCCGCGCCCGGCGCCGAGGTCGTGGGGCCGACGATGACCGGGACCTTCCGAGCCGCGAGCGTGTCGGCGAGCCTCCAGGACTCGCGCGCGCCGCGCAGGATCACCTTGATCCCGAACGAGTCGGCGAGGCTCAGCACCCCACGGATCTGGTCCGCCGTCTCCACGTCGAACACGACGGGCAGCTCACCCCGCACGACCGGCACCATCGCCTCCATGGCGAGGTCGGCCTTCACTGTTCCCCCCCGCGCCTTGATGTCGGCGTACGCCTTGGCGTCTCCGAAGTAGCCGCGGAGCTGGCGCACCTGGCGGTCCATTGCTTCGCGCTGCTCGGCGGCCGGCCGTTGCTGCCCGAAGCCGCCGCCGAATCCGCCACCCCCTGCCCCCACGCGCGGGTAGGTCATGACCATGGCGGCTCGGGGCAGCACGCCCATCTCCTGGGGTGTCCAGCCGAGCAGGTCCATCAGCGCTGCCTGGCCGCTCACCAGCCCGCCGCGCGCGGCGGTGATCACCGTGGTGACGCCGTTGACCCGGGTCACCGGGATCAGCTCGGAGTGCGGGTTGACGGCGCTCAGGGTCAGGTTGTGCGGGTTGAAGTCGCCCAGCTCCTGGGTGTCCTCCCCGCCCGGCACGGAGCTGATCTCGGTGAGGCCGAGCCGCGTGCCGGAGTCGATCATGCCGGGATAGACGAAGAGCCCGGTGCCGTCGATGGCCGTGGCGTCGGCCGGGACCGCGACGCTCGCGCCCACCGCCTCGATCTTGCCGCCGCGAATCACCACCGTCCCCGTCGGGATCCGCTCGCCTGCCACCGTGACGATCGTGGCGTTGCGGATGGCGTAGGCGGCGGGTGCAGGGCCGTTCGCCGGGGCTTGGGCGGTCAGGCGGTCGGGCGGTAAGGCGGTCAACAACACTGCCGCCTCACCGACTAGACCGACCGCCCGACCGCCTAACCGCCAGACCGCTTTCACTGGGCACCTCCCCGCAGGGACGTCACCCGCGGCCGCTCGCGCTGCTTGAGCTGCTCCAGCAGCTGCTCCAGGGTGGGGGCCGTGCTGCGGTCGAAGAACACCCGGCCGTCGATCAGCGTCAGCTCGACGCGCGCGGCCGGCGCGAAGGGATGGCCGTTGAACACGGCGAGATCGGCGTCTTTCCCCACGTCGATCGAGCCGACGCGGTTATCGACGCCCAGCTGCCAGGCGGCGTTCAGCGTGATCATCTTGAGGGCTTCCTCCTCGGACACGCCGCCGTAGTGCATCGCCTTGGCCGCCTCCTGGTAGAGCCGGCGCGCCCGTTCGTCCGAATCCGAATTGATCGACACCCGCACGCCGCGCTGCGCCATGATCGCCGCGTTGTGGGGGATCGCGTCGTACGCCTCGAGCTTGTAGGCCCAGTTGTCGGCGAAGGTCGACGCGCCGCTGTTCGCCTTCGCGAGCTCGTCGGCCACTTTGTAGCCTTCGAGCACGTGCTGGAAGCTCGCCACGCGGAAGCCGAAGTCCTTGGCCACGCCGAGCAGCATGAGGATCTCGTCGGCGCGGTAGGAATGGGCGTGGACCAGGCGCTTGCCGTCGAGGATCTCGACCAGCGCGTCGAGCTGGAGGTCGCGCCGGGGCGGGACGGGGACGGGCTGGTTGCGCCGCGCGGCGCGGCGCGCCGTCTCGTACGCCTGCCACTCGCCGCGGTACTCCCGCGCCCGGGTGAACGCGTCGCGCAACAGCTCCTCGACGCCCATGCGGGACATGGGGTACCGGCGCTGCGTGCCGGGGAACACGTCGCGGTTCGACTGCCGCACGTTCTCCCCCAGGGCGAACTTGATGCCCGGCGGGGCGCCCGCGAACAGCAGGCTGTCGGCCGGCAGGCCCCAGCGGACCTTCACCACGGCGTTCTGGCCGCCGATGGTGTTGGCCGAGCCGTGCAGGATGTTGAGCGTCGTCACGCCGCCCGCGAGCTCGCGGTACAGCCCCAGCGCGTCCTGGCGCAGCACGTCCGCGATCCGCACCTCGGCCGTGATCGAGCTCGTGCCCTCGTTGATGGCTTCGGCGGCGCTGTGCGAGTGCGCGTCGATGATGCCCGGGATCACGTACCGGCCGGTCCCGTCGATCACCTGCGCGCCCGCGGGCACCGCCACATCGGGCCCGACGGCCGCGATCTTGCCGTCCCGGATGACGATCGTGCCCCGCTCAATGGTGCCGTGGCTCGCCGTCATGATCGTGGCGTTGGTGATCGCCACGAGCTTGCCCGCGGGGGGAATCGGCACCGCGAGGGGGAATGGGACCTGGGCCGACGGACCGACGGTCGAACTGACGCAGAGCACTAGCCAAGCGAGCGTCGCTTTCATGGTCTTTCCTCCGCCTTGCTGGTCTGGTCACCTGGTCCGCGCCCGGTTCTCGCGCCGCCCTCGCGGGACGGCGGCGGCGCGACGACCTCGTAGCGCACTCCGTCCACGAACACCGCGCGGACCTTGGCACTGTCACCCAGCAGGTCTCCTTCGGTCACGACGAGGTTCGCGATCTTGCCGGTCTCGATGCTGCCGAGCTGCTCGGCCGCCCCGGCGATTTCGGCGGGGCGGATGGTGAGCGCCTCGAGCGCCGTCGCGCGGGGCAGGCCCGCCGCGACCGCCTTGCGCACGTTGGCCAGGAACTCGGCGCCCCGCAGCGTGCCGCCCGAGGCGAGCGCGAACCGGATGTTGGCGCGATGCAGCACGGCCGCGTTGCCCTCGATCAGCTTGCGCGCGGTACTATCGGCCGCCGCGCTGTCGCCGGGCGCGTGCCGCTGGCTCGCGCGGTAGTTCCAGCCGGTCACTTCGCTCCCCTTCGGGAAATCCACCGACACCACGACGGGCCGGCGCGCGGCGGCGAGGGCGTCGAGCGCGCGGAAGCCCTCGGTGGCGCCGACGATGGTGAGCGCGAGGTTGAACTCGTGGGCGATGCGCACGGCGCGGCGGATGTCGTTCTCGTCGGTGGCGGTGAAGAACGCCGGCAGCTCCCCCTGCACCACGGGGACAAGGGCTTCGAGCCGCGGGTCGTAGGGCGGTCGCTCCATGCCGCGCGGGTTGGCACGGTAGCGCTCGAGCAGCTGGCCATGGCGCTGGGCGTCGTACAGCGCCTGGCGCTCGTAGGCGATCACGCCGAGCAGCGTGCCGGGGTAGCGGCCCGAGGTGCCCTCGAAGCCCAGGTGCACGGCGACGGGTGAGCGGATGATGTCGCCCGCGTCCACGCCGTCGCGCAGGGGCACGAGGGCCGACTGGCCGCGGAACGCGCCGCGGGCGGGTGCCACGAGCACGACGGTCAGGCCGGCGTCTCGGGCGCCGCGGACGTCGGCGGCCGCCGGCTGAATCTCGTCCGCCACGCGGCGTTGGGGCTCGAGGCCGATGTTGCCGCCGGCCGTCCCCCCGGCCGCCGCTCCACCCCCACCTCCTCCACCACCTCCCCCGCCGGTTTGCGTGGGGGTCGCGGGCAGGCCCAGCGTCGACGTCAGGTCGATCAGGCCGGGGTAGACGGTGCGGCCGGCGAGGTCGACGACGCGGGCGTCGGGCGGGATGGGGACCGCCGGTCCGACGGCGGCGATGAGGCCGTCGCGGATGATGATCGTGCCCTTTCCGATGACGCCGCGGGTGACGGTCTCGATCCGCGCGTTCGTCAGGGCCCAGGTGCCGGCCTGGGCCGGGGCGGGCGTGGGGGAGGCCGCGAGGAGGGCGGCGGTTACCAGGGCACCGGCGGGCACCGGTTGGGGGAGGCGCATGGACAGGCTCCGGACGTGGAAGCAGACGGGAATCGTAGACCCAAACTACGGCAGCGTCAAACGCACATTCGAGAGGGATACGCAGCGCGGGCGGCCCCTGCTGCGTCGCCGTGCGGTAATCCGCTCCCCCCGGCAAGGCTTCGGTACCTAATCCGAGCGGCTGAACCCACACCATTGGTTCGTCATCACCGAGGGGCCCGTGGTGCTACGGGAGTTGCTCACCCGCACCGAGCGGATCGACGATCTCAGCGCATTGTTTTGCGCGCTCGGCTACCAGGCGGCGTGGGAGCCCGTGCCACCCGGGCCCTGGCTGGGGCCGGCGGCGGCGGAAGCGGCGGGGGTCGCGCGTGTGGCGCTGGTCGCCCGCCACGACGCATTCCGCGTGTTCGGCCTCGAGGCGCGAGATCCCGAGCAAGCGGCCCGGGCGGCGGCCCATCGGCTGGCGGCCGCGGCCGAGCGGGGGCTCGCCTGCGCGCTCGGCAGGGAGCCGCGGCGGCTCGTCTGCGCGGCCTGGCGCGCGGGCGCGGGCGGTGGCCTCGGCCTCAGGCTGGCCGTCATCCCTCTGGATCGTCCATCGGGCAGCGCCCGGGCCACGCTCGACCGGTTGGCCCCCCTACCGGGCGAGTCCCCACTCGGGCTGAGCCTGCGGGTCGGCGACGCGCTCGCCTGCGAAGGGGTGACGCCGCGCTTTTTCCGGGCGTTCCGCACCGTGCTCGAGCGGCTCGCCGACCGGCTGGCGGCGCCTCCGAGCCACGCCGTGCGGCACGCGCTCGCACTCACCGCGCTCACGCGGCTGCTGTTCCTCTATTTCGTGCAGGCGAAGGGCTGGCTCGACGGCGACCGGCGGTATCTCCCCAAGCTGCTCGAGCGCTGTCTCGTCGCGCGCCGCGACTTTCACCGTCGCGCGCTGCACCCGCTGTGCTTCGGGGCGCTGAACCAGGCGCTCGCCCAGCGGAGCGCCGCGGCGCGCGCCCTGGGCCGGCTGCCTTTCCTGAATGGCGGCCTGTTCGAGCCGACCGTGCTCGAGCGCCGCCACGGCCCGGCCGTGTGGACAAACGCCGACTGGCGGGATGCGTTCGACCGCCTGTTCGAGCGGTTCCATTTCTCCGTGCGCGAGGACGACGCAGGCGATCTCATCGCGCCGGACATGCTCGGCCGCGTCTTCGAGGGCGTCATGGACCCCGGCGAGCGGCGTGCCAGCGGCAGTTACTACACGCCGGCGGCCCTGGTCCGGGGTATCGTGCGTGCCGGCCTCGAGGCGACGCTGGTCGGGCGGTTGCACATGGCCCCGGCGGTCGCGGCGCGTTGGGTCCATCACGGCGAACCGCCGGCCGATGCTCCAACACACGCCGTGCGCTCCCTCACGGTGCTCGACCCGGCCGTCGGGTCGGGTGCCTTCCTGCTGGGAGCGCTGGAAGAGCTCACGGCGCTGCGGCGGAGCGCGGGCGAGGGGCCCGCGACTGCCGTGCGGCGGGACGTCCTCGCCCGCTCGCTGTTCGGCGTGGACTTGAACCTCACCGCGGTCCGGCTCACCGAGCTGCGGCTCTGGCTCGCGCTCGTGGTGGACGACGACGCGGAGGACCTCGAGCGCATCGCGCCGCTCCCGAACCTCGACGGCCACGTGCGGCAGGGCGACTCGTTGCTGGATCCGCTCACCCTCGCGGCCGCGCTCGGCGGTGGCGCCGGGGGGACAGGCCCACCGCTCCCTGCGAGCGCCCGTGCTGCGGCGACCAGGATCGGCGCCGCACGCCGGCACCTGTTCGATCTCGCGGGCGCTGCGAAGCGAGCGGCCGCCACGGCCCTGGCGCTCGCGGAGGCGGCGGCCGCCCGCGGGCTGTTCGGCCAGGCGCTGGCCCGGCTCGATCACTCGATCCGCGAGCTCCTCGCACTCGCGCAGAGCAGCGATCTCTTCGGCCGCCGGCAGGGTCTCCTGGCGGATCAGCGGGCGCGCCTGCGGCGCCTGCGCGCGGCCCGGCGCGATCTGCGCGAGGCGGCCCGGCGGCTCGAGCGGGACGGAGGGGCGCCGTTCTTCGCCTTCGAGTCCCATTTCGGTGACCTGTGCCTGCGCGGCGGATTCGACCTGGTGGTAGGCAACCCGCCCTGGGTCCGCGGAGAGCGACTCCCCGGTCGCGTCCGGGAAACGCTCGCGCTGCGGTACCCATCCTGGCGGGTCGGGGGGGGGGGGGCAGGAGGCGGGTATGCCCACCTTCCGGATCTCGCGGTGGCGTTTGTGGATCGCGCGCTCGAGCTCGCCGCCCCGGGCGGGGCGATTGCGTTGCTCACGCCGGCCAAGTTGGCTTCGTCGGGCTACGCCGAGTCCCTGCGCCAGCGGCTCACGCGCGGGACGCGATTGGAGCGCGCCGCACCGCTCGGCGACGCCACGATGGGGAGCGAACCGGCGGGCGGGTTCGCGGGCGCCACAGCCGTCTACCCGATGGCCCTGGTCGCGCTCAAGGCCGACCCGACCGGGCACGAGACGACCGCCACCGCGCTCGGACCGAAGCCCGCGGCGCCGCCGCTCGCGCAGCGCACGCTCCAGGCGGCGGGTCCGTGGGTGCTGGTCCCCGACGCGGAGCGCGTCGCGCGCCGTCTCCGGGAGACGCTTCCCGCCGTGGGCGAGCGGTGGACGCCGCAGCTCGGGGTGAAGACGGGTGCGGACGAGGTATTCCTGGTCGGGGAGCCGCTCGACGGCGCCCGCCCGGTGGTCCGCGGGCGCGATCTCTCCCCGTGGTGCTGCGAACCGCGCGGCTTTTTGCTGTGGACGCACGGAGCGGACGGAAGGCCGCTCTCTGTGCTCCCCACCGCCATGGGGACCAGGCTCGCGCCGCATTTCGACCGGCTGCGCCGCCGGGCCGACTACCGGGGTGGCGCCCCCTGGCAGTTGTTCCGCACCGCGCTCGCGGGCGCGCCGCACCGTGTGCTCTGGGCGGACGTGGCGCGCCGGCTGGCGGCCGCCGTGCCGGAACCCGCCGCGGTGCCCTTGAACTCGGTATACGGCATCGCCACCCGCACGGCCGACGATGCGCACGCGCTGGCGGCGCTGCTCAACTCGCGCTGGCACACGGCGCTCGCCCGGTTGCGCGCCGACCCGGCGCGCGGCGGGTACCGCCGCTTCAACGCGCGCGTCGTCCGCGAGCTTCCGATCCCGCCGGCCGCCGCTCCCGCCTGGGCGGCGCTTGCCGCCATGGGTCGTCGCCGGGCGACGGACGATGCCGCCGTCGCGGAGCTCCTGCAGCTCGAGGCCTCGGACCGCCGTGCTTTGGCGCGCCTCTCCCCGGATTCTTTCTGAGCACCTCGTCCCGCTCGCGGAGCCGCTCGCGGTCCTCCTGCGACCGGGAGAGCACCGGGCACCGCCGGACGTCGCCGCGCTCGCGGCGCGGGCGCTGCTCGACCGGGGCCCGGTGGCGGAGCTCGCGCCGCCCACGCCATCGTGGCTCGCCCCGCATCAGATCCCCGCCGCCCGGCGGCTCGCCCGCATCATCACGCGCTACGGCGGTGCGCTGCTCGCCGACGCCGTAGGCCTGGGAAAGTCCTACGTCGCGCTCGCCGTGGCGCTCGCCCAGTCGAGGCCGCTCGTGCTCGTCGTCCCCGCCGTGTTGGTCCCCCAATGGCAGGCGCTGCTCGAGCGTTTTACCATGAAGGCCCGGGTCCTGACGCACGAGGCCCTCAGCCTACCCTCATTCCATTCCTCCAGCCCGCCGTCGCATTTCGTGGTTGTCGACGAAGCCCATCGGTTCCGCAACCCGGACACCAACCGGTACCGCGCGCTAGCGAAACTGGTGGTCGGCTCGCGCGTCCTGCTCGTCACGGCGACGCCGGTCCATAACCGGATCGCTGATCTGTTTCATCTTTTCCGTCTGTTCCTGCGGGACCACGCGCTCGCCGCGTTCGGCCTGCCGTCCCTGCGGCTGGCCGGGCGGGGGAACGGAGGGTTGGGACGCGGGGAGCCGGGAGACGACGCGCTCGCCGCCGTGGCAGCCCGTCTCACCGTGGCGCGGTCGCGCCACCGGGCGACCAGGGGCTACGCCGTCTCCCCCACCCCCGGACCCGCCGCGCTCGTCTACCCGGCGCGCGCGCCCGGTGAGATCATCCGCATCGGCGCTGCGCCGGAGCCCATGCTCGAGCGCTGCGTGGGGCTGCTCCAGCGGCTCTCCTCCGGCGGGCCGGCTGCTCCGCTCCTGCGACTGATGCTGCTGCGCCGCCTGGCCTCGAGCCTCCCGGCCCTGCGGGCGAGCCTCGACCGCCACGAGGCGTTTCTCGATCTGGCCCGCCGCGCGAGCGCCGAAGGGCGCGTCCTTGTCCCGATCGACTTCCAGCAGCTGTTTCCGCGAGCGGAGTCCGGGGATCTGCAGCTCGCGCTATTCCCCCTCTTGCTGGAGGCGGGGACGACGCCGGTGACGGACGCCGATCTGACCGAGGTCGCGCGACTGCGCGCCCTGGCCGCGTGCGCCGATGATCCGAAGGCAGATGCGCTCCGCCGTCTGCTCGAGGCACGCGCCGGCAAGACGATCGTCTTCACCGACTCGCGCGCCACCGTCCGGCACCTGATCAGGCGGCTGGCGTCGGGGAGTCGCCTGCGCGTGGCGGCGGTGCTGGGGGAAGCGGGGATGTTCGGCACCGACCACGCGACGCGACGCGAAGTGCTGCAGGCATTCGCGCCGCTCGCGCAGGGCCACTCCCCCCCCCGCGCCGTGCTCGCGACGGACGTGTTGGTTGCGACCGACCTCGTCAGCGAAGGGCTCAACCTCCAGGACGCTGTCCGGGTAGTCCATTACGACCTGCCCTGGAGTCCAGCCCGCCTCGCCCAGCGGGTCGGGCGCATCGACCGGCTCGGCACGCGGCACGACCGCATCGAGTCCATCGCCTTCCTGCCTCCGGCTTGTCTCGCCGCGGCGCTGGCAATGGAACAGCGCCTCGCGGCCAAGGCGGGCCGGGCGACCACAGTAGGCGCGGCCCAGGTCGAGACCATCCTCGGCCCGGATCCGGCGGTCGCCGCACTCGACTGGTGCGACCGGCTGGAGGCACTGGCGGCAGCCGGGTCGGACGTACTGCCGGGAGCCGTGGCAGCCGTGGCGGCACCGGACGACGTCGCCGCCGCCGTCCTCGTCGTGCGGATCGGCGAGCGGGTGGAAGCACTTGTCGTCCACGGAGACCGGGTGTCGGCCGACCCGGTGCTGGCAACCCGGTATCTCGAGGCGGCCGTGGAAGCGTCGCCCCGAGCGGTGGATCGCGCCGCGATCGGGCGGGCGATCGCGCGTGCCGCTCCGGTGATCGCGGCTCGGGTCGCCGCTCTGCAGGACACCCGCTGGCGAGCGATCGATCGCGATCGCCTCTCCCGCCGGTTGATCCCCTGGGTCCTCACCGCCGCGCGCCGCGCGGCTCGCCAGCGGGAAGCCGGCCGACTCGCCCAGCTCGACGGCCTGGTCTCCCGGCTCGCCCTCGGCATGACCGCGGGGGAGGAATTCCTGCTCGAGGACCTCCTCGCGCGTCGCGCCCCCGTGAAGGTCGGTGATCTGCTCGTGTGGCACGGGCGGCTCCCCACGCCCGATGTGCGAGACGCAGCTCCACAGGTGGAGCTGGTCGCTGCGTTGCTGATCGAGAGCCAATCCCCCACTCGTTCGCCCGGTGGGCTCTAGCGTTCATTCCGCATTCCGCATTCCGCACTCCGCATTATGATTCACTCGTGCCCCTCGCCACCTTCCTGTTCGACCTCGACGGCACCCTCATCGACTCGATCGACTTGATCCTACGCTCCTACCGCCACACCCTGAAACAACACCGCGGCATCGAGCCACCCGACGAGGTCTGGATGCGCGGCCTCGGCACCCCGCTCTGGGTCCAGTTCAAGGACTGGACCGAAGACCCGGCCGAGATCGAAGCCATGGTCGCCACCTACCGCGCCTTCAACCTCGAGCACCACGACGCCCTGGTCCGCCCGTACGACGGCGTCGTGGCCCAGGTGAAGGCGCTCAAGCACAAGGGCAAGACCCTCGGCCTGGTGACGAGCAAGCTGCGCCACGGCGCGCTCCGCGGGCTCCAGGTTGCGGGGCTCGAGGACGCCTTCGGCGCCGTCGTCGGCGCCGACGAGGTGACCCACCCCAAACCGCACCCGGAACCCGTGCTCCTCGCGCTGGAACGCCTGGGGGCGACGGCCTCCGAAACGGTGTTCATCGGCGACTCGCCCTACGACCTCGAGTGCGGCCGCGCGGCGGGCGTCCACACCGCCGCCGCCCTGTGGGGCCCGTTCGACCGCGGCCAGCTGGCGGACCTGGATCCGGACTACTGGCTAGAGAAACCCGAGGACATCAGCTTACTGACACCGGACACCTGACACCCGGCACCCGTCCCCGTTCAGCGGAGCCCAATCGTTGCGGTTCGTCCCCTTCGACCTCGAGCGCTGGCAGAGCACCTGGGAAAACCGGGTGCGCTTCAACCTGTCCGAATCGGGCGTCCACCCCTTCACCATCCAGGAGCTCCTGGGCCTGGCGGGCGCCTCCGCCGTGCCCCTGCTCGACGTGCGCCTCGGCTACAGCCAGTCGAACGGCTCCGACCTGCTCCGCGGCCGCATCGCCGCGCTCTACCCCGGCGCCACGCCCGACAACGTGCTCGTCACGTCGGGGTCGAGCGAAGCGAACTTCATCGCCTGCTGGCGCCTGCTCGAGCCGGGCGATACGACCGCCGTCCAGCTGCCGAACTACATGCAGGCCCACGGCCTGGCGCAGAACTTCGGCGCCTCCCTGCGCGGCTTCAAGCTGCACCAGGACAAGCAGTGGGAGCCGTTCCCCGAGGAAGTCCGCTCGGCGATCGGCCCGGGCACCAAGCTCGTCGTCGTCACGAACCCCCATAACCCGACGGGCCACATCCTGTCGGACGAAGCGCGCCGGCTCATCGTCGAGCGCGCGCGCGAAGTGGGCGCCTGGCTCCTGGCCGACGAGGTGTACACCGGGTCGGAGCTGAGCGGGCGGACCACCCCCTCGTTCTGGGGCAGCTACGACAAGCTCATCGTCGTGAGCGGGATGTCCAAGGCGTACGGCCTCCCGGGCCTGCGGATCGGCTGGCTCGTGGCCCCGCCGCAGTTCGTCCAGGAGGCCTGGGCGCGCCACGACTACACGACGATCGGCCCCAGCGGGCCGTCGGACCACCTCGCCGCGGTCGCCCTGGACCCCCGCGTGCGGGAGAAGATCCTCGAGCGCACCCGGCGCATTCTCAACGCCAATTACGCCGTGCTGGACGAGTGGCTCAAGCGCTTCGGCGACGCCTTCACCTGGCATCCCCCGCAGGCCGGGGCGATCTGTTTCGTGCGCTACCGGCAGACGGTGGGGGCGCTCGACCTGGTGGAGAAGCTCCGGGCAGAGCACAGCGTGCTGCTCGTGCCCGGAGAGCACTTCGGGATGCACAACTATCTGCGCTTTGGCTACGGCGAGGAGCTGTCGCAGTTCCAGGCGGCGCTGGCGGAGACCGAGCGGGGCCTGCGCCGGGCGTTCGTCGACTGAATGCGGGTCGTCCCGCTCGCCGAGTTCCGGGACCGCATCCCCATCGCGGTCGCGGTGGCCGCGGTGGAGCGCGGCTTCCGCGCCCTCGCCCTGGGCGAGGCGACGCTCCCCGACCCGATGGTGGTGGAGCTGAAGGACCTCGCGGCCGAAGTGCACGTGAAGGGCGCCCATCTCGCGGGCGCGCGCCACATCGTCCTCAAGCTCGCCACCGGATTCTACCGCAACGCCGCCCGCGGCCTGCCGTCGGGCGATGGGCTGTTCCTGCTGCTCGACGCCGACACCGGCGCCCCGACGCTGCTGCTCGAGGACCACGGCTGGCTCACCGACTTCCGCACCGCGGCCGCGGTGGCGCTGACGCTCAAGTATCTCGCGCCCAAGGACGCCCGCGCGGCGCTCCTGGTCGGCGCCGGGGCGCTGGCCCGCCATACCGCCCGGGCCATCGTTGCCCAGCGGCCGATCGAGCGGCTGACGATCTGGAACCGGACGCCGGGCAAGGCGGAGGCCTTAGCGCGCGAGCTCGCGGCCGTCGTCGAGACGCGGGTCGCCCAGGCGTTGGAGCCCGAAGTGCGTGCCCACCGCCTGATCGTGACGGCCACCGCGAGCACCACCCCCCTGATCCGGGCCGCCTGGGTGGCCAAGGGGACGCACGTCACGTCCGTCGGCACGGGCAGCCCGGAGAAGATCGAGCTCGAGCCCGCGCTGCTCGGCAAGGCCGACAAGCTGGTCGCCGATCGCGTCTTGCAGACCGAGCGCTACGGCAACCTGCGGCACGCCGTCCAGGCCGGCCTGCTGACGCCCGACCGGGTCTACGCCGAGCTCGGGGACCTGGCTGCCGGGAGGCTCGCGGGGCGGGAGGCGGCAGGTGAGATTACAGTAGCCGACCTCACGGGGGTGGGCGTGCAGGACGCCGCGATCGCGCAGGCGGTTGTCGAAGTGCTGGGGTTGTGAGCGAGAGGCGCACGGCGCGACGCTCGCCCGAGACCGCGGTCATTCGGGCGCCGCACGACGGCAGCGAAGTGGGGGTCTGCGTCGAGCTGGGCGGGAACGCCGCGGCGATCGTCGAGCCGGACGCCGACCTCGAGTGGGCGGCGACGCGGCTCGCGCTGGGCGGCTTCTTCTACGCCGGCCAGTCCTGCATCTCGACGCAGCGCATCTT
>JBOHSA010000087.1:0-19551 GCA_050732995.1 Gemmatimonadales bacterium | reverse complement strand
GCCGAAGCCCGCCCCGCCCGCCCCGCCCGCCCCGCTCGATGTCTTCTCGGTCGACTCCCTGCTCCACTTCACCCTGGAAGCCGATTTCAGCGCCCTGGTGCGCGACCGGGCGCAGGACGCCAAGTACCGCCCGGCAGTCCTCAAGTATGCCGCGAGCGGCGAGGCCCCCGTCGCCGTGCCGGTCCGTCTGAGGACGCGCGGCATCTTTCGACTCCGGCCCAGCACCTGCGGCTTCCCACCGCTCCGCATCAATTTCCGCAAGAAAGAGGTCGAGCGAACGCTGTTCGCGGGCCAGGACGGCCTCGATCTCACGACCCACTGCCAGGACCGGCGGCGCGAGTACGAGCAGTATGTGCTCCAGGAATACGTCATCTACCGCATGTTCAACGCTCTATCCGAGCGGAGTTTTCGCGTGCGGTTGGCGCGCGTCACCTACATCGACACGACCGGGAAGCGGGATAGTCTCACCCGGTTCGGCTTCCTCATCGAAGACGATGACGGGCTGGCCAAGCGGCTGGGCCTCAAGATCCTCGAGCGGCCGGGCATCCCTCAGGACGCGATGGAGCCGAACTACATGGCGCTGGTCGCCGTGTTCCAGTACTTCGTCGGCAACACCGATTGGTCAGTCGCGGGCCTGCACAACATCAGGGTGATGCAGGACACCTCGCCGGCGACCCTCATCGCCTATGCGGTGCCGTACGACTTCGACTGGTCCGGCGTCATCAATACGCGCTACGCCGTGCCCCACCCGACACTCGGCACGCGCACGGTGCGGGAGCGGGTGTTCCGCGGCACCTGCTTCGAAGACAGTCAGATGGACCCGGTCCTCGCACTGTTCCAGGCGAAGAAGGACACCCTCTACGCCCTGTACCGCGGCCAGGCCGGACTCGACCCCGACGAGGCGAAGCAGGCCCTGGGGTATTTCGACGAGTTTTACCGCACTCTCGCGAACCCGCGGAGCGCCAGGCAGGTGGTGCGGGCCAACTGCCTGCGGTGATGCGCGCGCCTCGGCTGCCCCGGCTACTGCTGTACTACGGGTTGCTCGCGCTGGCGGTCTTCCTGCTGGCGCGCTGGTTCCCCGTCGTGAGCCAGGCGTTTTCGCTCGCCCGCCTCGAAACGCTGGCCGGCCAGGCGCGCTCGCTGGTCGGCGCGAGCGGGGCTGCGCCCGTGGGGCTCGCCGCCGCCGGCCCGATCGAGGCGGGCCTGCTCGCCGGCCTGGCGATGACCGGCGCGCTCGCCCTCGCGATCCCAGTGGCCTGGGTGTACACCCTGACCAAGCGCCCGGGCGGCTATGACCCGTCCGTGGTCCACACGGTGATCATTCTGCCGATCGTGGTCGCCGGCATCGCCATCATTGTGCAGAACAGCCTGGCGCTCGCCTTCAGCCTCGCCGGCATCGTGGCGGCGGTGCGGTTCCGCAACACGCTCAAAGACACCAAGGACGCCGTGTACATCTTTCTCGCCATCGGCCTCGGGCTGGCGGCGGGCGTCCAAGGGCTGACGATCGCGTTCGTCATGTCGCTCGTCTTCACGCTCGTGATCCTGGCGCTCGGACGGTTTCGCGTCGGCGAGGAGCCGGGGAGTGGCGGCGGAGGCGGCGGCGGCGGCGGCGGCGGCAAGGGAGACGGGGACGCTCCACTGTACACGAACCTCCTCCTGGTGCACGCGACCGCCGGCGCCGCCGCGCGCGGCGCCGTCGAGGCCGTCCTCGCCGAGCAGGCCAAGCGCTGGAAGCTCGCGCACATCGTCCCGGGCGAGGGCGAGCGCGCGGCGCTCACGTATCTCGTCCGCCCCAAGAAGAAAATCTCCCCGGGCGCGCTGCTCGACGCCGTCCGCGGCCGCGCCGCCACTCACATCAGCTCGGCCGCGCTCGAGTCGCTGACCGCGTGAGCTAGGAGGGCGGTGTGATCGAGCTGCGGTGGGATGTGGAAAGTCCCGAGGTGCTGCACGAGCTCCTGAGCGAGCCGCTGCCCCTCGGGCTCCCGAGCGGCTCCGCCCCCCCGACCCGCACGTTCTACCGCGACGTGTATTTCGACACCGTCGATGGCGACCTGCGGAAGCGGGACATCACGTGCCGGCTCCGCTTCGACCTGGAGGACCGGCGCTGGCTGGCGCTCCGGGTGCACGGCCGGCTCTTCGAAGCCGCGGCCGCGGAGCTCGAGCCGGTGGCCGTCTTCGCCGGAACATCGGGGCCCGCGCGGCGCCTGCGGGCGCTGGTCGACCCGGGACACCTGCTGCCGCGCGTGGAGCTCGAGACCGAGCGGCACATGCGGGCGGCCCGGTGGGGCGTGCTGCCCGTGACCCGCTGCGTCTTTGCCTACGATCACGTGACGGTGCGCGCCGTCGAAGGGTCGTTCGGCTTTCAGGAGCTCGTGGTGCGCGGCCGACGGTGGGCGCTGCCGCCCGCGGCGCGGCTGGCATCGGCCATCGAGACGCAGTACGCCCTCCGCCCCGTGTCCGTGGACCGCCGCGCCCGCGCGGAGGAGCTGATGAGCGCGGTCGAGTCCGAGCACCTCGCCCGCGCGGTACACAGCCACCGCGAAGTGGCCGTGATCGCGGTCGAGCGCGGCCGCGTGGCGCTGTGCCGGGTCGGCAACAGCCTCCGGCTGCCGCTGTACGAAGGCAGCGGCGAGGAAGGGTGCCGAGAGATCATGCGGCGCTTTTTCGGGAGCCCGGAAGGCCAGCTGCGGCTGCTGGGCACGGTGCCCGCGGCCGGGGCGCGGCCGGCCGTGGAGGTCTGGGCCGCCCGACGGGTCCACCGGGGCGTCCAGGGCGCCGACGGCGCGCGGCTGCAGTGGTTCACTCCCGCCGACGTGATCGCGCGCGTCGGGTCGCCGATCTTGCGGGACCCGCGGACGCTGGCCGCGCTCACGATCGTCGCCCGATCCGACCTCCTGCCGGAGTGGTCGGCGCCGCCGCCCGCCCCGGCGCCGGCGCCGCGGCCCGGTGGCGCCGCGGAGTTCCCCACCGACTCCGAAGAAATCGCCATGGCGAGCCGCCTCACGCTCACGGAACTGCGAGTGGCGGCCCCGCCGCCAGAAGCGCTGGACGCGGAGCGACCCGCGCCGGAACAGTTCATCAACGCCGAGTTGTCCCACCTCGAGTTCAACTCGCGCGTGCTCGCCCTGGCGGAGGATCCCGCGACGCCGCCCCTCGCCCGGCTGCGGTTCCTCGCGATCTTCAGCACGAACCTCGATCAGTTCTTCATGGTCCGCGTCGGCGCCCTGAAGCACGCCGTGGCCGTGGGACACGTGAAACCCACGCCCGACGGGCTGAGCCCCCACGATCAACTGGACGCCATCGCGGTGCGGCTCCGGCCGCAGGTGGAGCGGCAGTATCGCTGCTTCAACGAGCTGCGCCGCGGCGTGCTCGCGACGCACGGCGTCCGCATCCGCGCCTGGGCCGAGCTCGACCCGGCCGCCCGCGCCGCGCTCGATCCGTTCTTCCGGCAGCAGGTATTTCCGCTCCTCACGCCGAAGGCGCTCACGCGCTCGCCGGGCCACCCCTTCCCCTACATCCGCGACGGTCGCATCTCGCTCGCCCTCGTGCTGCGGGACACGCCGTCCAGCCCCGTCCACTACGTGCACCTCGAAGTCCCGGACGCCCTGCCGCGCTTCGTCCCGCTCCCGAGCGGCGGCGGCCGGGACTTCGTGCCGGTGGAGGAGGTACTCCGCGGCCATCTCCACGTGCTGTATCCCGGCCGGGTGATCGTCGAGTCCCACACCTTCCGCATCACGCGCAGCGGCGACATCCAGCTGGACGAGCTGGGCACCGCGAACTTCGTGCAGGCGATCGAGGAGGAGGTCCGCCGCCGGGCGCTCGGGCCCGTCGTGCGGATCGAGGTCGAGCGGTCGATGCCACAGCCGATGCGCGACTTGCTGCACCGCGAGTTCCGCTACGAAGAGAGCGAGCAGTACAGCACGCTGAGCGCCTCGGACGTGTACGAAGCGGAGGGCATCGTGGATCTCGGTGCGCTGCACGAGCTCACCGCCCTCCCGGTCCCCGACGGCGACTACCGCCCCTTCACGCCCGCCGAGCCCTTCGCGCCGGGCCGCCGGGTGTTCGACATCCTCGACGAGCGGGACGTGCTGGTGCACCACCCCTACGACTCGTTCGAGGCGACCTTCGAGCGGTTCATCGAGCAGGCCGCGGAGGACGTCGATGTGCTGGCCATCAAGCTCACGCTGTACCGGCCGGGGGGGCCGTCACGCATCGGCGATGCGTTGCGGCGGGCGGCGGGAGCCGGCAAGGACGTGTCGGTCGTGGTCGAGCTGAAGGCCCGCTTCGACGAGGAGCACAACATCGAGTGGGCCAAGAGCCTCGAGCGGGCGGGGCTCCACGTGGTCACCGGGCTCGTGGCCCTGAAGACGCACGCCAAGGTCGCGCTGGTCGTGCGCCGCGCCGGCGCGCCGGGCCACGTCCGGCGCTACGTCCACGTGGGAACGGGGAACTACAACGCCGACTCGGCCCGCGTCTACACCGACCTCGGCCTGTTTTCGGCCGACGACGAGTTGGGCGCGGACCTCACCACCCTGTTCAACGAGATGACCGGCTCGGCCCGCGCGCCGCGCGGCGAGTTCCGCCGCTTGCTGATCGCGCCGACCAACATGCTCGCCCGCTTCCTGGCGTTGATCGATCGGGAGGCCGCCCACGCGCGCGCAGGACGCGGGGGGCGCATCCGCGCCAAGCTGAACGGCCTCGCCGACGCCCAGGTGATCGGCGCGCTGTACCGGGCCGCCCAGGCCGGCGTGGACATCGACCTCGTCGTCCGGGGCCTCTGCATGCTCCGGCCCGGGGTCCCTGGCCTCTCCGAGCGCATCCGGGTCACGAGCATCCTCGGCCGGTTCTTGGAGCACGCCCGCATCTATCACTTCGCCAACGCCGGCGACCCGGACTACTACATCGGCTCGGCCGACTGGCGGGCGCGGAACCTGCGGCGCCGGGTCGAGGTCGCCGTCCCGGTCCGCGATCCCGCGGCGCGCGCGCGCCTCGACATCATCCTCGATACCGAGCTGAACGACCCGAGCGGCTGGTACCTCAACGCCGACGGCTCCTACGCGCGCGCGGGGCCGACCCGCGGGAGTGGGACCTCCCGCACCCCCCGCCTGAGCGCCCAACAGACGTTCATCGAGCTCGCTACGGCGCGCCCCGATAGATGATGCGGTAGACGCGCCCGCCCTGATCGTCGCTCACGAACAGCGAGCCGTCCGGACCCTGGGCCAACCCGGTCGGCCGGTGGCCGGCGTCGCGGGGCACGCGCACCGACCTGCCGGCAAACCCGTCGGCGAATACCCGGTAGGTCCCGGCCAGCGCGGTCCCCGCTCCCCCCCCTCGCGTCGCGGGGACGAACGTGACATTGTACCCCGCCTGCGGCAGCGGTGCGCGGTTCCACGAGCCGTGGAACGCCACGAACACGCCCGCACGATACTCCGCCGGGAATTGCGTGCCTGTATAGAACAGGATCGCGTTGGGCGCCCAATGGGCGGGGAACGCGACGACCGGCTTGCCCGCGGACGCGCAGCGTCCGACGGTCTTGCCATCGCCACCGTATTCCGGAGCCAGCAGTTTTCGCCCCAGTTCGGGGTCGTAGTAGCAGTAGGGCCAGCCGTAGTTGCCGCCCCGTTCGAGCCGGAACAGCTCTTCGCCGGGCTTCTCGGCGCTATGCGCTTCGCTGAACAGGGCGGGCCAGATGCGGTGCAGATCGTCCCGGCCGTGCTGGGCGGCGTAGGGGGTTCCGGCTGAGGGATCGACGGCGACCGCCACGGCATTCCGCAGGCCGGTCGCGTAGCGCTCGCCGTCCTGTTGCGTCTGGCCGAGCCGGTCGGCATCGAATCGCCAGATCCCGCCCGCCTCCTCGAGGATCGGGCACGGATCCCGCCCTTTCGAGCCCTCCTGTCGATCCTGTTCCTGACAGGAGTTGGACGGAGCGCCGATGTTCACGTAGAGCGCGGCGCCGGGGCCGAGGGCGATGCTCTTGGCCGCGTGCTGGCGGCGGTTGACGAGCTGCTTGACCACGGTGTCGGGCGCGCCGGCCGGCTCCAGCTGGCTGGCCCGCCACGGCCAGCGCACCACCGCATCGTCGGTGGCGAAATAGAGATAGCCCGCGTGCAGCGCGATGCCCGTCCCGCCCGCCGGGCCGAACCTCCGCCGCACGTCGAACCGCCCGTCGCCGTTGGTGTCGCGCAACGCCAGTACGCCTCCGCTGTCCCCCCGTACCGCCGCGAACAGATCGCCGTTCGGAGCGGTGGCGAGGTGGCGCACGCGCCCCAGACTATCCCCGGCGACCAGGGCGCAGAAGCCGGCCGGCACGGTGAGCCCGGCGTTGTCGGGGTCGCAGGCGGGCGGGCGCCCCTGCGCCGCGCCGGCCCGTGGGGCGGTGGCGACGGCGGCGAGCTGCAGGATCAGGAGGGCGAGGCGATTCATGGCGGCCACGTTCCTTTCTTCGGAGGGGAGAGTGCGGCCCACAAGTCTACCCCGCTCGCGGCGGAATCGGCAAGCGGATACGTTTCCCCGCCGCAAAACTCCGAGGACCCACGTGAGATTCGTTGCGCTCCTGACTCCGCTGCTCGCGCTGGCGCTGCGCCCCGGCCTCGCCGCCGCCCAGCACCCCTACGCCCCCGGCGGAATTTACGACCCCGCCGTCCCCCCGCCGCGCGCGGTGCTGGGCTACGAGGTGGGCGAGCGCTTCACGCCGCACCATCTCCTGATGCGCTACCTCGACCGCCTGGCGGCCGCGAGCCGGCGGATTCGCGTGGACACGGTGGCGCACACGTTCGAGGGGCGCGAGGTGACGATGGTCATCGTCACGAGCGAGGCGAACCAGGCGCGCCTCGACCAGATCCGGGCCGACGCGGCGCGCGTGGCCGACCCGCGCGGCTCCTCGGCCGCCGAGCTCGGGGCGGCCGCGGGCCGTCTGCCCGCCATCGCGTGGCTCGGCTACACGGTGCATGGCGGCGAGGCCTCCGGCGTCGAGGCGGCCATTGCGCTCCTCTACCAGCTCGCCGCGGGACAGGACGCCGAAACCCGTCTGATCCTGGACAGCCTGGTGGTCCTGATCGATCCGGTCGAGAACCCTGACGGCCACGAGCGCCACGTCCAGGATGTGACGCGGGCGCGCGGGGCGCTGCGGGTCCCCACCGTTCCCGGCGCGATGATCCACCAGGGCAGCTGGCCGGGCCCGCGCACCAGCCACTACTACTTCGACCTGAACCGTGACTGGTACGTGCTCTCGCACCCCGAGACCCGCGGCCGGGTGCGCGCGCTGCTCCGCTGGCCGCCCCACGTCGCAGTGGACCTGCACGAGATGGGCTCGAGCTCGACGTACTTTTTCCCGCCGGCGATGCAACCCATCAACAAGAACGTGCCACCGGTGATCCTCAAGTGGTGGGACATCTTTGCGGCCGCCAACGCCGCCGCGTTCGACGTGCACGGCTGGTCCTTTTTCCGGCGCGAAGGCTACGACGAGTTCTATCCCGGCTACGGCAGCTCGTGGCCGATCTATCTGGGCGCGGCCGGGATGACCTACGAGCAGGCCTCGAGCGGCGGCGGGGCGATCCGGCGCAGCGACGGGACCATCCTCACTTTGCGAGAGGCCGCCCACCACCACTACACCACCTCCTGGGCGACCCTGCTGGCGACGGCCCGGCGGCGCGGGGAGCGCGTCAGCGATTTTCTCGCGTTCCGCCAGTCGGCCGTGACGGAGGGCGAGCGCGGGCCGATGCGCAGCATCGTGCTCGAGCCCGATCCGGACGGGCGCGCGGACTCGCTCGCCCGCCGGCTGGTCGACAATGGGATCGTGGTGCAGCGCCTGCGCGGCGCCGTAGACGCGCGCGACGCCACGGCGTACGGCGAAACCACGGCGGGCCCGGCGCACCTGCCGGCGGGCGCGTACGTCGTGGACCTGGCGCAGCCGCAGGGGCGCCTTGCCAAAGCCCTGCTCGAGCCGGATGCGCAGCTCGACTCGACCTTCATCGCGGAGGAGCTGGAGCACCGGCGCACGGCGCAGCCGGAGCGGTTCTACGACATCACGGCGTGGTCCTTGCCCTACACTTTCCGCGTCCGCGCCTGGTGGACCCGAACTCCGGTCGGGCCCGTCGAGCCGTGGGCCGAGCCGGCCGCGCCGGCCCGCGCCGAGCTGCCGGTCGCCTCGTACGGCTACGCCTTCGAGCCGGGCAGCGAGACGGCGCTCGGGATGCTGGCCGGCCTGCTGGCCGACAGCGTGCGGGTCTGGTACGCGCCGCGCGCATTCCGGGTGGGGGAGACTCGCTTCCCGCGCGGCGCGCTCGTGGTGCGGGTCGCGAGGAACGACTCCGCCGTCCACCCGACGGTGCGACGCCACACCGCGGCGTCGGGCGCCCGAGTCGTGCCGCTGAGCTCCGCCCGCGTGGACGACGGCACCGACCTCGGCAGCAACAGCGTCTTTCCGCTGCGGACACCATGCGTCGCGCTCGTCGGCGGCCCTCCCGTGTCGGGTAATTCGTTCGGGTTCGCGTGGTACGCGCTCGAGCAGCGGTTGCGCTACCCGGTGACCCCGGTCGCGGCCGCCGCGCTGAGTGCCGCCCTCCTGGCGGACTTCGACGTGCTCGTCGTTCCCTCGACCCAACCCGCGGCGTTCGAGCGGACTCTGGGCGACGGGGGCAAAGCGGCCGTCACGGGTTGGGTGCGGAACGGCGGCACCCTGGTCACGCTCGAGGGCGCCACGGCCTGGCTCGCCTCCGAAAGCCTGGGCCTCGCGCGCCTGCGGCTGCGGCGCGACACGACCCGCGCCGATTCGGCCGGCGGCGCTCCCCTCCCGGCCGATGTGCCGGGAGCCATCGTGCGCGTCACCGGCGACACCTTGTCGCCGCTGGTCGCCGGCATCCGGCCGGCGCAGTTCGCCACGCTCGTCTTCTCCGACCGCGTGTACACCCTCCCGCGGGATCTGGCGGCGGGTGAAGCGGTCGTGCGCTACGCCGACCAGCCGCGCCTGCGGCTCGCCGGGTATCTGTGGCCGGAGGTGCCGGGCCGGCTCGCGGGGTCCCCGTACCTCTGGACCGAGGAGGTCGGCCGGGGCCGCGTGATCGGGTTCGCCGGCGATCCCAACTTCCGCGACATGTGGCGCAGTCTGCTGCCGCTGTTCGCGAATGCCGTGTTCATCGGGCCGAGCTACTAGGAGGTGCGCATGCCGTCGTCACGCAAGGCTGTGTGGATCGTGCCGTCCCTGCTGGCGGCGCTGGGCGCAGGCGGGGGGGGGGCGGGGGGGGGCGGGGGGGGGGCGCGGGCGCAGCGGCCGTCGGCCGCCCGTCTCGAGGCGCTGAAGCGCGACGCCGTCCGGGACGTGGACGCCCGCCAGCAGTTCACCCAGCAGATGGTCGACCAGATCTTCAGTTTCGCCGAGCTCGGGTTCCAGGAGACCGAGACCTCCCGCTACCTCGTAGACCTGCTGCGCCGGAACGGGTTCACCATCCGGGAGGGCATCGCCGGCATCCCGACCGCCTGGGTCGCCACCTGGGGCTCGGGCAAGCCGCTCATCTCGCTCGGCTCGGACATCGACGACATCCCGCAGGCTTCCCAGCATCCGGGCGTGGCGTGCCGGCTGCCGATGGTGGACGGCGCGCCGGGACACGGTGAAGGCCACAACTCGGGCCAGGCGGTGAACGTCACGGCCGCGCTCGCCGTCAAGCAGCTGCTCGAGCGGGAGCGCCTGCCGGGCACGATCCAGCTCTGGCCCGGCGTGGCCGAGGAGCTGGTCGGGACCAAGGCGTACTTCGTGCGTGACGGGCTGTTCAAGGACGCGGACATCGTCCTGTTCACGCACGTCAGCGCCAACCTCTCCACGTCCTGGGGCGACACCGAGGGGACAGGGCTCGTCTCGGCCCTGTTCACGTTCCAGGGCCAGAGTGCCCACTCGGCTGGGGCTCCCTGGCGCGGGCGCAGCGCGCTGGACGCGGTCGAGCTGATGAACGCCGGCTGGAACTACCGCCGCGAGCACCTGCGGCTCCAGCACCGCTCGCACTACGTGATCAAAGACGGCGGCGACCAGCCCAACGTCGTGCCGCCGACCGCGTCGGTGTGGTACTACTTCCGCGAGCTCGATTACCCCCACATCCAGGAGCTGTTCGCGATTGGGGACACGATCGCGCGCGCCGCCGCGCAGATGACTGCCACCACGCTCGCCCCGGTGCGGATCCTCGGATCCGCCTGGCCCGCGCACTTCAACAAGGTCATCGCGCAAGCGCTGTACGAGAATATCCGGCAGGTGGGACTGCCGCGCTGGAGCGACGCCGACCAGACGCTCGCCCGCGCGCTGCAGAAAGAGCTCGGCGTGCCCGATAGCGGGCTCGCCACCAAGCTCGATTCGCTCCGCCCGGCCTTGCGACCGGGCGAGCGGCGGGGCGGCGGGTCGGACGACATCGGCGACGTGTCGTGGAACGTCCCGACCGCCACGCTGCGGTTCCCGTCCAACATCCCGAATCTGCCGGGACACAACTGGTCCAACGCCATCGCGATGGCCACGCCGATCGCTCACAAGGGCGCGACCGCGGGCGCCAAGGCCCTGGCGATGACGATGCTCGACTTCCTGCTCCGACCCGAGCTGGTGCAGCAGGCGTGGGACTACTTCCGCAACGAGCAGACGAAGACGATCCAGTATCGCCCGCTGATCCGCCCGCAGGATCGGCCGGCGATCGAGCTGAACGCCGGGATCATGGAGCGCCACCGGCCCGCGATGCGGCGCTACTACTACGATCCGAGCCGCTACCGCACCTACCTGGAGCAGCTGGGGGTCACCTACCCCACGGTCCGGCAAGCGGACGGCAGCTGCCGGATGGGGGCGACACCGTAAATCGAACAGACGTCGCCGCTGGCTAACCGGTCTCCCGCTTCCGATACAGGAACAGCCGGTACGACTTGTACTTCGCGAAGTTCGCCGCGTTGCGCCGGCCGCTGAAGTGCTTCTGCTCGTACCGCTCGATCTTCTTCCGGAACTTCCAGCGCACGAGGCGGGTGAGCCACGGATAGCGGTAGGCCAGCCGCGCCGTGAGCAGGTCGTAGGCGGGTTTGATGACGCCGGCGTACGCCTGATCGAGGAGATCGAAGGTCGGCGCGATCCCGGCCGTCATGTCGACGTCACGGACCAGCTCGAAGGGGGCTCCCGCCATGATCTGGCGAAACACCGGCAGCTGATGCCCGCCGCCGATCGGGCTCTTGCCGTCGGCCGGCACCTTGAAGATGTCGGTCATCAGGAGGTAGCCGCCGGGGGTGAGCAGGCGGGACGCCTGCGGCAACGCCGCGTCGGGCTTGATGAACAGGAAGCTCTCGCTGAAGAGCAGTAGATCGTAGCGCCGATCCGTCTCCAGGTCCTCGAACTTCGTCTCGAACACCGTGGCCCGGTCGCCCAGGACCTCGCGGGCCACCGAGGTGAGGAAGCTGTTGGGCGAGACGCAGTCCACGCGGTAGCCCCGATCGAGCAGCTTGCGCGCCGTATTCCCCGCCCCGCACCCGACGTCGAGGATCGACCGCACGCCCTCGGGAATGTGCGACATCAGGAACGCGGTGTAGGCCGTCTGCGCCTGCGCCAGGTTCCGCGGCTCGACCGCCAGATCGTCGGGCCAGTACCCGTAGTGCAGGTCGCGCATGTCGAGGAAATAGCGCCCGAAGATCAGCCCCATGGCGAGCCCGAACTCGTGCGAGGGCAGCGTCGCCGCGCTCGGCGGTAGGGAGGGTCGGGAGGCCGGCGTGGTCATGGCGTGGAACCTAGCCTCACGGCGGCGGGAGCGAGGGAGGAGAGGCTGGGGGGACGGGGATGGGGGGGGTGAGCACCAGCCGGTGCGCCGTTTCCCGCTCCACGCGGGCGCGCGTGTACACGAGCGGGAAGTATGCGCCGTTGGCCCACAGGGACAGCAGGTCCCCGTAGTCCGGGCTCCCGGGCTGGCCCGACTGACCGGGGGTGCTCGTGGCGACGGAGTCATCCCAGTCGGCGAAATCGAGGATCTCCCGGAACGACGCCCCGGACGATTGGCGGTAGTTGCCGCCTCCCGTGGCATTCACGGTGTTGCCATCCCCGCCGCGCGACACGGTCGGCAGATCGAACGCCCCCGCCAGCGGGTGCCGGAAGGCCGCGCGGTGCAGCGCGCCCCAGGTCCAGCCGCCGCGGTCGGGGCCCAGTCGCCGGGTGAGGTCGGCCACGGCGTCGTCCAGGGCGCCGAGGACGACCGAGTCGCGCGCCGCCGCCCGCCGCGCGGGCGGACCGAACTCACCGTCTGGCTCCGTCACTAGGCGTACCAGGGTCGGCAGGTCCCACTCGGTATCGAGCACCTCCCACCCTCGCCCCGCCCTGGGCGCGAAGACCCGGACGGGCAGCGCCCGGAGCCACGCGGCGTACACCAACGGCGCGTGCGCGCCCTGCGCCATCACGAAATCCCATGCAGCCAGTGTTCGCACCTCCGGCCGCCCGCTCAGCCCGCGCCGACTCGCCGCGGCGATCAGCACGGGGACGAGCCGCGAGGCGGGAATCGAAAGCTTGTCGTGCTGCAGGCGCTGGAAGTCCCGCACGGTGAACGCTGCTCCGGCTTCGAGCACCGCCCGGATGCGATCCGCCCGGTACGGAGGGGCCCATTCGTAGTTGAGAGGTTTGGTATACCCGGGCGGCAGGATATTGTGGTTCGCCGTCACGATGACCCCGCCCGGGGGATTGAAGCTCTGGGGCAGCTCGGCCGACGCCAGGAAGCCCGTCCACTCGAACCGGCCATCTCCCGGCACCGGCAGCAGTCCCGACCAGGAGCGCACCGGATTCGGACCCGCGGCGATCCAGCCGATGTTCCCGTCCACGTCGGCGTACACCAGGTTCTCGGTGGGCAGCTTCCAGCGCGTCGCCACGCGCCCTGATGGAAGTGGCAGCGCGCTTCGGCCGGCGGGTCGCACGGCCGCAGTCGTTCCACGTAGACGCGACGAGCGCGGGGCCGAGGACTTCGGCGAGCCGTCCCTCGCCGGCGCGACGCCACATCTCCATTTGCCACAACCGGTCCTGCGCGGCCACGTACCCCTGGGCGAAGAACAGGTCGTGCTAGGTCGTCGCGTAGATGCGCGGCACACCCCACCGATCGCGCCGGACCTCGACGACGCTGTCGAGCCCGGCGACGACCACCGTACCGTCGAGGGCTGGCGAGGCACGCGCGCACGGAGTCGATCCGCGCCATGTCCTCCAGCAGCGCCCGGGGCGAGAGGGGCCGCCCGAGGAACTCCTCGATCACCTCGCGCGACGGCCGCTCGAGCCCGAACCGGTACAGCCGCTCGGCCACGCGGCGATACCAGGTCCGGTCTCGCACGGCCATCCGCGCCCGAAGATCCGCCACGATGATGGCGCCGATCGCGTAGTTCATCATGTACCCCGGGGCGTTGATCAACTGCCCCCGCATCGCCCACCACGACAGCTCGGGGTGCGGCACGATCCGCAGGTAGTCCCGCGTGAGCTCGGTCCAGACCTGGTTGGGATCGAGCGCGGGATTCCGGTGCAGGCGGATCTCGAACAGCGACCACGCCACGTCGAGTACGATCCCGGCGTACTTGGCTCGCAGCGCGTCGGCGAGCGGAACCGAGTCGCCGAGCCAGCGTTGTTGCCAGGCCGGCGCGTAGATGTCGAGGCTCACCAGGTCGCCCAGCGCTTCGGTGAACGGGTCGCTGTCGGGCCAATCCTGAAAGGCGGGTCGGGTCCGGATGGCCGCGATGTGGATCGCGTGCCCGGTCTCGTGAAACAGCTCCGAGAGGTTGTCGAGCCCGCCCACGCGGTAAGTCGCGAACACCCACGGCTCGGGCTGCGTCCGCGATCCGAACGTCGTAAAGGCCACGGGGGTCTTCCCCGGCCGCGGATCGAGGTCGTACCGGATGCCGAGCGAGTCGGGATCGGCGCCGAGCGCTCGGAAGTACGCCGTGTTGAGCTCGGTGAGACGCGCTCGGGGGATCCGTGACCCCAGCACGCGGCCGGCCCGCCCCGTGGCAAAATGAAAGTCCCACGGCTCGACCGGCCGCGGCGGTGTCACGGCGCGCCACTGCTCCAGGATCGCGGTCAGCCACCGCTCCATCACGCCCGGCGCGATGCCGAGCCGCTGCAGGCTGGCCTCGACCGGGGAGCCACCCCGCCCACTCTCCTCCCCCCGCCAGTGCGCCGCCGTGAGTCCCACGAGCCGGCGATAGGGGCTGTGGGGGCCCCCGTCGCCGTTCACGCTGCGCCACACCGGCTCGAGCGCGAGAAACAACCGGCGACGCCGATCGGGATCTGCGGTCTGGGACAGCAGGCCCAGAATCGTGAGGCGGTCGAGCGTGTCCCCCTCGAACAGGATCGTGCGCGCCGCGCGGCCGTAGCACGCGTACATGCGCTCGGCGAGGGCCTCGCGCCCGGTCGGGCCGGCCGCGAGCCGCTCCGGGTCGTAGACGCACGGCAGTCCCCCGGCTTCCGTTTCGGCACCGGCGGCGCCGGGCACGGCTGCAAGCCGTTCCACCAGCTCGCCGTCGAGCGTGCGTTTCATTGTGGCTACCGCCGCGCGGTCCCCGGCCGCGAACGCCGTGTCGGGCGCGGCCAGCAACGTCACCAGCCGAGCGCGCGCGGCCGCGTAGCGCGGCAGGAGAGCCGCCACAGGCGTCCCGTCCGGCGTGCGCCCGAGGCCGCGGGCCGCCGTGATGTCGATCCGGTCCTTCAGGGTCCGGACCTCGCGATACAGCGACTCCGCGCGCGCGGCGTCCCGCTGCGCGCGCGCGCCCGGCGGGAGCAAGGCCGCCCAGACGCCCAGCGCGACCGGCCACGGCGAGGTGAGGATCCGTGGAGGCACGGGTCAGCGGCCCGCGGCCAGCGCTTTGACCAACCGGTACAGGAAGTCCTGCGATTGGTAGAAGGCCGTGACGCCGATCCGCTCGTCCCGGCCGTGCGCGCGGACGTCCTCGATGTCCTCGAACAGGCCGGAGACGCCGTAGGTCGGGATCCCGGCGTTGCGCAGGAACAGCCCGTCGGTCGCACCGGTCGCCATCACAGGAACGACGGGCACGCCGGGCCACAGGGTGGCCGTGACGCGCTCGATCGCCCCCAGCACCTCCGGCGTGAGCGGCGACGGTGGACTCGGCCGCGCCTCTTCCACGGGCGCGACCGCGATCTGGGTGTCCGCGAGCACCCGGATGAGCGTACGCCGGACCTCCACGGGCGATTCCCCCGGGAGGATGCGGCAGTTGACGAGCGCGCGGGCGAGCTGGGGCAGCGCGTTGTCGGCGTGTCCCCCCTCGAGCCGCGTGGCGATACAGGTCGTGCGCAGCAGGGCGTTGTAGTACGGGACGGCGCTCAACCGACCGACCGCGCCGGGCTCGGGCTCGACCGCGGCCACCGCCCGCATGTCGGCGGCCAGCTGACCCGTGTCGATCGCCGACATCCGCTGGAAGTACGCGCGCGTCACGTCGTTCAGGCTGACGGGAAAGTCGAACTGCGCGAGCCGGGCCAGTCCCTCCGCCAGGTGGTAGATCGCGTTGTCCTTCTCGGGCCGCGAGCTGTGCCCGCCCCGGTTCCGGACCTCGAGGCGGAAGCTCTGGTACACCTTTTCGCTCGCCTGCACCTGGTTCAGCAGGCGTTTGCCCCGGAACAGCTGGCCGTCGCCGCCCTCGTTGAGCGCGTACGCGGCATCGATCAGGTCGCGGTGCTGCTCCAGCAGCCACTGGACGCCGTTATGGTCGCCCCCTTCTTCGTCCGCCGTGAGCGCGACGATCAGGTCGCGGTCCGGGATGAAGCCTTCCTGCCGGTAGCGGATCAGGTTCGCGATGAAGGCGGCGGCCATCCCCTTGTCGTCACTCGTGCCACGCCCGTAGAAATAGCCGTCGCGCTCGGTGAGCTGGAACGGATCGAGCGACCAGTCCTCGCGCCGGGCCTCCACCACGTCCAGATGCGCCAGCAACAGGAGCGGCCGCTTGCCGGTCGCGTTCCGTCCGCGCAGTCGGGCGACCAGGTTGCCCTTGCGGGGATGGGGCCCGAGGACCCGGATGTCCGCCGCCGGAACGCCGGCCGCACGGAGCCGGACCGCCATCGCCTCCGCCGCCACCGTCGTGTTGCCGGCCGAGTCGGTGGTGTTGATCGCGATCAGCTCCTGCAGGATGTCGCGGGCCAGCTGACGGGCGGCAGGGGCCGCCTGGGCGACGGCCGGCGCGGGCCGCGCGACAAGCGCCACCACCGTCCCGGCCGCGAGCATGAACCGGCCGATGCGTTTCGAGCTCACCATCACGGGATCTCCTCTTAGCGTGGGGATTCGGACCGGCGGGTGAAGCGAATGCCCCGCACGCGGCCGGCGGCCAGCGTGAAGCCGCTCACCCGGCCCGCCCGATCGCGCGTAAAGCGCAGGGTCGCCTGCCGCGGCGTGACGAATTCGTCCCGGCCTTCACCGGGGTCCAGCGCGACCGCCGGGGCCGGACCGGGTTGCACGGATAACCGCGCACTGTCGGCAACGATCCGGTACGTGGCGTCGAGCTCATCACTGTGGTAAGTGCCGGCGAACTGCGCCGCAAAGTCCGGCCTGACCATACGCATCTCCGAGCGGGTGCGTGTGGCAAGCGATGAATCCGGCCGGGGCGCGGGACCGAGCTGCTCGGCGAGATAAATGTCCGCGACCTGCCGTGCCAGCCTGCTCGGTTGAATGCCGCTCGAGTTGCAGAAGCACGCCACCGAGAAGCGCAGGTCGGGAAACCGCAGGACGTCGGCCACGTACCCGCCGTAGGACCCGGTGTGGTCCACGATCCGCCGGCCGCGGTAGGCATCCACCGTCAGCCCGAACGCGTACCGCAGCGCCGTCCCGTCGTTCAGGTGGCCCGGCGTCACGAGCTGGTCGATCAGCGCGCGGCCCCCGACCGTTCCCTCGTAGAAGTTCCGGTCCCACAGCAGGAAATCCTCCACGGTCGTGAGCAGGCCCCCCGCGCCGACGACGTCGAAGTTCGGTACGCTGAGGCGGTACCCGCCGGAATCGGGGCGGTACGCGCTCGCGCGGCCCGGCACCACCATCGCGTGGTCGTCGTGGAAATGCGTGTGGGCCATGCCGAGCGGCAGGAAGATCCGCGCCTCGGCGACCTGCCGCAGCGTCTGGCCCGTCACGCGGCGCACGATCACCGACAGCAGGAAATAGCCTGAATTGCTGTATAGGTGCTCCGCGCCGGGCTCGAAATTGAGCGCGCGCTGCCGCGCCAGGATCTCGAGCACGTCGCCGTCCCCGAACACCCCGTCGGCGGGCAGCCCCGCGAGCACCCGCAGCGCATAGTAATCGCGCAACCCGCTCGTGTGATGGATCAGCTGCCGGATCGTGATGGGCCGGCCGTACACCGGCAGCTCGGGGATGTAGCGCCGCACGTCGTCATCGAGCGAGACGCGTCCGTCTTGCGCCAGGAGCGCCACCGCGGCGGCCGTGAACTGCTTCGACACCGACCCGACGTAGAACACCGTGGACGGCGCGATCGGGATGTCGTGCTCGAGGTTGGCCCGCCCGTAGCCCCGCTGGTACACGATACGGCCGGCGCGGATGACGGCGAGGGCGCAGCCCGGCGAGGCCGGGCGGTCCCACGCCTCGAACAGCCGGTCCACCCGGGCCGTCAGGCTGTCCTGGGCGGGCAGCGGGGGGGGGACCGCCGCGACGAGCCATACCACGACCGGGGGCGCCCACCGGCCCAACGGGATCGGCATGTCGCTGTATTACGCCCGCGTCCCGACCGTCGTCAAGTGGCCGCACCCCTGCCGAGCGGCGCGTTCGCCGCCATACTTATGGGCAGGCGCTTGGACTGCAGCTACGGGGCATTCCACAACTTCCGGAGGTAGCGCATGGCGGCACCGATTTCCGTCGAACGGTTGGTGCAGGCGCTGGAAAAACTCAAGGCGGAGATGGACGCCGGGAAGCTGCGGTCCGGCGAATACGACCAGCGCCTCGCCCGCGTCATCCAGGAGCTCCGCGAGCGGCGCCTGGAAGCCGACCGGCCCGACATCAACGCGGCGATCAACGACATGTTGCAGCGCGGCGTCATCACGCCTTCGGTGAAGCAGCACCTCGTCAAGCGCCTCGGCCTCGCCTAGGAACGGTTCCCGCTTTCTCCTGCTCATCCACCGACCCAGATGCCTGACGCCGCGCCGCCGTCCGACTCCTCTCCCCTGTCCTGGGTGTTGCGCATCGTCCAGCCGGACACCCGGGAGCCCGCGGCCGGCGTGCCGGTCACGATCCTGGGTCCCGAGGGGACACCGAGCGGCTATTGGGTGAGCGATGCCGACGGCTCGGTGGCGGTGGCCCCCGGCGACGCGCCTCCGGCGCGGCTGTGGGTCCGGGTGGGCCTGCGCAACGAGGAGCCCGTAGAGCTCGCGCGGGCGCGCCTCGATCAGGGCGAGGTCGTCCTCGAAGCGCCCCGCACATTGGTTCCGATGGTGGCCGGAAGCGCGGGCGGCGGACCAGCCGGTGACCGGACGCCGGCGCCGCATCCGGCACCCGCGACGGCGGAAGCGCCCGGCCAGGTCCTCTACTTCGTTCGGCTCGGCATTCTCACGCCGGCGCCATTGGATCCCCGCCGCGATCAGCCGAGCCTGTTCCCGCCGCCTCCCGTTCACCCTCCCGCCCTCCACTCCGGCGGCACCGGCTCGCAGGGCCAGCGGATCGATTTCTTCCGGATGCCAGCCGCAGCGCCGGCCCCGACCTGGCGCTACGGCGTGCTGCTGGAAATCGAGCAACAGTGGCACTCCCTGGGATGCTTGTGGGGAGACTTGCTCTACAGCGTGTTCCTCGCGCCGGGCGACGAGGCCCGGGTGGCGCTGCTCGACGGCCGGTGGCGCGATCCGGCCGTCCCGCTCGCCGAGCCAGGGGACGAATGGCTGCCGCGCGAGCGCCCGCTCGACGTCCTTGCCTGGATGATCACCGCTGGAGGGGCGGCGGCCCTGCCCGCCGCACCGGCGGGCGCGGGCGACGGGGGAGGGCACTCACTGGAGCCGTTCCCGCTCCCCGTCCGTCCCCGGGGGGAGGGGGGGGGAAGGGGCGAAACGGGCGACTCGCTGTTGAGCCTGGCCGTGGCTGAGACGGTCCGCGAGCTGAGCGAGCGCGTCGGCCGGACGAGCCAGGCGCTGCGGCGGCGTCCATTTCACTTGACCGAGGTGCGCGGCGAGACGCCGCCAGCCGCCGCCACCGCAGTGCGCACGGTCCGCAACACGCAGCGAACCCAGGCGCTCGCCTACCATTTCTTCGAGCCGCTCGAGCGCTTCCGGGTGCGCCACCGCGCGGGGCGCGTGCGCCCCGTGGTCCTCGTGCCGTTCCGCCTACCGGAGCTCGCCACCCGAACCGTAGTGCGGCAGTTCGCCCACATCTTCCGGCGGGCGCTGCTCGACCGCACGCTGGTGCCCGAGCTCGATTCCCTGCTCCGGGGCGGCACCGATCCCGCGGGCGGCGCGCCCCCCGTCTCGGAGCTGCGGCTGGTGGTCCATCCCGCGCCGCAGGACCCCCCGCTCGATCTGCGCCGGCTCTGGTGTTTCCTGCACGCCGACGCCGTGCGCTACACCGTGCACTTCTTTCCGGCGGGCGCTACCCCCCCCCC
>JBOHSA010000086.1:0-3429 GCA_050732995.1 Gemmatimonadales bacterium | reverse complement strand
TCGTGGGCCGCCCCGTGACCTGGTCCAGCAACAACGGGGGGGTCGCTGCGGTGAGCCCCAGCGGGCTGGTCACCGCGGTCGCCGTCGGCTCGGCGACCATCACCGCGACGAGCGAGGGCGTGAGCGGCACATCCACCATTACGGTGACCGTGCCGCCGCCACCACCGCCGCCCCCTCAGGGCACGTACTACGTGTCCCCCACGGGCTCGGATGCGAATTCGGGGTCGGCGACCGCGCCGTTCCGCACGATACAGCGGGCCGCGGATGTAGTGAATCCGGGCGATGTGGTCGTCGTCGACGACGGCGTCTGGACCGACGATGATGGGAGCGGGATGGTGGTCCAAGTCAATCGGGGTGGCACGCCCAGCGCGTGGGTGACGTTCCGCTCGCGTAACCAGTGGGGCGCCAAGCTGGACGGCGAGAACGGCCGCACCGCGCTAGGCTTCGAACTCAACAACGGCGTCGGCTACGTCCGCATCGAAGGCTTCGATCTCTACGGCTTCGCCAACGTGGGCAGCCCCGTCACGGGTCGAGGCAGCGGGAGCGCCATCAACCTCTATGACGGCGGCCACGACTCCGAGATCATCGGGAACCACATCCATCACATCGGGAACGTGTGCACGCTGTCGACCAATACCAACGGCCAGACCGCGATCTTCATCCAGGTGCCCAACGTCACCGTCGATGGCAACGTGATCCACGACATCGGGCGCTTCTTCCCCGGCGAGAACGGCTGCTCGTACTCGAGCACGTTCCGCGGCTACCAAACGCTGGATCACGGCATCTACCTGAACGGCAACCCGCCGGGCGCCCATGGCGCGGTCATTCGCAACAACATTTTCTACAACACGCGCCACGGCTGGGGGGTGCAGTTCTACCCCGACCCGTTGAGCAACATCCAGGTGCTCAACAACACGTTCGCGTACGGCAATCCGAACAAGAACTACACCCACATCACGCTCCACGCGGACGTGTCCGGCGGGAGCCGCATCGCGAACAACATCTTCTACAACCCGGAGGGGGGGCAGCCGATCCACATTCCCAGCTTCTCCGGGACGATCACGATCAGCGACAACCTCACGACTGGCAGTGCCATGACCGACGACATACCGCCGGCGGGCATGACGCTCACGAACAATTGGCTCAATACCGATCCGCTGTTCGTCAACCCCTCGCTGGGGGACTTCCGGTTGCAGGCGGGCAGCCCGGCGATCGACGCGGGGCAGACGTTCACACTCGTGCGTTTCGATATCACCGGCCGCGCGCGGCCGCAGGGCGCCGCGTACGACCTCGGCGCGTATGAGTACTGAGACTCAGTCGCCGTGGAGCAAGCGCAGACCTGAGTGACGTCCACGACTTGAGGGATGATCATGCGATTCCGACGCCATTTGTCTGTCGCGCTCGGCGCGACATTGCTCCCCGCGGTTGCGTGTGAGACCGCCCGGTTCCTGGACGCCGATAGCGAACCCGCCTGGGCCGCGGTCTCCCCTCGGACGGCAACCCTGCGCGCGATCGGTGCGACCTTGCAGCTCACCGTCGTCAACGCAGCCGGCGAACCGGTCACCATCCCCGGGCTCACCTGGCGCACCATCGAGGCGAACATCGTCGACGTGGATCTCGCTGGTCGCGTCGCGGCGGTCGCGCCCGGCACGGCGCGCATCGTCGCCGAGACACCGGTCCGCGCCGACACCGCGACGATCGAGGTGCGGCAGGACGTCGCCGCCGTCGCCGTCTCTCCCGCGACGGCCGGGGTGCAGGTGGGCTCCACCGTGCAGCTCGTCGCGGCGCTCCGTGACCCGAATGGTTACGCGGTCACGGGTCGCCTGGTCACCTGGTCGAGCGCGGCGCCGGGCACTGCTTCCGTCTCCTCGAGCGGCCTCGTCACCGCCGTCGCCGAGGGCGGCCCCGTCACGGTCACCGCCACCAGCGAAGGCGTCGACGGCACGGCCACCGTCACCGTGACGGTGGCGCCCGCCCCCGATGGCACTCCCCCGTCCACCCCCCAGAATCTCTCAGCGATCGCGAACGGCCCCACTCTGGTCGCGCTGAGTTGGTCGGCGGCCACAGACAACGTCGGGGTGACCAGCTATCAGGTGTTCCGGAACGGCACTCAGGTGGGCATGCCCCCCGCTCCGGCGTTCCAGGACGCCACGGTGAGTCCCAGCACCAGCTACGTCTACACCGTCGCCGCCGAGGATGCGGCCGGAAACGTGTCGCCCCAGAGCAGCTCGGTGTTAGTCACGACGCCGGCCGGGGGCGGCATCGGCAGCGCGCTCCCGGCTCGGCTGCCGCTATCCACGGGCACCGTGTTCTACGTGGCGCCGAACGGGTCGAATGCCAATCCCGGGACACCGGCCGCGCCTTGGCAGACGATTCAGCACGCCCTCAATACGCTGCAGCCGGGCCAGAAAGCCTACGTGCGGGCCGGCACCTATCTGGAAGCATTGAGCATGAGCCGGGCCGGCACCGCGACCGCGCCCATCACGATTGAAGCGTATCCGGGTGAGAGGCCGATCATCGATGCGGAGTTCGTGCGGGGACCGCTCTCCATCCAGAGCACGGGCGCCTACCTCCGCGTCAAGGGATTCATTTTCGATCGCGATTGCTGCACCTCCGGCGGCCACATCGACGTCTACGGGCACCACATCGAGATCGTGGGCAACGAGATGCGCAATGGCCGTGGCAAGGGCGTCTACACGGCGGAGGCCAGCCGAAACGTCCACATCATCGACAACTGGATTCACCACAACGTAACCCCCGGTGGCCAGCAGGACCATGGAATCTATCTGCAGGGTTATGATCACTTCGTCGCCAATAACGTCATTCACGATCATCCGGACGGGTTTGGTATTCAGATCTATGATATCGGCTCGGGCCACGTCGTCGTGAACAACACCGTGACCGACAACGGGCATAGCGGTCTCGTGGTCGGCGGCTCCGGCGGCGTTTCCAACGTCACGATTCGCAACAACATTCTCGCCAACAACTCCCGCTACGGCGTGCAGCACGACTCCAGCTGTCCGATCGCCGACGTTGTCGTGGAGACCAACGTGATCTTCGGGAATGGCAGCGGCGCCGTGCAAACCGGGTGCTCGGCTATCACCGCGTCGGGCAATATCATGGCCGATCCGCTCTTCGTCGATCCCGGTACTACCACAAGCCGCGATCTACGCGTGCGGCTTGGCAGCCCCGTGATCAACGCCGCGCGCCTGGATTATGCGATGCCGACAGCCTTTGGCGGGGCCGCCCGCGATGCCCAGCCCGACATCGGCGCGTATGAGTTCTGACCGCACCCGGCTGCGGTACGTTCTGCCCTTCGGCTCGGCCTTCCTGCTGAGCTGTGAATGGGCGCGTGCGCTGCGTCCCACGCTCGAAGATCCGATTACCCAGGTCATCTTGACGCCGCCTGCCGCAACGACTTTCACCAAC
>JBOHSA010000085.1:0-5434 GCA_050732995.1 Gemmatimonadales bacterium | reverse complement strand
CGCGGGTCGCCTGGAAGGCCCACTGCCGGGTCCCGTTGTACAGGTCGCCGCCCTTCGACCAGTCGAGCAGCGCGCTCACCACGAACCGCCGGTGGTTGAGCGTGAACCCGAAGCTGGCGTTGAAGTCAGGGTTGGCGTCGCCGATCTGCACGATCTGCGAGGTCTCCAGGCAGCCGGTCGCGTCGCTGCGCTTGCAGTAGGTGTATTTGATGGCCCGTTCGTTCAGCGTGCCGTAGGCGTCCTTCCGGACGACGTACCCGTCCTCGTTGAGCCGGACACTGTCACGGGACCACGCCTGGTTGGGCCCGGACAGCTTCTCCTTGGCGGGGTCGTCGTACAGCTCGTCGATGTTGCGAATCCAGCGGTTGCCGTACAGCACTCCCAGGTTCGAGCCCTCGCCCAGGAAGAAGGCCGATGGCATCTGCTGGAAGCTGTACAGCCGCTCCGGCAGGTTCCACTCCGTGATGAACTGGCGGGTCCGGTCGCCCACGAGGTTCAGGGTGAGGGTGGTGTTGCGGGTGTTGATCACCCGGGCCTGCAGGGTCGCCTCATGGGTAATCGACAGCAGCGCGCCGGTGTTCTGCCATTGCTGCTTGAAGCCTGCCACCGCCGGCAGGTCGACCAGGAGGATCTGGTCCTTGGTGTTCTTCCGGGCGTAGGTGTACTCGGCGGTATAGCGGCCGCTCCCGAATTCGACGTTGGTGCCCACTTCCAGCTCGGCCGAGCGGGCCGGCTTGAGGAGCGGATTGCCCAGGATGTCCTTGCTGAAGCCGCCGCCGGTCACTTCCAGGATTTCATACTGGTCGTCGAAGGTGGGCCGGAGACCGGCCGTGCCGTAGGACGCCCGGAGCCGCACCTCGTCGACGCGCGGGAGCCTCAGATCTTCCGTGACCCGCCACGCCCCGGAGACGCGGTAGTACGTCGCCCACCGGCTCTCGGGCCCGAACAGCGACGACCCGTCCCGCCGCACCAGCGCATCCACGATGTAGCGGTCCTTGATATCGAACGTGGTGATGGCGAAGAAGTTCTCGTTCCGGATGATCTCCTCGCGCGAGGTGGCCCGGACGGTATTCTGGTCGGCGGCGCCGAACTCCGGCACGCGGGCCACGACGAGGCTGGCGGCTGTGGAGGTGAGCAGCCTGTTCTTCTGGCTCTCGAAGGTCGCGGCCAATTTCGTGGTGTTGCTGATGTCGCCGAAGCGCCGGATGCTGGTGAGCGTGACGCCGGAATTGTACTGCCAGTTGTTCGTCGCCCTTTTCTCGATGGACCCGCTCGTCTTCGTGCCTGAGGACGTCAGGTAGCCGAACGGGGTCACGTCCGCGTAGGACTGCGCCTCCTGATCGTAGGCGAAGCTGCCCTCCGCCTGCAGCCACTCGAGCATCCGCCACCGCAGCCGGCCCGAGCCGGTGAACCGGTTCCGGTCCTGTTCGATCTTTCGGTTGGCCAGCTCGTACATCGGGTTGAAGTCGTTGGCCACGTCCCCGCTCAGCGGAACCTCGGCCACATACGGCGACCCATCAGGGTTGCAGCACGCCGTGATGTCGACGTCGGGTTGGACGAACATGAGGCCGAAGAACGGCCCGGTCTGCCCTTCCGCGGTCCGCCCGTTGGTCGACGTGCCGTAGAACGCGTTGAAGGACGCGTCGACGTCCTGGTTCAGCTGCTGGTCGAGGTTGAGCCGGAAGTTCTGCCGGGTGTACCCGCCGAGCCCGAAAATCACGCCCTCGTTCCTGGTGTTCTGGATGGAGGCGTTGAAGTTGGTGGTGCCGCGCCGCTGCCCGATCGCGGCGTATCCGGTCCAGAACGCGCCGGCATCGACCACGGCGTCCCAGTGGTTGTAGTAGACCGGGAACGGATTGTCCGCGATCTGGTCCGCCTTGATGATCCGGGCGTCCGTCGCGGTGAGACAGTAGTAGCCGTTCGCGTCAACCTTAAAAGTCGCATTCAGCGTAACGCAGTAGTTGGGGGTTTCGTTGACCTCGAATGCGTGCGACCGGGAGAACTGCATCCGCCGCGGCATGCTGTTGACCCCACCCTCGAACCGGGTCGACACCCGGAGCGCGCCCTCGGGCAGGGAGGTGCCCCGCTTGGTGAAAACCTGCACGACCCCGTTCGCGCCGTTGGAGCCGTAGAGCGACGAGGCTGCCGCGCCCTTGACCACTTCAATCCGCTCCACGTCCTCGGGAGCGATGTCCGCGAGCCCGAACCGCGTGATCACGCCGTCCACGACGAACAGCGGATCCTGCCGGCCCGAGATGCTCGTGGCGCCACGGAGCCGCAGCGCCATCTCGCCACCCGGCTGGGCCGAGGTCGGCACCAGGCGGACGGCAGCCACCTTCCCCTGGAGGGCCACCAGCGCGCTCGAGCCCGGGACCTCCTTCAACTGCTCGTCGGTGACCCTCCCGACCGTGAAGGTCAGTTTCTTGAGGGTCGTCGCCTCCGCCGTACCCGTGACGATCAACTCTTCGAGCCGGAGCGGGTCGGGCTGCAACTCGAAGTTCTGTTCCTGGGAGCCGGGCCCGAGTGTGATAGTGCGGGTGGCGGGCCGATAGCCGATGAACCGCGCCGTCAACACCACCTGCTGGCCCCGCACGGCCGCCGGCGCGATGGTGATCGCATAGGTCCCGTTCGCCGCCGCCGCTGCGCCGAGGTTCGTGCTCGCCACCACCACGTTGGCGCCGCCCAGCGGTTCGCCCTGCGCCGAGGTCACGCGGCCGGTAATCACCGCGCCCTGCTGCGCTTGGAGCCGGCTTGGCGCGGCGGCCACGAGCGCCGCAAGCACACCAGCAAACAGCGCTGCACCAACGGTCGTTCGCCTCATAGGACTGCTCCCTGCGTAAGGAGATGGGACTGAGCTGCGCTGCGGACAGGCCTCGAACACAGTGACAAACTGCACCCTCCTCGGGGAGGCCGCAAGCCCAGGAGCGGGCACTGTGTGTCAAACGGAATGTCAAAACGGAGACCCCTCGAGCGCGCTGGCGGTCACCGTCCCGGACCGGTAGAATTAGGCCTATGCGGCACGGCCACGGCCTCTGGCTCGGTCTGGCCAACGGTGCTCTCCTCAGCCGACCCCTGACCGGAGCCCTGCTGGCGGCCCTGCTCGCGGCGGCCAGCAGTCCGGAGACGGGCGCCGCCCAGGCGACGCTCCGGGGCCGCGTGATCGACAGCGAAACCGGCCTCCCGCTCCCGGGAGCCATCGTCCGGATCCGAAAAGACTCCCCTTCCCTCACCACCGACACGCTCGGACGGTTCGAGGCGCGGGAACTTCCCGCTGGGGAGGTCGAGGTCACGATTCAGTTGCTGGGGTACGCTCCCGGCGTCTTCAAGGTTTACCTGCCCCGGTCGGGCGGCGTGGACCAGGGCTTCTCCCTCGACTTCACGGGACACCAGCTGCCGGAGCTGGTCGTGCAGGCCCGCGCTGAGCGGCTTACGCGGCGCTACCTGGAATTCGAGCAACGGCGGCACCGCGGGCTGGGCGCCTACCTCCGGTGGGACGAACTCAGGAGCCAAGGCTCGGTGGGGGATGCCCTCCGCACCGTCCGGGGGATCCGCATCCAGTGCAACCAGCAGACCTTCGAGTGCTTCGCCTTCATGGCCCGCACCCCCCAATGCCAGCCGACCTGGTGGGTCGACGGGGTGGAGGTACGCTCCTTCCACGAGAATACCCCCATCCGCGACGTCTACGGGATCGAGATCTACCGCGGCCCCGGAGAGGTCCCGGGCGAGTTCTCGGGGTCGAACGCCGCGTGCGGCGTCATCGTGGTGTGGACGAAGTCGCGGCCGTACCGGTAGACCCGTAAAGACGCCGCCGGTCGCCTGGCGACTGGCCCGCCGATTTGACGACCGTGACTCGACGCTTCACCGCCCTCGCGTGGACCGCCGCCGCCCTGACGTACCTGCTCATCGTGCTCGGTGCCGTCGTGCGGATCACGGGGTCCGGCCTGGGGTGCGGCGACGACTGGCCCCTGTGCCACGGGCGACTGGTCCCGCCGCTCGACGACGCGGCGACGCTCATCGAGTGGACGCACCGTCTGGCGGCGTCGCTGGTCGCCGTGCCCATCGCCGCGCTCGCCGTCTACGCCTGGCGGCTACGGCGACGATCGTGGGGTGCGCGCCCCATCCCGGGGCGCGCGGCCTACCTCGGCTTGGGCCTCGTGCTGCTGGCCGCGGCGCTCGGGCGTGCGACCGTCATCCTGGAGCTGCCGCCCTGGACCGTGATCCTCCATTTCGGCACGGCCATCGCGCTCCTCGCGACGCTGATCGTCGCGGCGCACCCGCACGCGCGCTCCCGGCCCGAGACGCCGGCCCTGATCGCCGGTGCGCTCGCCGCGGCCACGCTCCTGCTCGGCGCCCTGACGACCAACCTCGGCGCCGCCAGCGCCTGCCTCGGATTCCCGCTGTGCAACGGTCGGATGGTTCCGGACGGAAACTCCCTGGAGCACATCCACTGGGCGCACCGGCTGCTCGCCTACGGCCTGACGGTCTACCTCGTGGTGTGGGCGCGGCGCGGACCACGGCGCGGCCCGCGGCTCCTGCTGGGGCTCATGGCGCTCCAGGTGGTCGTTGCCGCGGCGATGGTCGTCGGTGCACTGCCCGTGGCGCTCCGGGCGACACACATGGCGGTCGGAACGGCGGTGTGGGCCGCACTCGTCATCGTGGCGTTGCGGCATGCCCCTGCCGAGTCTCCCGCTCGCGCCTAGACCAGCAGCAACTCGGACTGCGGCGCCCGCGGCGTCACCTCGGGCCCGCCGTCGTCCAGATAGACGTTGATCTCGCTGCGCATCCCGAACCGCCCGGGCAGGTAGATGCCCGGCTCCACCGAGAATCCCACGCCCGCGACCAGCGCGCGCTCGTCCGCCGTCTCGAAGTTGTCGAGGTGCGGCCCGGAGCCGTGTAGCTCGCGGTCGATCGAGTGCCCGGTGCGATGCACGAAGTACTCGCCGTACCCGGCGCGTTGAATCACGCCGCGGGCCGCGTCGTCGAGCTCCGCCCCGGTGACGACCTTTCCCTCCCCGTTCCCCCTGCCCCACCGCCTGCGGAGCGTCTCCACCGCCGCCTCCCTCGCGTCGCGCACCGCCCGCCAGACCTTGAGCACCTCCGCCTGGGGCGAGTTCCCGGCACAGGCGATCCAGGTCTGGTCCGCGTAGACGGCGGACCCGGTCGGTCGCGCCCACAGGTCGATCAGCAGCACCTCTCCCGCTCGCAGCCCGCGATCGGACCCCTCGCGCGGCTCGTAGTGCGGGTTCGCGGCGTTCTCCTGGAACGCGACGATCGGCGGATGGTCCGTTTCCAGCCCCGCCCGTTCGATGGCGTCGCGGGCGCGGTGTTGCAGCGCGGTTTCGCGCACGTCCGTCCCGCGGGCGGCCTCGCCGCCGGCCCAGCGCAGGGCCTCCCCGGCGATCTCCGCCAGCGCTTCCGCGGCCCGGCGGTGGCC
>JBOHSA010000084.1:0-40276 GCA_050732995.1 Gemmatimonadales bacterium | reverse complement strand
CCCCCCCCCCCCCCCCCGGTAGAGGTCGCGGAAGTAGAGACCCACGGCTCGAGCCCCGCTCTGCGCGATGCGCGCCTCGAGCCGGGTGCGCAGCGCGCTGGCCCCCCCCTGCTGCGCCTCGACGCGGCCGCACAGCGCGGCAGCGGCCAGGGCCAGCCCGGGCGTCAGGATCCCGAGGTGCATGGATTCAGAAGAGCTTGAGTCCGATGACGGTGAGCGTCGTCCCCGCATCGTGCTCGGCGAAGCGCTCTCCTACCTTCGCGTCGAACCGCGCGAAGTTGAGCTCGTTCAGCTCGCGGAGCTCAAACCGGTACGTGGCGTCCACGTGATCTCAATGTAGACGGCCGCAAAGTCGTAGGCAAATCCACGCGCATCGGCTCCAAACTCGGCACTGCTGCGCCTCTCTCCGGTGATTAAATTGAGGGCGTGAGCCAGTTCGTGTTCGGCACCCACAACGCCGCGTTCGTGCAGGTGATGTACGAACAATACCTGCGCGACCCCGCCTCGGTCGGCGAAGAGTGGCGACAGCTGTTCGACAATGGGCGCCTGAACGAGCTTCCGGTGATTCCAACCAGCCGAGCCGAGGTCGTGGCCGCAGCACCGGGGAGAGGGGAGCAGGGAGCGGTACCTGTCGGTGCGCCGGAGAGTCCCGCTCCCCGCTCCCCGCTCCCGACGAGCCTCACCCCCATCACCGGCCCCGCCGCCCGGCTGGTCGCGAACATGACCGACTCGCTGTCGGTCCCAACCGCCACGTCGTTCCGCGACATCCCGGTCGCCACGCTCGACGCCCGGCGCAAGGCGCTCAATGCCCGGCTCGCGGCCAGCGGCAAGAAGGTCTCCTTCACACACCTGATCGGGTTCGCCATCGCCCGCGCGGCGAGCGAGCACAAAGTCATGACGCACGCCTTTCAGGAGGTGGGCGGGAAACCGCACCGCTTCGATCCGGGCGGCGTGAACCTAGGGCTCGCCGTGGACGTGGAGAAGAAGGACGGGAGCCGCGGGCTCGTGGTCCCCGTGATCAAGCGGGCGGACGAGATGGACTTCGCGCGGTTCCACGCGACCTACGAAACGCTGGTCGAGAAGGCGCGCGGCAACAAGCTGCTCCCGGACGACTTCGCGGGCGCGACCATCACGCTTACCAACCCCGGCACCATCGGCACCGTCGCCTCGGTCCCGCGCCTGATGAAGGGCCAGGGCTCGATCATCGCGACCGGCGCGATCCGCGACGTCGCGGGGGCCAAGGTGATGACCATCACGAGCACCTACGACCACCGCGTCATCCAGGGCGCGGAGTCGGGGATGTTCCTCCGCAAACTCGACGCGCTGCTCCAAGGTGAGAATCGGTTCTACGAGTCGGCCTTCGAGTGCCTCGGGCTGCCTGGAGGGAGCACAGAGCAGGGAGCGGTACCTTCCGCGGAACGGAGTGCTCCCGGCTCCGTGCTTCCGGAGGTGGCGGTGGGCGTGGAGGATTCGAAGCACATCGCCGCCGCCATGGCCCTGGTCCGGGCCCACCGCAATTTCGGCCACCTCGCGGCTACGCTCGACCCCCTCGGCTCGGAGCCGCCGGGCGATCCGGCGCTCGACCCCGCGCCCCTCGGCCTCACCCCCGAGATCATGACCCGGATCCCGGCCGAGCTGCTGCGCATCTACGTCCCGGGCCGCACCCTCGCCGACGCGCTCCCGGAGCTCCGCCGCACGTATTGCGGCACCATCGCCTACGAGGTCGAGCACATCGGCAGTCACCAGGAACGGGTCTGGCTGCGTCGGGTGATCGAGTCGGGCGAGCACCGCCAGCCGCTGTCACCGGAAGAGCAACGCCAGCTCCTCGCCCGCCTGACCGCGGTGGAGACGCTCGAGCGGTTCCTCCACAAGGCCTACCTCGGCCAGAAGCGCTTCTCGATCGAAGGGCTGGACGCCACCGTGCCGATGCTCGATCTCACGATCGAGCTGGCGGGCGCGGCGGGCGCGCGCGACGTCGTGATCGGCATGGCGCACCGCGGTCGCCTCAACGTCCTGGCGCACGTCGTGAACCTGCCCTACGAGACGATCTTCGCCGAGTTCGAGGGCGGCCGGCACGTGGAGGAGACGCTCACGCCCGAGGGCGGCACCGGCGACGTGAAGTACCATCACGGGGCCGAGGGCGTGTATCGGACGCCGGCGGGCAATCCGGTGACGGTCACGCTCTCCCCCAATCCGAGCCATCTCGAAGCGGTGAACCCGGTGGTCGAGGGGCGGGCGCGCGCGGAACAGACGAGCCGGAACGGGCGCGAAGCGCTGCACGACGGGTCGGTGGCGCTCCCCGTGTTGCTCCACGGCGACGCCGCGTTCGCGGCGCAAGGCGTGGTGGCCGAAACCTTTAACCTCGCCCGGCTGCGCGGCTACACCACGGGCGGGACGATCCACCTGATTGCCAACAACCAGGTGGGATTCACGACCGACCCCAAGGAGGCGCGCTCGACGGACTACGCGAGCGACCTCGCCAAGGGGTTCGACGCGCCGATCATCCACGTCAACGCCGACGACCCCGAAGCGTGCCTCGCCGCCGTGCGCCTCGCGATGCGGTACCGGGAGCAGTTCCACGGCGACGTCGTGATCGACGTGGTGGGCTACCGGCGGTACGGCCACAACGAGGGCGACGAGCCGGCCTACACCCAGCCGCTGATGTACGAGCGCATCAAGCGGACCCCGACGGTGCGGCAGAAGTACGCGACGCAGCTCGCGGGCGAAGGCGTCGTGCCCGCGGCGCGCGCCGAAGCGGACGCGCAGACCGCCTACGAGCGGCTGGCCACGATCCAGCAGGCGCTGAAGGCGAGCCTCGCGAAGGGCGCCGGCGTGCAGGGCGAGGAGCCGCAGCGCATCTCCCGCCAGACCGTGCCCGAGCCCGACACGGCGGTGCCGGCCGAGGTGCTCGCGGGGCTGAACGAGGAGCTGCTCGCCTGGCCCGCTGGGTTCGCCGTGCACCCCAAGCTCCTGAAGCAGCTCGAGCGGCGGCGCGAGGCGCTGGGCAGCGCGGGCGGGATCGAATGGGCGCACGCCGAGGCGCTCGCGCTCGCGTCGCTCCTCACCGAGGGAACGCCGATCCGCCTCACGGGCCAGGATACCGAGCGCGGCACATTCAGCCAGCGCCACCTCGTGCTGCACGACGCCACCGACGGCCGCCGTCATGCCCCGATCCAGCACCTGGGCGGCGCCCGCGCGCCGTTCGAGCTGCACAACAGCCCGCTGTCCGAGTTCGCCTGCCTGGGCTTCGAATACGGCTACGCCGTGGCGGTGCCCGAGGCGCTGGTGCTGTGGGAAGCGCAGTTCGGCGACTTCGTGAACGGCGCCGAGATCATCGTCGACCAGTTCATCATCGCCGGGCTCGCCAAGTGGGGCCAGACGTCGCGCCTGACCCTGCTCCTGCCGCACGGCTACGAGGGCCAGGGCCCCGAGCACTCGAGCGCGCGGCTGGAGCGCTTCCTCGCGCTCGGCGCCGAGGGCAACATCCGGGTCGCGAACTGCACGACGCCGGCGCAATACTTCCATTTGCTGCGGCGCCAGGCGCGCCACGCCGAAATGCGGCCGCTCGTGCTCATGACGCCCAAGAGCCTGCTGCGGCTCCCGGCCGCCATGTCCAGCCTGGACGACTTGACCGCCGGCCGCTTCCGTCACGTGATGTGGGACCACGAACGCTCGGTGCTCGACCGGGTCACCCGGCTCCTGCTCTGCAGTGGGAAAGTGTACTACGACTTGCTGGCTTCGCCGCGGCGCGCCGAGACGCCCAACATCGCCATCGGACGGGCGGAACTGCTGTACCCGTTCCCATCGGCCGAGATCGCGGAATACGTCGGCCACTACGCGAACCTGCGGGAGATCGTCTGGGTACAGGAGGAGCCGCGCAACATGGGGGCACGCAAGTTCGTGCTGCCGAAGCTGCGGGATCTCGCGCCCACAGCCGTCGCCATCCAGGACGTTTCCCGCCCCGAGCGCTCGAGCCCGGCCGAGGGCTACCCCGCGGCGCACCAAGCCGAGCAAGCTCGAATCGTACGAGAGGCATTCGCGGGATGAACCTGACGAGTACCGCGTTCGGCGACGGCGCCCCGATCCCCGAGAAGTTCACGTGCGACGGCCCCGACGTCTCGCCGGCGCTCGCCTGGACCGGCGCGCCGCCGAACACCAGGACCTTCGCCCTGATCATGGACGACCCCGACGCGCCCATGGGCACCTGGGTGCACTGGGTGTTGTGGAACCTCCCCGGCGCCACGACCTCGCTGCCGGAGGGAGTCCCGAAAACCGACGCGCTCAAGAGCCTCGGGGGCGCGCGGCAGGGCAAGAACACTTGGCCCAAGACCGGCTACGACGGCCCGTGCCCACCCCCCGGCAAGCCACACCGCTACTTCTTCAAGCTCTACGCGCTCGACGCGGGCCTGGACCTCGAGGCCGGCGCCACGAAGGCGGACGTCGAGCAAGCGATGCAGGGCCACGTGCTGGCGAGCCCGCAGCTGATGGGAACCTACGGGCGGCCGCGCCCGTGAGACTGCTCGCCCTCCTGCTCGTCGCCTGCTCGGGTCTCGCCGAGGCCGATCCGCGCTGGTCTACCGCCGCGCCGATCCCCGAGCGGATCCAGGAGATGCACGCCGCGGTGCTGCACGGGAAGATCTACCTCGCGGGCGGATTCGATTCGACCGACGCGCCCACCCGCGTCGCCTACCGCTACGACCCGGCGGGCAACGCCTGGGAGCGCATCGCGGATATCCCGGCGGCCCGACACCACATGCCGCTCGCCACCGTGGGCGACACGCTGTACGCCGTGGGCGGGCTCTCGGGGATGACGTTCAACGGCGAGAGCAATCTCTGGGTGTATCGCGCGGACCTGAACGCGTGGCAGCCGCGGGCCAGCCTTCCGGTCGGCCGCGGCGCCTCCGCCGTGGGCGTCGTGAACGGCGAGCTCATCGTGGTGGGCGGGATGGGCCCGACGCGGGCCCACGTCGACTCGACCGCGATCTACGACCCCGCCACGAACACCTGGCGCCACGCCGCGCCGATCCCCACCCTGCGCGACCACCTCACCGCCCAGGCGGTGAGCGGCATCATGTACGCCATCGGCGGCCGCCCCCACAGCCCCGATCGGAACTTCGACATCGTCGAAGCCTACGATCCCGCCGCGAACACCTGGTCGGCTCGGGCGTCGATGCCGTCGCGCCGGGGCGGGCTCGCCTCGGCGGTGCTCGACGGCCGGATCCACACGTTCGGGGGAGAGACCAGCGCGTCCGTCTTCGCCAACCACGAAGCGTACGATCCGGCGGAAAACCGCTGGACCATGGGGCCCGCGCTGCCGACCGCCCGCCACGGCCTCGCCGCCGCCACGGTGAACGGGAAGATTTACGTGATCGGCGGAGGTCCGAGAGCAGGCTTGGCGCAGACGAGCGTGGTCGAAGTCTTCACGCCTTGACTGCTTTCATTTAGAAGACGGATCTTCCCTCCACTCCCCGCAGGGTGAGGCCGAGGATCCTCGCCAGGGATGGGGCGATGTCCGTCTGCCGGATCAGCGGCAGCGTGGAGCCCGCGCGGATCCCCGGTCCGGTCGCGAGCAAGAACGCGTATAGCGCCGGCCGGCGCGGGTCGTACCCGTGCCCGCCGCCGCGCCGCCCGTCCAGGAAGTCCCCGCGGTATCCCGCAATCGAGTAGTAGCCCTCGTTCAGATCGATCACCCACGCCGCCCGCGGATCGCCGCCCAGGGCGGCGACGGAGTCCGCCGGCCACACCGCCCGGATCGGGCGCCCCGGGGCGGGGCCGACCAGGGAATCCGGGATGGCGCGGCGGATGCGCTCACGGATCGTCGGGTCGCCCGGATCCCGCGGAATGAACGCCGCGCTCCCGCCGCTCGTCAGCACGGCCGCCGACCACTCGGTCACCCGCCCCGCCGTGTCCAGGACGACGAGCCCCGCCCGCCGGAGCAGCACGCCGGGGCGCAGCTGGTGATGGTAACCGAAAAACCCGTGGTCGGAGGTGATGACGACCGTCGTGGGCCGGCCGGCTCGCACCGCGGCGAGGACCCGCCCGATCCGGCGGTCCACCGTCGCGAGCGTCGCGGCGACGGAGTCGTCCCACGGGCCGCGGTTGTGCTTCACCCCGTCGAGGTCGATGAGATGCAGCATGGTGAGGTCAGGATCCCACCGGCGGAGGATGGCCGCGGTCCACTCGGCGCGCAGCGAGTCCGTGGCCGGCCCCGCGGCCGGCGCGCCGAGCGAGTCGAGCAGCCCCGGCGTGCCGCGGCGCCGCATGACCGTAAGGTCGGAATCGCCGAACACCCGCACGTTCCACACTTCCGGCAGGTTGTAGGCGACGGACGCGTCTTCCGCCGTCACCGGCCACCCCACGGCCGCCGCCCGCTTCCCCGCGGCGTGCGCCACGTCGAACAGCGTCGGCACCTTGATCCACGCCGCCTCCCACCACCAGTCGGCCGCATGGTCGAGATCGGTCGGGTCGTGCACCCGGCGATTGCTGTAGATGCCGTGCCGGGCGGGCGGCAGCCCGGTGATGATCGTGGTGTGCGAGGGATAGGTCACACTCGGGAGCGAGCCGATCACCCCCACGGCGAGGACGCCGGCGCGCCGCAGGGAATCGAGCACCGGCAGGCGCACGCCCGCCGACTCGGCGCGCTGGAGGTCCCGGGCCCACAACCCGTCAACCGAGATCACAACGACCCGCGGCTCCGCGGCGGAGCGGGCCCCCGCCAAGAGGAGCGCCACACTCGTAACCACCACCGCGACCGCCCGGAAGTGTTTCACACGATCTCCTCTGCTGCTGGCTGCTGACTAATGGCTATTAGTTTACAGCATGCTCCAATTCCTGGCTGTCGCCCGCTCTGTCGTGTTCGCGGTGTTCGCCGGGGCCCTGCTCGTGGCGATCGGGTCCTGGCTGGTCCGCACGCGCCGGATCTCGCCCTTCAGCCCGCTGGGCCGGAGGCTGCGCGGAGCGACGGACCCGGTGATCCGGCCGGTCGAAACCCGGGTGATCCGGCTGGGTGGCAACCCCGTCAACGCGGGCTGGTGGCTCGTCGTGGGCGTGATGATCGCGGGCGTCCTCGGCCTCTCCCTGCTCACCTGGCTCGTGGGCACCTTGCAGCTCCTGGCCCACGACATCCATAGCGGGGGTGGAGCACGCGCCATCACCTACAGGGTCGTGACGATGATCTACGACGTGCTGGTCGTCGCCTTGGTGGTCCGGGTGATCGCGTCGTGGTTCGGCTTCTTCCGCTACTCCCCGTGGCTGCGGCCGGCCTACTGGCTCACCGACTGGTTGGTCGACCCCATCCGACGGTTCATGCCGCCCGTGGCGATGTTCGACTTGAGCCCGCTCGTCGCCTGGGTCGTTCTATGGGCGATGAAGGAGTTCGTCGTGCGGGTCCTCATCTGACGCATGGGCTCGATCGTCCTGCAACGCGACCACGGGCATGGAGGAAGATACCCGTGGCCCTACCGTCCGGCGAACCGTGACGTAGATTCCCAGGGACAATCGGTTTCGTGGTGATTTGCGGCGTATTGCGGCCACGTTAAACAACCGCTAAAAAGCCCACTCCCGTCCCGGGCTTTCCGCCTGGACGGGTGTTTCGCTCTGAGGGCCGAGCCACAAGTGGGGAGCCCGCGTCTGATGTCCGGAACCTTGCGATCGCTCATTGACGACGGCCGGGTGCACGTGCTCGACGGCGCCATGGGGACCATGCTCTACGCCAAGGGCTTCTTCCTCAACGTGTGCTACGACGAGCTGTGCCTCACGCGGCCGCAGCTGGTCGCGGAGGTGCACGAGGCGTACGTGCGCGCGGGCGCTGAAATCCTGGAGACCAACACCTTCGGCGCCAACCCGATGAAGCTCGGCGGCTACGGCCTGGCCGAGCAGACGGAGGCGATCAACCGGGCGGCGGCCCGCCTCGCGCGGCGCGCCGCCAGGGAGGCGGTCGGCGTGGCCGGCGCGATCGGCCCGCTCGGCGTCCGCATCGAACCCTACGGCCCCACCGGCCGGGACGAGGCCGAAGCGTACTTCCGGCGGCAGGTCGAGGGCCTGCTCGACGGCGGCGTCGACGGGTTCGTGCTCGAGACGTTCAGCGACCTGGAGGAGATCCTCGCCGCCTACCGCGCGGTGCGGAGCCGGTGCGACCTCCCCGTCATCACCCAGATGACGATCGGCGACGACGGGCGCACGCTGTACGGCACCGAAGTGGAAACGATCGCGAAGACGCTCGACGAGGCAGGCGCCGACGTGATCGGGCTCAACTGCTCCGTCGGTCCCGCGATCATGCTCGAGGCGATCGAGCGCATGGCGCGGGCCACCGGCCGGCCGATCGTGGCGCAGCCGAACGCGGGGCTGCCGCGCGTCGTGGGCGACCGTCGCATCTACCTCTCGAGCCCCGAGTACATGGCGAACTACGCGCGTCGCATGATCGCCGTGGGCGCGCGGTTCGTGGGCGGCTGTTGCGGCACCACGCCCGAGCACATCAAACAGATCGTCGACCTCGTGGCGCCCCTGCGGCCGAAACAGGCCGGCGCCACGGTGGCCGCGCGCGCCGTGGCGGCCGGGCCCACCGGGTCCGAACCCGTGCCCCTCTCCGAACGGTCGGGCTGGGGGCGGAAGCTGGCCGCGGGGGAGTTCGTCACCAGCGTCGAGCTCCTGCCGCCGCGCGGCCCGGTCGCGGCGGAGCTCGTGGCGCAGGCGCGGGCCCTCAAGGACGGCCGCGTGGACGCGGTGAACATCCTCGACGGCCCGCGCGCGCAGAGCCGGATGGGGGCGATCCCCGCCGCGATCATCATCGAGCGGGAAGTGGGCCTCGAGACGGTGATCCACTACACCTGCCGCGACCGGAACATGCTCGGCATGATCAGCGACCTGCTGGGCGCGGCCGCGGCGGGATTGCGCAACGTGCTGATCATCACCGGCGACCCGCCGCGCACCGGGCCCTATCCCGACGCCACCGCGGTGTTCGACATCGACTCGATCGGCCTCACCAACGTGGTGCACCGGCTGAATCGGGGGCTCGACCCGGGGGGCAACCCGCTCGGGGCGCCGACGCGCTACGTGATCGGCGTGGCGTTGAACCAGGCGGCCCTCGACCCCGAGCGCGAGCTGTCGCGCTTCGCCTGGAAAGTGGAGGCGGGGGCCGAGTTTGCCGTGACGCAACCGGTGTTCGACCCCGCCCAGCTGGAAGCGCTGCTCACGCGCATCGGGCGGCACCGGATCCCGATCATCGCGGGGATTTGGCCGCTGATCTCGCAGCGCAACGCCGAGTTTCTTGCCAACGAGGTGCCCGGGCTCTCCGTACCGGAGGCGGTGCTGCAGCGGATGCGGCGGGCGCAGGAGCAGGGGGACGACGCGGCGCGGGCGGAAGGCGTGGCGATCGCGCGCGAGATGCTCGATGCGGTGCGCGGCGCTGTGCAGGGCGTGCAGGTGACGGCCCCGCTCGGGCAGGTGGAGGTGGCGCTCGAGGTGCTCAAATGACCGCGATCACGTAGGCTCGATCTCCCGCACCACGGTCCGGCCGCCGTAACGCAGGTGCGGGTGTGTCCGCGCGATGGCGACGGCCTCGGCGTAGCTCCCCGCCTGCACCACGAAATACCCGGCGAGCGTCCCCTCCTTGGTGGCGACGTCCCGCAGCTCGACGCGCACGTCGGCGTCCCGGACCAGCAGCCGCGCGTCCGGCGCGAGCTTCTCGCCCGAGATCGCGCGCCCGGCGCGCGCGATGTCGCGCGCGCACGCGGTGTACTCGGCCACGAGCCCGGGCCCGCGCGGAAGCCCGCATCCTCATACAGCAGCAGCACGAACCGCGGCACGGGGGCCGTGGGCAGCACCGGGCCGCTCCGCCCAACGGCCACACCGGAAACGAACAGGGTGACGCCCGCCGCGAGGCCCGCGGCCGCCCTGACTCAACGGCCCCACGGGCCCGGCCGCAGCAGGCCGTCGGTCCGCAACGACCGGAGCACCCTCCGGGCGAGGGGGGGGGGGGCGGCTCGAGCTCCCGGGGATGATCCAGCAGGGCGGCTAGGAGCCCAGCGCCTCCAGCAGCCTGCGATACCGCTCCGCCGGACGCCGGAACCCCAGGTTCGACACGTACACCTTGTCCGCCCCCGCGTCGCGCAGCGCGGTGATCGTGCGCGCGGCGATCTCCTCGGGCGACAGGCCCGCTTCGAACTCGCGCGTGACCTCGGCCGCCGGGACGGGAAAGAACGGCTGCAGCGCCGCCAGCGTGCGCGGATTCGCGCTGCGGTAGAGAAACACGCCGAAAACCGCAGGGAGCGTGACGCCCCCCCCCCGCCTCCGCCCCTCCGCCAGAAACCGCTCCACCGCCCGGATGCTGTGATGCGACACGACCTGGGTGAGATAGAACTCGGCGGCGAACTCTCTCCGCAAGATGAGCTCCACCTGGTCGGCGGCGTCCCGGTGCGGGTTCGCCCAGCCGCCCAGGCGCAGCGCCGGGACGCGTTCGCGGATCAGCTGCCGGAGCAGGTACGCGTGCTCCACGCAGCGGGGCGGGCCCGCGTGCCGGTCGCCACCGAGCACCGTCAGCGCCTCGAACCCGTGCGATGCCGCCCGCGCGCTGTACATCAGGCAGTACTCGAGCGCATGCTTGGACGTGAGGAACGGCACGAGCCGCGCCGGGTCCACATCCCCCGCCAGGTTCGCCGTGAGATGCTGCAGGTTCTCCTCCTCCGACTGCCCGACGGCGTTATCGGTCAGGAAGATCACCGTGTCCCGGCTCGCGAGCCCACGGATCGAATGGTACATGTCGATCCAGGTGTCCATGCTCTCGGCGCGGGACAGGCCCGTGCGCGGGGGGCGCAGCTCGACCGCCACGAGCGGACGACGGTCGCCCAGGCGCTCCAGGAGTGACGCGCGACGGGAGGGCGGGGGAGGGGGGGGGGGCGGAGAGGCACCGGTGGGGACGGACATCGGTCCTGCAAAGCTATCATCCGGCGGAAGCGGTGCTCCGCCGCGCGGTGGCGGCTCGTTCGCCATAGGACTAGGTTCGGGACCATGCCCGCGTCGCCCTCCCCCCCCTCCCCCCCGATCGGCCGCCCCAGTCCCGACGAGTTCGCGCCGTTCTATGCCGGATACGTCGAGCGCGTCACCGAAGGCGATCCGCTCGCCGCGATGGTGGCGGCCCGCGGCGAGACCTCGGCGCTGTTGGACGGACTGTCCGACCGGGGGGCGTCGCACCGCTACGCCCCCGGCAAGTGGAGCGTGAAAGAGATCGTGGGCCACCTGGGCGACGTGGAGCGGGTCATGGCGTACCGTGCCTTGCGTATCGCGCGCGGCGATGAGACCCCCCTCGCCGGGTTCGACGAGAACGTGTACGTGCCCGCCGGCCGGTTCGACGCACGTCCCCTCGGCGATCTGGTCCGCGAGCTCGGTGCCGTGCGCGAGGCCTCGCTCGCCCTGTTTCGGAGCTTCGACGCCGACGCCTGGCGGCGCCGGGGAACGGCGAACGGGAAAACCGTTAGCGTGCGCGCGCTCGCCTACATCATTCCCGGCCATGAGCGCCACCACGGCCAGATCCTGCGCGAGCGCTACGGCATCGGGGGGCGTGAGGGTCGGTGAAGGAGCTCGGCTGGACCGCGCGGCTCGAACAAGCCTTCGCGCCGCACCGAGCCGCCGGGCTCGAGCCGGCGCGCGTGGCGGTCGAGCACAAGAGCCTGTACGTCCTCTACACGGCGCGGGGTGAGATCCAGGCGACCCTGACGGGGAGGCTGCGCCGGGACGCGGCGCGGAAGAGCGACCTCCCGGCCGTCGGGGACTGGGTCGCGGTTCGGGACCCGGCGGCCGCCCGCGGTACCGCCGGCCGCGCGACGATCCATGCCGTGCTGCCCCGCACCGGCGCGTTCGTGCGGAAGGCTGCGGGCCGGGGGACTGACGAGCAGGTGGTGGCCGCGAACGTGGATACGGTATTCGTCGTCACCGCCGTGGACGGCGACGTCAACGCGCGACGGCTCGAGCGCTACCTCGCGCTCGCCTGGGAGAGCGGCGCCCAGCCGGTGCTCGTGCTCTCGAAAGCCGACCTCGAGCAACATCCCGCCGACACCGACGCGGCCATCGCGGCCGTGTCGCTCGGGGTCCCGACCCACCGCGTGTCGGCGGTGACGGGGGCCGGGCTCGCCGACCTGCGCGGCCACCTCGCGGGCGGGCGCACCGTGGCGCTGCTCGGCTCGTCGGGCGTCGGGAAATCGACGCTCGTCAACGCCCTGCTGGGGACGGCCCGCCAGGCCGTCGCCGAGCTGCGCGCGGACGGCACAGGCCGCCACACCACGGCGCGCCGGGAGCTGATCCCCCTGCCGCCCCCAGCGGGTGGGCTGCTGCTCGACACGCCCGGCATGCGAGAGCTGCAGTTGTGGGAGGTGGACGCCGGACTCGCGGAGGCGTTTCGCGAGATCCGCGCGCTCGCCCCGGGGTGCCGGTTCCGCGACTGCGGCCACGACGGCGAGCCCGGCTGCGCGGTGGCGGCGGCGGTCGCGGCGGGCACCCTGCCCGCCGATCGCCTCGCGAGCTACCGCAAGCTCCAGGCGGAGCTGCGCCACCTCGAAGCGCGAGCCGACCCCCGCGCCGCCGCGGCGCGCAAGCGCGACGCGCGCGTGGCCAACAAGGCGCTGAACGCCCGGCTCAAAGGGAAACACCGCTAGCGCGGCATGCCCGAGCTGCCCGACATCGTCGCTTACCTCGACGCGCTGGCCCCGCGCATCGTCGGCGTGCCGCTCGAACGCGTGCGCATCGCGCAGCCCTTCGCGCTGCGGTCCGTCGATCCACCCGTGAGCGCGGTCGAGGGGCGCACGGTCCGGGCACTCGGGCGGCTGGGCAAGCGGATCGTCTGGCGGCTCGACGGCGACTGCGCCGTCGTCTTGCACCTGATGATCGCGGGCCGGTTGCGCTGGCGCCCGCGCGGCGCCGCCGTCCCCGGGCGGGTCGGCCTGGCCGCGTTCGATTTCCCGGGCGGCACCGTGCTGTTCACGGAGGCGAGCAGGAAGCATCGGGCTGCAATCCACCTGGTCCGCGGAGCCGCGGCGCTCGCGGCGCACGACCCAGGTGGCCTGGAGGTCCTCGACGCCGACCTGCCGGCCTTCGGGGCCGCGTTGCTCCGGGAGTCGCACACGGTGAAACGGGCCCTGACCGACCCGCGCCTGTTCAGCGGCATCGGCAACGCGTATTCGGACGAGATCCTCCACGCCGCCGGGCTCTCACCCCTCCAGCTGACGTCGCGGCTGACCGAGGAAGACATCACGCGGCTGTACCACGCGACCCGGAGCACCCTGCGCGCCTGGATCGAGCGGCTCCGCGCGGCGACCGGAACCGGGTTCCCGGAGAAGGTCACGGCCTTCCGCGAGGGGATGGCGGTGCACGGCCGCTACCGCCGGCCTTGCCCCGTCTGCCACGCGCCGGTGCAGCGGATCCGCTACGCGGAAAACGAAGTGAACTATTGCGCCATGTGCCAGACCGGAGGGCGGGTGCTGGCGGATCGGGCCCTGTCGCGGCTGCTCAAGCAGGACTGGCCGCGGTCCCTGGACGACTGGGAAGCGCGGATGCCATTGTGAAGGGCGGGGAAAAGGAGCCAACGTTAGTGGAGCGACGAGAGGAGCGGATGCCATGAACGGCTCGTGGTTCGCCGGCGTCCTGACCCGGGACCTCAAGGCCCTCAAGCGCGAAATCGAGGCCTATCCGGGCGAGCGCGACCTGTGGCGCGTGGCGCCGGGGATCGGGAACCCGGGGGGGACCCTGGCCCTGCATCTCGCGGGGAATCTGCAGTACTTCGTGGGCGCCGTGCTGGGCCGCACCGGCTACCGCCGGGATCGGGACGCGGAGTTCCAGCGGCGCGACCTCCCGCGCCGCGAGCTGCTCGCCCAAGTTGACGCCGCGATCGCGACCGTGGACTGCGGCCTCGCGACGCTCGACGACGCCGCCCTCGCCCGGGACTATCCCGAAACCGTCGGGGGCATCACGGTGCGCACGGGGGACTTCCTGCTGCATCTCGTCGCCCATCTCACCTACCACCTGGGTCAGGTGGACTACCATCGGCGGCTGGTCACGGGCCAGGGGACGACGGTGGGCGCGGTGCCGATCGGCGAACTGCGGACGGCCCGGCGCCCGCCCGCCTAGTTTCGGCCCGGGCGAGCGCCGACTCCACACGAAGAGTGACCTTGATCCGGCCGGCGAGCCTCGCCGACGCGCCGAGCGTCGCGTGGGTCCACGTGGAATCCTGGCGGGTCGCGTATCGGGGGATCATGCCCATGACGTCATCGAGCGCATGACCCTCGCCGTGCGCACCGAGCGCTGGCGGGCGCTGATCGCCGACGCGGCGTGGCGCCGGGGGCGCCGCGAGGTCACGCTCTGGCTGCTCGAGGAGAACGCGGCCGCCCGTGGGTTCTACGAGCGGCTCGGCTTCCACGCCGACGGCGGGCGCAAGCACTACCCGGGAACGGAGGTGCCGGAAGTGCGCTACCGCGCCACCTTGCGCGGCGCCCGAGTTGGGGTAGGCTGAAGGCATCTGCTTCGGGGAGATTGGATGAAGCGCCCGCTCGCCATCGCTCTTGCCCTGATCGGTGTCGCCACGGGATCCGCTGTCGCCCAGGCGAGCTACCTGGACCGCCTGCCGCCCCTCGTCGATCGCGCGGTGTTCTTCGGCGACGCGGAGATCGCGTTCGCCACGTTGTCCCCCAACGGGCGCTTCATCGCGTTCGCCAAGCAGCTGGACGGCGTTGTGAACGTGTGGGTCAAAGGCCTCCGCGAGCCGTTCAGCGCCGCCCGCCCCGTGACCGCGGATCCCAATCGCCCGATCGGGAACTTCTTCTGGAGCGTGGACAGTCGCTACGTCCTCTTTGCCCAGGACCGAGCCGGCGACGAGAACTTCCGGGTCTACGTCGTCGATCCGACGGCACCGGTGGCCACCGGGTCGAAAGTCCCCGCGGCGCGCGATCTGACGCCCTACGCCAAAGTGCAGGCCCGGATCTACGCCGTCCCGCGGAAGACCCCGAACCACATCCTCGTCGGCCTGAACGACCGTGATCCCCGCTTGCACGACGTGTATCGGGTGGATCTCCGAACCGCCGAGCGCCACCTGGTCTTCAAGAACGATCGCAACGTGTCCGGCTGGGTGCCCGACCTGGAAGGAAACCTGCGGCTGGGCACTCGCGTCCGGCCGGACGGTGGGACCGAGGTCCTGCGGGTGGACGGCGACTCCCTCACCCCGTTGTTCGACTGCAATCACGAGGAAACCTGCGCCCCCTTCCGGTTTCACAAGGACGGGCGGCGGGTCTACATGATCACCGACAAGGGCGAGCGCGATCGCGCGGAGTTGGTGCTCCTGACGGTCGCGACGGGTGCGGTCGAGCGCGTCGAGGGCGACCCCGAAGGTCAGGTGGACTTCGGCCAGGCCATTTTTTCGGAGCAGACGGACGAGCTGATCGGCACCGCCTATACCGGCGACCGGGTGCGGATTTACCCGCGCGATGCTCTATTCGCACGGGACGTCGCCCGGATCCGCGCCGCCCTGCCCGGAGGCGACCTGTTCTTCCGCACGCCGTCGAACGACGATCGCATCTGGATCGTGAAGACCGTCCTCGACACCGACAACGGGCCGAATTACTTGTACGATCGCGAGACGGGCAAGGTGGAAATGCTGTACCGGCCCTATCCCAACATCCCGGTCGCGCACATGGCACCGATGCGACCCGTGCGGTTCAAGGCGCGGGACGGCCTCGAAGTCCCGGCGTACCTGACCCTCCCGAAGGGCGCCCCGGCGCGCAACTTGGCGGCGGTTGTGGTACCGCACGGCGGTCCCTGGGGGCGGAACGGGTGGGGGTATGATCCCATCGCGCAGTTCCTCGCCAACCGCGGCTATGCCGTGCTCCAGCCGAATTTCCGCGGCTCGGCCGGGTTCGGGAAGCGGTTCCTGAACCTCGGGAACAAGCAGTGGGGCACGGGCACGATGCAGCACGACATCACGGACGGTGCCCGGTGGCTGGTCGCTCAAGGCATTGCCGACCCGAAGCGCATCGCGATCATGGGCGGGTCGTACGGCGGCTACGCCACGCTTGCGGGCGTGGCGTTCACGCCCGACGTCTACGCCGCCGGCGTGTCGATTGTCGGGCCGTCGAGCATCATCACGCTGCTCAACTCCATCCCGCCCTACTGGGAGCCGATCAAGAAGATCTTCGCCGTGCGGGTCGGCGACGTCGCCAACGCCGAGGACCTGGCACGGCTCCGCGCGCAGTCTCCCCTGTATTCCGCGACGGCGATCACGGCCCCGCTGCTCGTGATTCAGGGGGCGAACGATCCCCGCGTGAACAAGGCCGAGTCGGATCAGATCGTCGTGGCCCTGCGGGATCTCGGCCGGACAGTGGAGTATCTGGTCGCCCCGGACGAGGGCCACGGCTTCGCCGGTGAGCTCAACAACCTCGCGACCTACGCCAAGATCGAGCAGTTCCTGGCCACGCACTTGGGGGGCCGGTACCAGGAGACCATGACGCCCGCCATTCGAGATCGCTTGAACAAGCTGACGGTGGACGTCAAGACGCTGGCGCTGACGAACTAGGGCAACCCTTGCGCGTCTCCACTGGCGGGGTCCGCCTCGCCCTCCTCGCGGGGCTCGCCTCGCTCGCGCCCGCCGCCGCGCAGCAGCCGGTGCGCCTCGTCCCGCGCGATACGTTTTTCACCGTCCCCGCCGCACAGCCCGCTCCGCCTCCACCTCCCGCCCGCTGGCTCGGGCTGGTCGGCGAATACGGTCGCGGCGACACCATGGTGATCGTGGTCGAGCGGGACGGCAAGCTCTACGCCCTGGCGCCGGGAGCGGCCCCGCGCCTCATCCAGGCGCGCGCCATTCGGCCCGACGCCCGCGGCCGAGGCAAGACGCTTGTCTTGGGCCGAGCCGCCTTCGAGCGCCGCGCCGTCGGACCCGCCGACGGGACGCAACTGCGCGTGACGCCGGTTCGCCCGGTGTCGGACCTGCTGCGTGAGGCGCGCGGGGCGCGGCCGCCGGACGAGCACGGCGAGCTCCGCCGGCCGGACCTGGTAGACCTCGCCACGCTCGACTCGACGATCCGGTTCGACATCCGCTACGCCACGACCAACAACTTCCTCGGCACGGCGTTTTATGCGACCCCGCACGCCTTCCTTCAGCGTCCGGCGGCCGAAGCGCTGGCGCGCGCGCACCGCCGCCTGCGCGCGCGCGGCTACGGCCTGCTGATCCACGACGCCTACCGGCCATGGTACGTGACGAAGGTGTTCTGGGACGCGACGCCGCCCGCGCTGCACTGGCTCGTAGCCGACCCGGCCCAGGGCTCGCGCCATAACCGCGGCTGCGCCGTCGATCTCACGCTGTACGATCTCGGCACGGGCCAGCCAGTGGACATGGGCGGCACCTACGACGAAGCGACGGAACGCTCGTTTCCCGACTATCCGGTCGGAACCACGCTGCAGCGCTGGCATCGGGACCTGCTACGGGAAGCGCTCGAGGCGGAAGGATACACGCGGTTCGCCGAGGAGTGGTGGCACTTCGATTTTCAGAACTGGCGGCGCTACCCGATTCTGAACCGCGGATTCGAGGACCTGGGGACGGAGGCACGCGTTGCGCCCTCCGCGCCCCATCCGGCGCGGCTCTGGATGCTGGGAGGCGGGCACGCCCTCGGCGGCGCCCTGCTCTATCGGGAGACCCAGGCGAGCTGGGGCGAGTCCAACGGCCGGTTCCACATCAAGGACGACTGGTCGGGCGACCAGCTCGCGCAGAACGACGAGATCAGTCACTTCGTCACCGGCTACGGCCTCACCAAGGCGTTCACCCGTGTGTGGGCGTGGACCGGGGTCTCCCCCAAGCGCGCGCGCACCCTGGGCGCCATCGAAACCGCCGTGCTGCTGACGCTCGTGGAAATGCCGCTGGACGCGTTCAATCCAGACCAGGGGTTCGGCGTGGAGGACCTGGTGTTCGACTACGCCGGCATCGGCGTGGGCCTGCTCGCGCTGAGCCGACCAGGACGCTGGGACTTCAAGTTCAGTGCGAAGAAGAACCTCTTCAGCGCCCAGGAGACGCTGTTTGCCCAGGACTCGCGGGAGACGGACAATTATGTGTTCTGGCTGACCTACCGTCCGTCGCTCGGATGGGCGGAGCGGCAGCCGGTGTCCGTCGGCATCGGCCACAGTGTACGGCGGGCCGCCGATGGCTATTCCCCCGTGCGCGAGCTCTACCTCGGCCTCGGCACGACGGTGCCGGACCTCGTGCGGGCCGTCGCGCCCGGCGCCGCCCGGCATTTCGAGCTGCTGGAGGCGTATTTCATCAACGTCAGAGTGGGGACGACCGTGCGATAACTTAGCCCCTTAGCCCCTTAGCCCTTAGCCTTCCATCCTCCTCACATACTCCCGATCCCACGCCGCCGGAACACTCTCCCGCGGCGAGTAGGGACCGGGGGTGTACGCCCGCGACGAAATGCCGGCCCAGCTCAGCTCGGTAATGTGCCAATCCTGGCGGTTGGTCGTGTCCCAGAAACTCACCGCGTCCTCAGGGCTGAACCCCGGCCGCGCCAGCGCGTCGGGGTGGAACAGCCAGTCGCACACGATCCGCGTCCGCCCCGGCGCCTCCGGCCACAGCGTGTAAGAGACCACGTAGTCGGGGTGGATGCTCAGCATCAGGTTGGGGAAAAGCGTGTAGTAGTAGGCGCGCTGGCGCTCGGCGGGGGACAGTTCGCCGACCGGCACACCGCAGGCCCGCCCGGTCATCGTCATGCTCGCGTTCGGCGGCGAGATCAGCAGGAACCCACCCAGGAACGGCCCTTCCACCAGATCGTTCTCACCACTCTGATAGGGCATCAGGCTGGACAGCTCGGGGTGGATCACCGGGCAGTGCAGACACTCCGAGTAGTTCTGGAAAATGAGCTTCCAGTTCGACTGCACGTCGTACACGCTGCGGTGGGCGCGCCGCAGCAGCGCCAGGTTGAAGCGGCTGAAGCGGTTGAGGACCGGAGCGAAGGCCCGCTCGAACGGCTCGGGGTCGCGCGCCAGGCTCACGAACAGGAACCCCTCCCACTCCGCCAGGGCGGCGCTGCGCAGCGGGTAGCTCTTCTTGTCGAACCCCTCGACCTCGCTCATGTGGGGCGCGCCGATCAGCTGCCCGTCGATCGTGTAGGTCCACGCGTGGTAGGGACACTGGATGGTCTCGGAGAACTTCCCGCGTTCCGCCTCGCACAGCCGGGTGCCGCGGTGGCGACAGACGTTGTAGAACGCCCGCAGGGCGCCCGTGCGACCGCGGACCACGATCAGGCTCTCCCCTCCGACGGGCGCCAGGAAGTACTCGCCCGGTTGGGCGACGTCCTCGGCCCGCCCCACGCACCACCAGCTCCGGGTGAAGATCCGCTCGGTCTCCTCGTCGAAGACCTCGGCCGACGTGTAGTAGCGGCCCGGCAGCGTCTGCGCGCCCTGCCGGTAGCTTTCGGTCGTTTTCAAGAACCCGCTCATTGTGTCTCCGCCTCCCTTACGCCGTGCGCCACAACCGGGCGTCCCGCAGCACCGCTCCCGCGGCCAGCAGCCCGGAGCCCCCCGCCATCCCCAACCCGCCCCCCGGATGCGTCCCGGCCCCGCACAGGTAGAGTTGATGGATCGGGGTGCGGTAGCGGGACCAACCCGGCACCGGCCGCATGAATAGAATCTGATCGAGGGTGAGCTCTCCGTGGTACAGGCTCCCCTCGGTCACCCCGTAGACGTCCTCGAGGTCCTTGGGGGTCAGGACCTGGCGCTGCACGATGAGCGCCTTCAACCCGGGGGCATGGTCCGCCAGGGTATCCACGACCAAATCGCCCAGCTTGCTCCTCCGCCCTTCGTCCCACGTGCCCCGCTTGAGGCGGTACGGCGCGTACTGCACCCACACGGACATGACGTGCTTCCCCGGCGGGGCGTGCGACGGATCGGCGACGGACGGGATCCGCACCTCGAGGAACGGGCGCCGGGAGACGCCGCCGTGCTTTGCATCGTCGTACGCGTGCTCCAGCGCCTCCAAGCTCACGCCCGGAGCGATCGCGCCGCGCAGCAGCTCCGTCGCGCCGTTCGAGGCGAGCGCCGGGAAGGTCGGGAGCGCGTCGAGCGCGAGGTTCACCTTCGCGACCGCCCCGCGATACTTGAGGTGCAGCACCGCGCGCGCGAATTCGGGCTCGAGCTCCGTCGGATCGACCAGGGTCATGAGCGTGCGCCGCGGATCCGCGCCGGAGACGACCGCTCGGGTGGCGATCTCGTCGCCCGCTCCCGTGACGACGCCCACCGCGCGTCCGTCCCTCACCCGGACCCGCGCGACGTCGACGCCGGTGCGGATGTCGACGCCGTGCTCGCGCGCCGCCGCGGCCAGCGCCTGGGCGAAGCGCCCCAAGCCCCCCCGGACCACGCAGCGGGACCGTGGGGCGCCGGGCGGGCTGCCGACCGCGTGATGCAGGAACACGAACGCGGTGCCGCCCGAGCGCGGCCCCTGGAGGATCCCCCGGATGCCCGCCGCGCCGAGCGCGCCCTTGAGCGCCTCGCTCTCGAACCAGTCGTCGAGCAGCTCCGCGACGGACATCGGCAGCGTGCGCAGCAGATCGATCAGCCCCGTCTTGCCCAGGCGACGCGCCCGGTGGCCGAGGCCGAGCAGGCGGACGACGTCGGCGGGTCGGGAGCTCGTGATGTTCGGCGCGGGAGCCGCGTAGAGTGATTCGAGGAAGCCGGCGAGGCGCCCCATGCGCGCCGCGAATTCCGGCCAGCGCTCCGCGTCTCCCGGGGAGTGGCGGCGGATCGCCTCGACCGATCGCGCGGGGTCGGCCCACAGGGCTAGGGGCGGAGCGGAACCGCCGCTGGGCGGGAGCGCGACGACCGCCGGGTCGGGGCGGATCAACTCGAGGCCGTGGCGCGCGAGCCCGAGGTCCTCCACCAGCGCCGGCGCGGGCACGCCCAGGTCGTGCAAGCAGGCATCGACGCGAAACCCCGGCGCGAGCTCCTCAGTCGCCGCGACGCCGCCGAGCACGGGCCGCCGCTCGAGCACCAGCACCCGCAGCCCGGCGCGGCCGAGCGTGGCGGCGACCGCCAGCCCGTTCACCCCAGCGCCGATGACGACTGCGTCCCAGGGAGCGGACGTCACACGCCGTCTCGCAGCATCTCGAGCGCCGCCAGCCGCCCGGAGGCGCCCATGATCCCGCCGCCCGGGTGGGTCCCGGCGCCGCACTGGTACAGCCGGCGGATCGGCGTGCGGTACCGCGCCCAGTCGGGCGCGGGCCGCAGGAAGAACAGCTGGTGCAGCGACAGCTCGCCCTGGAAGATATTCCCTTCCGTGAGGCCGGTGATCCGCTCGATGTCCCACGGCGTGATCACCTGGCGGTGCAGGATCGCCTGCGGGACGTTGGGCGCGTATTGGGCGAGCGTGTTGATCACGGCGTCGCCGAACGCCTCGCGCCGCGCGTCGCTCCACCCGCCGGTCAGCTGGTAGGGCGCGTACTGGACGAAGATCGACATCACGTGCTTGCCCGGCGGCGCCATCCCGGGGTCGATCATCGAAGGGATGACGATGTCCATGTAGGGGTGGCGCGAGAACTGCCCGTACTTGGCGTCGTCGTAGGCGTGTTCCAGGTAGTCGATGCTCGGGCTGATCGAAATGGCCCCGCGCAGGTGCGCGCCGCGGCCGGGCCGGCAGGTGAAGTCCGGCAACTCGCTCAGGGCGAGGTTCACTTTCCCCGAGGAGCCACGGAACTTGTAGCGGCGGATCGCGGCCACGAACTCGGGCGGCAGCTCGCCCGGCTCGACCAGGCCGAGGAACGTACGCCGGGGATCGAGCCCCGAGACCACGGCGCGCGCGCGGATCTCGTCCCCACCCCCCTCCAGGGCCACGCCCACCGCGCGCCCGCGCTGCACGAGCACCCGCCCGACGCCCGCGTCGGTGCGGATCTCGGCGCCGCAGGCCCGCGCCGCGCCGGCGATCGCCTCGCTGATCGCGCCCGTGCCCCCCTTGGCGAACCCCCACGCCCGGAACGCACCGTCGATCTCGCCCATGTAGTGGTGCAGCAGCACGTACGCCGTGCCCGGCGAGCGCGGGCCTAGGAACGTGCCGATGATCCCGCTCGCCGACTTGGTGGCCTTGAGGCCGTCGGTCTCGAACCATTCGTCCAGGAAATCCGCCGAGCTCATGGTCATCAGCTTGTAGAGCGCGTGGAACTTCTCCTCCCCCAGACCGCGGAAGTGCGCGCCCAGCTTCGCGAGGGCCAGGAGCTCCTTCGGGCTGAGCGACGTGGGATCGGGGGGCACCATGCCGAGAATCGGCTTCACCGCCATGGCCATGTGGTGCATCAGGCGGCCGAACTCGTCCAACGCTTCGGCATCGCGAGGCGAGTGGCGGTACAGCTCGCGCCGCGTCAGGTCGTGGTCGGCCCAGGCCGCGAGCGATTCCCCGTTCGCCAGCGGCGTGAGCGTGCTTTCCAGCGGCAGAATCTCGAGCCCGTGGCGCGGCAGATCGAGATCGCGGATGATCTCGGGCCGGAGCAGGCTGACCACGTAGGAGAACACGGAGAACTTGAAGCCCGGGAAGACTTCCTCGGTGACCGCGGCGCCTCCCACCCGGGGACGCCGCTCGAGCACCAGCACGCGCTTCCCCGCCCGCGCGAGGTAGGCCGCGTTGACGAGGCCGTTGTGCCCGCCCCCGATGACGATCACGTCGTACGGCTTGGGCATTCCTAGGCGCGCTTCCGCTCGGGGTTGAAGAACGGCAGCGGCGCGACGCGGGCGGCCGCCCGCCGGCGCCGGTGCTCCACTGTGACCTCCATCATCACCGGCGTGCCGGGGCGCGCATGGCTCGATTGGATGTGCGCCAGCGCGAGGTACCGTTTCAGGAGCGGCGACCAGCAGCCGCTCGTGGCGTAGCCCACCTGCCCGCTGCCACCGCCCGCGTACACCGGCACGCTGGTGCGCCAGGCGACCGTCGGCAGCCGCGGCGGCAGCCCCATCGCCCGATAGAGCCGTTCCAGCGATTCCCAATCGACCTCCAGGCCCACGAACTGCCAGGCCGGGCCGCGGGCGCGCTCCTCCAGCAGCGCGCCCTTCCCGACGAACCACTCCCTCTCCAGGCTCACCGTCCATCCCAGGTTCAGCTCGAACGGGGACGATTTCTGGGATTCGATCAGCGCGCGGTGGGAGGAGAAGTAATCCACTTCGATCAGGAGCAAGCCCGCTTCGATACGCGCGACGTCCAGCGCGAGCATGCCGGCCGGCACCAGACCGTAGGGCCCGCCCGCTTCGACGAGCGTGTCCCACACCGGCAGCGCGGACCCCACCTCCATCCAGATCTCGAACCCCAGATCACCGGTGTAGCCGGTGCGCGAGATCGTCACCGGGACGCCGCGGATCGTGGCCGGCGTGAGCCGGAAGTACTTCAACCCGGCGAGGTCCGCCTCGGCTGCGTGTTGCAGGATCTCCCGGGAAGCCGGCCCTTGCAGGGACAGGGCGGCGATCCGGTCGGAGACGTCGTCGATAGCGACGTCGAGCCCGAGCGCGTTGGTCGACAGCCACCGCAGGTTCGGATCGGCCGCGGTCATCCGGTAGGTCGCGTCGCCCAGGCGCGAGATCGTGCCGTCGTCGATCACCTTGCCCGCCGCGTCGCACCAGGGCGTGTACAGCACCTGGTTCAGCTTCGCCTTGGCGACGTCGCGCGTGACCACGCGGTCCAGCAGCCGGGTCGCGTCGCGGCCCGTGATCAGATACTTGTAAAGCGGCGAGACGTCGAACAACGCCGCGGCGCTGCGAATGGCGTGGTATTCCCGGTCGTGCTGCAGCTCGTAAGCGCTCGCCACCAGATAGCCCGCCCAGCGGCGCCAGGCCTGTCCCTCCGACAGGGCGGACGTCCGGGGATGAAAGGGGGTCACCCGCAGCATGCGATGCTCGACACGGCGATCGGCGCTCCCGGCTCCCAGGTCGCGGTAATCTCGCCAGCGGAGCAAGGGGCGCAAGGCGGGCGAGTGGCGCGGCCTACGATTCCCGGCTAAGGTGAGTGCTCGATATGGACCTCACGGTGCTGGTGGTGCCCTACGACACCGCTCGGCGGGACGCCCGCATGGGGCGCGGACCGGCGCGGCTGCTCGAGGGCGGCCTGGTGGCGGCGCTCGCGGACGCCGGGCACCAGGTCCGGTGCGAACGGATCGAAGCGGACGAACGGCCCGCCACGTCCGAGACGGCCATGACCTTCGACCTCAACCGGCGCCTGGCGGAGGCCGTGCGACGCGCGGTGAACGCCGGAACGTTCCCCCTCGTGCTGGCGGGGAATTGCGGCACCGCCGTCGGGACGCTCGCCGGTCTCGGCTCCGGCGCGGACGGCGTCGTGTGGTTCGACGCGCACGCGGACTTCAATACCCCGGACACGACCGTGACCGGATTCCTGGATGGCATGGCGCTGGCGATGGTCACGGGCCGCTGCTGGACGTCGCTTGCGGCCGGCGTCCCCGGCTTTCGCCCCGTCCCAGAGGAGCGTGTGCTCCTGGTCGGCGCCCGTGACCTCGACGAGCAGGAAGCGGTCGCGCTCGCGGGCTCGGGCGTGCAACGCGTCTCGGCGGACGCGGCGCGCGCCGCCGGCTTCCGCGCGGTGCTCGAGCCGGCGCTCAGGACCCTGCCCAAGCGTGGTCGGGGCGTTTACGTGCACCTCGATCTCGACGTGCTCGACCCCACCGAAGCGCGGGTGAACCAATTCGCCGCTCCGGGCGGCCTGACGTCGGCGGAGGTGGTGGACGCGCTCCATGTGATCGGCGAGCAGCGCGGCATCGCCGCGGCGGCGTTCACCGCCTACGATCCGTCGAGCGATCCCGCCGCCTGCGTCCCCCCGATCGCCCGCCGCTTGCTGGAGGCACTGCTGCAACCCTTGGAACGAGGAGCCCGGATGTGACAGACCTGCGGTACCCCATCGGCCGGTTCGAGCCGGTGAAGACGCTGACCCCCGAGCAGCGGGGCGCCTGCATCGAGCAGATCGCCGCCGCCCCCGGCCACCTGCGACGCGCGGTGGACGGCCTCACCGACGCGCAGCTCGAGACCCCCTACCGGCCCGACGGCTGGACGGTGCGGCAAGTGGTGCACCACATCCCCGACAGCCACCTCAACGCCTACACGCGGTTCAAGCTCGCCCTCACCGAGGACGTGCCGACCATCAAGACGTACGAGGAGAAGGGGTGGGCCGAAACGACGGAAGCGCGCACGGCGCCGATCGACGTGTCGCTGGCGCTGCTCGACGCGCTGCACCGCCGCTGGGTGTTGCTGCTCCGCGCGATGGAGCCAGGCGATTTCGCTCGCTTGCTCCGCCACCCCGAGTCGGGCACACCGAGCCTCGACGGCATGCTGGCGCTGTACGCCTGGCACGGCCGGCACCACGTGGCGCACATCACCTCCCTGCGCCAACGCATGCGGTGGTGACCCCCGCCCTCGCGCGCACCCTCGGCCTGCGCGACCTCGTCCCGATCGTGGTCGGCACCGTCATCGGGTCGGGAATCTTCCTCGTGCCCGGCAGCGCGCTGCGCGAGACGGCCGGTGACCCGGGGTACGCGCTGCTGGTGTGGCTCGCCGGCGGCCTCCTCTCCCTGCTGGGCGCACTGACCTACGGCGAGCTGGGGGCGATGAATCCCGAGGCCGGCGGCCTCTACGTCTACCTGCGCGACGCCTTCGGCCGGTTCCCCGCGTTCCTCTACGGCTGGACCCTCTTCCTGGTAATCTCGAGCGGCTCGACGGCCACGCTGGCGGTCGCGTTCAGCAATTACCTGGGCCAGTTCGTCACGCTCGGCCCGCTCGGCGGGAAGGTCGCGGCGATTCTGATGATCGCCGCGGTCGCCTGGGTCAACGTGGGCGGCACGCGGCACGGCGCGCGCGCCCAGAACTGGAGCACGCTCATCAAGGTCGGAGCGCTCCTCAGCCTGGCGACCGTCTTTCTCGCCGCCGGCGCCGGGCTGGGCCGGACGGCGCCGCGCCTGTTCACCGCGCCCTTCGACCTGTCGCTCCTCTCCGGGATGGGCGTCGCGATGATCGGGGTCCTCTGGGCGTACGAGGGGTGGCAGTACGTCACCTACTCCGCGGGCGAGACGCTCGACCCCCAGCGCACGTTCCCGCGCGGGATCGTCCTGGGTACGGCGGCGATCATCGCGATCTACCTGTTCGCCAACGTCGGCTATCTCGCCGCGCTGGGGCCAGACGCCGTGGCCCGCTCCGACCGCGTGGCGGCCGAGGCTGTGGACGCCCTGCTCGGGCCCGCGGCCAGCCGGCTGGTCGCGGCCGCGGTCCTGGTGTCGGTCGTGGGCGCGGCCAACGGCATCACCTTGACGGCGCCGCGCGTGTACTACGCGATGGCGCGCGACGGCCTGTTCTTCCGCCGCCTCGCCGACGTGCACCCGCGCTACGGCACGCCCGCCTTCGCCGTCGTGGCGAGCTCCGTCTGGGCGGCGGCCCTCGCCGCGTGGGGCACCTTCGAGCAGCTCTTCACCTACGTCGTGTTCGTCGGGTGGATCTTCTACGCGCTCGGCGCGGCGAGCCTGTTCGTGTACCGGCGCCGCCGCCCCGACGCGCCGCGCCCGTTCCGCGTCCCCGGTTATCCCTGGACCCCGGTGCTGTTCATCGCGGCGGCCGGCGCGATCGTGCTCAACACCATCGCCGCCCAGCGCGCCCGGGCGCTGCTCGGTCTCGTGGTCATCTTGCTCGGCTGGCCGGCGTATCACTGGTGGAAGCGACGCGCCGCCCCGACGGCGCCCAGGCCCTGAGGGAGGACCCCATGCTGGCGCGGGTGCTCGCCGTCCGGCGGTAGCGTGCCGCGCACCGCCCTGCTGGCCGGCGCGAGCGGCCTCGTGGGCGGCCATTGCCTGCGTCGGCTCCTCGCGGACGACGCCTACGAGCGGGTCACCACGCTGGGACGCCGGACCCTGCCGCTCATGCACCCGAAACTCGTCCAGCGAACGCTCGAGTTCCACCGCCTGGCGGACCTCCCGGACTTCCCCCGCGCGCGCGACGTCTTTTGCTGCCTTGGCACGACCATGAAGCAAGCGGGGTCGGCCGAAGCGTTCTACCGCGTGGATTTCACCCACGTCTACGAGCTCGCCCGGCTCGCCGCGCGTCACGGCGCCCAACAGTTTCTGCTCGTGAGCGCAATCGGCGCCCACCCGCGGTCGTGGATCTTCTACAATCGGGTGAAGGGTGAAGTGGAAGAGGCGGTCGCCCGCCTGCCTTTCAAGGGCATCCACATCTTCCGGCCGTCGTTGCTCCTGGGCGATCGTGGCGAGCACCGCCCCGGGGAGCGCCTGGCGGCCGCCGTCATGCCGGCACTCGCCTTCGTGCTGGTCGGCCCGCTGCGCAAGTACCGCTCGATTCTCGCCGAGGACGTCGCAGCCGCCATGACCCGCGTGGCGCGCGAGGAGCGCCCCGGAGTGCACGTGTACCAAGGCGCGAGCCTATCGAGCCGCGGTGGATAGGTTCCTACAAGTCGCCCTCGAGGAAGCGAAGCGGGGCTTCGCGGAGGGCGGCATCCCGATCGGGGCGGTGCTCGTGCACGACGGTGAGATCATCGGCCGCGGGCACAACCGGCGCGTGCAGCAGGGCAGCGTCGTGCTGCACGGGGAAATGGACGCCTTGGAGAATGCGGGCCGGCGGCTGGCGCGGGTCTATCGGGAGTCGACGTTGTACACGACCCTCTCGCCCTGCGCCATGTGCAGCGGCGCGATCCTGCTGTACGGCATCCCCCGCGTGATCGTGGGCGAGAACCGGACCTTCCAGGGCGAGGAGGCGTTGCTCCGCGCGCGCGGCGTCGTGGTGGACGTCGTGCAGGACGCAGCGTGCATCGCCCTGTTGTCGGTCTTTGTCGCGGCACAACCCGGCCTGTGGAACGAGGACATCGGCGTGTGACGTGGGACGCGGTGGCGTACTCCAAGTTCCGCCCGCGCTACCCGGAGGAGCTCTTCGACTTTCTGGCCGCCGCGGCGCCGCGGCGGACCCTGGCCTGGGACGGCGCTACCGGGACCGGTCAGGCCGCCATCGGGCTCGCGCGCCGGTTCGAGCGGGTCGTCGCCACCGACGCGAGCGCCGAGCAGGTCGCCCAGGCGCTCCCCAATCCAAGAGTCGTGTACGGCGTGGCGCGGGCAGAGGCCACCCCGCTCGCATCGGGCTCCGCCGACCTGATCACCGTCGCGCAAGCCTTGCACTGGCTGGACCACGACCGGTTTTTCGCGGAAGTGCGGCGGGTGCTGACCCCCGGGGGCGTCGTGGCCGCGTGGTGCTATCGCCTGATCACCATCGCGCCCGAGATCGACCAGGTGATCGCGGAGCTGTACCACGGCACGCTCGGCCCTTACTGGCCCCCGGAGCGGCGGCACGTGGACGACGGCTACCGCTCGGTTGCATTCCCGTTCATCGAGTTGGAGGCGCCGCAGCTCACCATCGAGGCAAGCATGGCGCTCGCCGACCTCGCCGGGTACCTCGGCACCTGGTCGGCGGCTCGGCGCTACGTCGCCGAGCGGGCGAGCGATCCGGTGGCGGAAATCCTTCCTGCGCTGCGCGACCGCTGGGGTGGCCCGGCGGTGCGGCGGGTGGTGCGGTGGCCGGTCGCGATGCGGGTGGGGCGACTCTAAGGCCGCCGGATCGACAGCGGCCCGTTCGTCGTCACCACGCGCACCAGCGGGCCCCCGCCGCCCAACACCGTCGTGATCCGCTGCGTCACGCGACCCTGGATCGTCACCGTCAGGGGAAACCCCACGTGCACGGGACCGTTTACGGTGCCGGTCTCGAGCCGCGCGGAATGGTCCTCAGGGATGATCAGGTCCACCGGCCCGTTCACCGTCTCCGCATCGAGCCCCGTTCCGTCCCATTTCCCGCCCTCGAACTCCACGTGCAACGGGCCGTTGGTCGCCCGGGCACGAACCTCACCTCGGCGCGGATCGTGCCGCCCGCGGTCACGATCCGGATCCGCCCGGCCACTTCCCGCGCGGCCTCGTCGGTCTGCCCGTACGGGGGCTATGGCGACCGTCCTCCGGATGGCCTCAGTGTCGCCGGCCTGGGCGTCGTTTCGCAGGGGCGTATGCGGGGGATTCATGTCGCTGGGCTGGGCGCCGTATCCCAAGGGTCGCTCGAGGGCGTGAGCACCGCCGGCCTCGGCGTCGTGGCGCAGGGGCGGATGCGCGGGATCTCCATCGCGGGGTTGGGCGCGGTCGCGGAAGGGTCGCTCGAGGGCGTGAGCATCGCCGGCCTCGGTGTCGTGTCGCAGGGCCGGCTCCTCGGCATCTCCCTCGCCGGCCTGGGGGCGGTGGCGGAAGGCGACCTGCAAGGGTTCACCCTGGCCGGGCTCGGGACGGTCAGCCAGGGAGACGTCCAGGGGCTCGCCGTCGGCGGGCTCGCCACCGTGGCGGAAGGGGACGTGCAGGGCATCGCGCTCGGCGGCCTCGCCGTCGTGTCGGGGCGCGAGATCCAGGGCATCAGCATCGGCACGCTCGGCGTCGTGGCCGAGAACGCGATCACCGGCCTGTCGATCGCCGGGTACCGGGTCGAGAGTCCGGTCGTGACAGGCCTGAACGTCGCCGGAGTTTATCTCAAGACCTACGATTTCACCGGCCTCTCGGTGAGTGGGTACAACCGGGTGCGGGGCTTCCAGACGGGCGTCGCGATCGGCGTGTACAACTCGGCCCGGCGCCTCAAGGGGCTGCAGATCGGGCTGCTCACCAGGGCGCTGAACAACAAGCCGCCGTTTCGATACCTCCCGCTGATCAACCTGCATTTCTGACAGCCGGTACCAGGTGTCTGGTGTCAGGGACGCCGCGGCGTAGGTTCCTGGCACCTGACACCCGACACCTGACCATGGCCAAGGACATCGCGTTGCTGCTCCGCATCTTCGACCAAGCGTTCAATCACCGCGCCTGGCACGGTACCCCGTTGTGGGGTTCGATCCGCGGGGTGAGCTGGCGGGAGGCGCTGTGGCGGCCGCGACCCCGGCGGCACAACATCTGGGAGCTGGTGTTGCACACGGCCTACTGGAAGTACATCGTCCGCCGCCGGCTGGATCGCGACCCCGATCTGTCGTTCCCGCGCCCGGGGAGCAACTGGCTTCCCGTCCCGCCGAAGCCCGACGCGGAGGCGTGGATGCGGGACGTGGCGCTGCTCAAGCGCGAGCACCAACTGCTCCGGGCGGTCATCGCCCGGTTCCCCTCGTCCCGGCTGGCAGCCAAGGGTTGGCGCTCGTCGTGGAGCAACGCGGCCCATATGTACGGCATCGCGTCCCATGACCTGTATCACGCCGGGCAGATCCAGTTGATCAAGCGCTTGAGGCAGCGTGCCTGACGATTCGACGCGCCTCGACCGCTGGCTGTGGGCCGCGCGGTTTTACAGGACCCGCAGGCTCGCGGCGGAAGCGATCGCCGGCGGCCGGGTGCTGGTCAACGGCGCGCGAGCCAAGCCGGGGAAGGCCGTGAAGGTGGGCGATACGATGCGCGTCCGGAAGTCGCCGTATGACTTTCACCTCGTCGTTCGTAACCTCTCTCCCCGCCGCGGGTCCGCCAGTGAAGCCCGCGGGCTCTACGAGGAGTTGTCCGAGAGCGTCGCGGCGCGCGCGCGGCTCGCCGACCAGCTCCGGATCGCGCCGGCGCCGGCCTACACGGGCAAGGGCCGGCCGACGAAGAAGGAGCGTCGGGACCTGGAGCGTCTCACCGAGAGCTGAGGGCTCACCCCCGCACTAGGCGAATGCTCCCCGACCCCGTCTCGATCGTGATCCGCCCCTGCCCGTCCCCGATCTTTCCGATGAGATGGTCGCGCGCGAACCGCCGGAGCTCCACCGGGAACCCGAGATCGATGGACCCGCTGCCGGTCTCGACTTCGATCTCCGCGCCGAGCGACGCCGGCATCGTAACGGTCACGCTCCCCGAGCCGGTGTCTATCTCCAGCCGATCCACGTCCCCAAGCAGGGCGAGCTCGACCGAGCCGCTTCCCGTGTCGATAGACATCTCCCGAGAGCGCACCGCAGTGGCGTCCACGCTCCCCGAGCCGGTATCAACGAGCAGGCTGGCGACGTCGGCGTCGGACACAGTGACGTTGCCCGAGCCGGTATCGATGCTGAGCCCCGGCCCGCGCACCCGTGTGGCATCCACGTTCCCCGAGCCCGTATCCAGCCGCACCGGCCCCTCGGCTCCCGTCACGCCGATCGCGCCCGAGCCCGTGTCCAAGTTCAACGAGCCGCGGGTCCCCTCGGCCGTGATCTCGGCGGCGGCGACGTCCACCAGTAGCTCTCCCGCCACGTTGGAGACGAACACGCGACCCACGCCCAAATAGACGGCGATCTTCTGTCCGGCAGGTACGGTGATGCGCAGGTCGGCGTAAGCCTCGAGGCCGCCGCGCCCGGTGGTGACCGTCACGCGACGACCGCCCCCGCCCCGGAACTCCCGGTCATTGCCGCTCTCGCCGAAGGTGCCGTCCTCGCGCACCCGGAGTGTCGAGCTCCCGCCGTAATCTCGCCCGGGGGTGTACGAGACACGGTCGTCGGGATAGAGCACGCGCAGCGTCTCGCGACCGCGGATCTCTCCCGTCGCGATCTCGAGGTCCGCGGCGTCCCGCCCGCCCCGGGTCAGCTCGACCACGACGTCCCGGCCCGTGCCGGGCGCGAGTCGCGCGACGCCGGCCAGATTGTAGATCGCCACGTCGGCCCCGGCCAGCACATGACGCTCGACCTGCTGGGCGCCGGTCGAGAGGAGGGGTGAGCAAACGCGAAGCGCGACGGCGGCGAGGGCGCGTTTCATAGTCGGGTCTCCGGTTGAGGAGCGGCGGACGGGCAACAGTACGACGCCCGGCACGGCTCCGTTTCAAGCCGGTTGGATGGCCCGCGGGCCCAAAGGGTTGAAGGTTCGCAATGCTCTGACGTGCGCCTGGCCACCTGGCAGAGGCAGCTTTTCTGCACCCCCAGACCCGGAGCGGCAAGGCCATGAAAACGCGGTGGATGGTGCCCCTGTGCATCGTCGGGGCCTGCGATCCCGCCGTGGACGGGGCGACACACCGCGCCGCCCTGATGGAGGCGGATCGGGCGTTCGCTCAGGCCACGGCCCGTCACCGGGTGGACGGCTGGGTGGCCGCGTTCGCCGGGGACGGCGCGATGTTCGGCCAGGGCGGGGTGGTGACGGGACATGCGGCGATTCGCGAGTTGATGGGCCCGCTCTTCGCCGACACGTCGTACACCCTCACGTGGGAGCCTACCGCCGCCGAGGTCGCCGCCTCGGGGGACCTGGGGTACACCGTGGGCCGCTCCGAAAACCGGCGGCGCGACGCGCGGGGCCGGGTCCTGGTCGGTCGCGGGAGCTATGTGACGGTGTGGAAACGGCAGCCCGACGGCGGGTGGAAAGTCGCCATCGATATCGGGAATTCGGACGGGCCGCCGCAACCGACCAACTGAAGGTCGCTGGCTGACGGCCAGGGGAGCAGGGGGTAGATTTCCCCCCATGTCGACCACCACGGGTGCGCCGGCCCTCACCCGGCTCTCCGAAGAAGAGTCGATGTTTCGCGACGCCGTGCACGACTTCGCGGAACAGGAGGTGCGGCCGCGCGTCGCCGCCATGGAAAAGGCGGCGGCGCTCGATACCGCGCTCATCCCGAAGTTCTTCGAGCTGGGCCTCATGGGCATCGAGATTCCCGAAGCACACGGCGGCGCCGGCGGCAGCTTGTTCATGACGGTGCTCGCCGTGGAAGAGCTATCCGCGGTGGACGCCTCGACGGCGATCTTCGTGGACGTGCAGAACACGCTGGTCAACGCCCTGCTGCTCAAGTGGGCGAGCGAGGATGTCCGGCGGCGCTATTTGCCCCGGCTCGCCTCCGACCTGGTGGGCGCCTACGCCCTCTCCGAGCCCGGCTCCGGGTCGGACGCCTTCGGGCTCGAGACCAAGGCGACGCGGCACGGCGGCACCTGGATCCTCGACGGCCGCAAGCTCTGGATCACGAACGGCGCCGAGGCCGGGTTGTACATGGTGTTCGCGAACGCCGACTTCACCCAAGGCTACAAGGGGATCACCGCCTTCGCCGTCGAGCGCGGCTTTCGGGGCTTCAGCGTCGGCAAGAAGGAAGACAAGCTCGGCATCCGCGCCTCGAGCACCACCGAGCTGATCCTCGACCACTGCGAGGTGCCGGCGGCGAACGTGATCGGCGAGGTGGGCAAGGGTTACAAGGTGGCGATCGAGACCCTGAACACCGGCCGCATCGGCATCGGCGCGCAGATGATCGGCGTGGCGCGCGGAGCGCTCGCGGCGGCCACGAAATACGTGCAGGAGCGCCAGCAGTTCGGCACACCGGTGGCCGAGTTCCAGGGCGTGCAGTTCCAGCTGGCCCAGGCCGCCACCGAGCTCGAGGCGGCGCGGCTCATGGTGTACAACGCGGCCCGGCTGGAAGACGCCGGGGAGCCGTACACGATGGAGGCGGCGATGGCCAAGCTCTTCGCCTCCCAGGTCGCCGAACGGGTGACCTCGCTGGGCGTCGAGCTGTTCGGCGGCTACGGCTACACCAAGGAATACCCGGTCGAGAAGTTCTACCGCGACGCGAAGATCGGCACCATCTACGAAGGCACGAGCAACATGCAGCTTCATACGATCGCAAAGCTGCTCCTGAAGTAAGGGAGGTCGGCATGTGGCGAGCCGTACTTGTGGCGAGTTTGAGCGTTGCCGGCGCCGCCCCGGCCCAGCGGTTCGAGGGGACGCTCACGACCAAGCGGGCCAGCATCTCGGCTGAGGCGGTCGCGGAGCACGCCGGGGAGGATCGGGACAAGATCTTCGCGCTCACCCTGGAGCGGCTGGTCGAGCTGGGCGCCTCGCTCGAGCAATCCACCACGCTGGTGAAGGGCAGCCGGTTCCGCACCGACGTGGGCGAAATGCCGGGCGGCGGGCGGGCGTACATGATCCTGAACGCCGAAACCAGCGTGATGCAGAGCGTCATGCCGGGCCAGCGCGCCTACTACGAGGTCAACCTCGCCCGCCTCCCGATCCCCGAAGCGCCCGAGGAAGCAGAGAAGGATCTGAAGGTGGAGCCGCTGGGGAAGACCCAAACGATCAACGGGCTGCGCTGTACGGCCTACCGGGTCACGGGAGGCGACGGCGAGGCGGTCTCCATCATCTGGGCGACCCAGGACGCCGATTTCCGCTCGCTGTTCGAGTCGCAGATGAAAGCGTTCCGCCGGCAGGGTGGGGAGGAACGGGGCGGCGGCGGCTGGGCGGCCAAGGCGCAGGCGCAGCTCAAGAAATACGGCTTCCCCGTCATGACGCAGGAGCTGGACGAAGACGGCTCGTACAGCGTGGAGCTGTTCGTGCTCTCGCGCGTCCCCCAGCCCGACAGCCTGTTCGTGGTGCCGGCGGGGTTCCGCAAGGTGACGACGCCGGGGGAGTGACGGGCGTCACACCGCGGGAACTCCCTGCGCGTGCGGTGTAGGAACGCGCTGTTCGATTCTCGGACCTGGAGATCCCATGCTGAAGCGCACGAGCCTGATCCTTCCGCTGTTCCTCGCGCTGGCCGGCACAGCCTTGCCGGCGGCTGCCCAGGGCAAGGGCCCCAAGCACTATGCTGTGTCCCACGACCGCGCGATCGCGGTCACGCGGGAAGTGCTGGTGAAGCAGGGATACGACGTGGTGCGGATCGTGGTCGTGGGCGGCGACCGCGTGGTCTACTACCGCCGCGGCAACATGGGGAAGGGCAAGGGCAAAGGACCGATCCAGAAGCTGATCATCCGGCGAGTGGAGAACCGTATTCTGTTCGTCGACGTGCCGGATGTGATTCTGGTGGATATCGATATCAAACTGCGGTTTTAACGGCGTCAAGCAGGCGTCGAACAAAGACGCCAAGGAGAGGCGTCGAGGAGAAGCGTCCTCGACGCCTTTCTCACTTCACCACGTCAGGACGAGGCCGGTCGCGGTGTAGGTGACCTGTCGCGCCGGCGGGATGCTCGAGTAGGTGATCGCGAACTGCCCCGTGAATGCGCCGTACGTGAGCACTGTGACGAACTCACCCACTTTCGGCACGAAGACCCCGTTCCCGACGACCTGCAAAGCACCGCCGATGCTGGTGGCGCCCGTCACCTTCAGCTGGTCGTGCTGGGTGCCCGCCGTCAGGTCAAACACCTCCGCGACCAGGGTCGAACCAGTCGGCTGCGGCCAATTGCCGGCGATGGTGAGAATCCCCGGAGACATGCCCGGTCGCACGACCCCGTTGTTGGCTACCTTCGCGGAGCCGCTGACGTCCAGGGTGCCGGAGCCCAGCAGCTCGCCGCCGTTGCTCAGGTTGTTGAAGTCGCCGCTGACCTTCAGCGTGGCGCCGGCCTGAATGTCGAGCGTCCCGGTGTTGTTGACCACGACGCTCGGCCCGATGGACGTGGTGCCCGCCGTGGTGACTTTGATCGTCCCCCGGCCGCGGTTCTCGATCCGCGGCACGGGGGTGCCGGAGCCGGCCCAGCTTGCCACGGCGCTGACGTTGAACGCGGCGTCGGGCTGATTGTCGAACGTCGCGCCGTCGCTCGCATTGATCGTGGTGGCCGTCCAGTTCACCGTGCCCAGGTTCAGAATCGTTCGCGCGGTGAAGGTCTTGCTCGTCGTGCCTCCAATCGCAAGCGTCACACCCGTCGGGATCTGCAGCACCGACCCGGCCGGCCCGCTCAGCGTCCCGCCGGTCCACGACCCGGTCCCACGAATCACGAATGGCGCCGCTCCCTGCATGGCCCCACCGCGGAGCTGGAGCGTGGTGAGCCGGACGGAGTCCGCCGTGTTGAAGGTGACCGTTCCGCCGACGATCTGCGTCGTGCCCGTCACGTCGTAGGCGTTGGCGGCGGTCCCGCCGACGGTGACCGCGCCGAGCGAGAAGTTGACCAGGCCAGCCCCGCTCACCTTCGACGTGGCACCGAGGGTGTAGGTCCCCGCCCCGAAATCCAAGACGGCTCCACTCCCGGACGTGAACGTACCGCTACTTGTCCCACCTCCCGAGAGCAGCAGGGTACCCGTCTGCACGTCCAGGGTCCCATTGTTGTCCACCAGCCCGTCCAGCGTCGCCGTCCCCGTCCCCACCGTCCGCTTCACCACCCCCCCGGCCAAGTTGCTCAGCCGCGGCAGGCTGCCCCCCGTGTTGAAAGCCCAGGGCGCGTTCGCCTGCACGTCGACCGTCGCCCCCGCCTGGTTCTGCAATACCGCGCCGAGCCCACTGTTGATCTGGCCCCCACTCCACACCACCTGCCCCGCATTCACCACCGTCCGCGTCGAGAACGTCTTCGTCCCGGCACCCGCGATGTTCAGCAAACCGCCGGTCCCGATCCGGGTCACCCCCGCCCCGGACATCGTGCCGCCCGTCCAGTTCATGGTACCGTCAACGGTCAGCGTGCCCCCGCCAGTCAGCGTACCCGCGCTGAGGTTGAGGATGCCTGTCGCCGCGTTCACCGCGCCGCCATTGCCGAGCGTAAGCGTCTGCCCGCCGATCGCCAGCGTCTGCATCCCGCTCGCGCCGCCGAGGTTGACGAAGGCGACGCTCGTCGCGACGTCGAGCGCGACGGTGTAGGTACCGGCGAGCGTGATGACGACCGAATCGGCAGGAGCGGGCATCACGCCCGTGCTCCAGTTGGCTGGATTGCTCCAATTACCGTCGGCCGGATTGGTCCAGAGAATCACCGGCGCCTGGCTCGACGTCACGACGGACAGCACCACGTCCGCGGCACCGTAGGTGACCTGCCACGCGCTGCCCACCGGTAGCGTGGGGAGATTCGGAGCACCAAAGGTCCCGGAGAGGGATCCGGCCGTGAGGATCGTGAAGTTGTTGCCGATACTGGGTGTGAACCCGCCGATCAACGTTACGTTCAACGTCCCGGCGAGGGTGGCGGCCCCGCTCACGGCGAGCTGGTCGTGCAATGTATCGGCCGCCAAACCGCCCAACTCGATGTTGAGCGCGGCCGTCCCGCTCATCGGCACGGCACCGGTCACCTGGAGTAGGCCGGGGGAGGTTCCCGGGACGATGCCCCCGTCATTGGTGAAGCCGATGGCCGAGACGTTCAGGGCACCGCTGCCGCGGATCGTCCCCGCGGGCTCATTGGTCAGCGTGGTCCCGGTGCCGGTCAAGGTCAGAGTCTGCCCACCCGCGATCTCGATCAGGCCACTGTTCGTGTGGGCCGCAGCCGGCCGGTTGATCGCCACCGCCTGCTCTACCTTCACGGTTCCCTGATTGTCCAGCTGCGCCGTCAGCGTCCGGGCGCCTCCCGTCCCCGGCAGCACGTTGATCTGGCCGCTCGGCGCATTGACCAGCGTCCCGCTCGTCACTGTCAGCTGCGCCGTCGTCCCCGACGCGTTCACCGCCACCAGCTCAATCGTCCCGAGATTCGTAAACCCGTTCGCGACCGTCGCCACCGCCGTGCAGCAGAACGCGTCCCCCTCCACCCGCAACGTCGAGCCCCCGGCCGTCGTCACCGCCCCGTTCAACCCCGTCGCCCCCAGCAGCGTCAACACCCCCTGGTTCGCGACCGGCGCGTTGAGCGCCGAGCTCTGGACCACGAGCGTCCGCCCCACCGCGTTCCCCAGCGTCCCGGGACCGTTCACCGTGCTGTTCACGAACGACAGGGTCAGGGTGTCGTTGGTGAGCGACGGCGTCAGTGCCGCCGTCGCGTTCGCGAACGCCAGCGCCCCCAACCCCCCGATTGCCCCACCAGCGTAGTCGAACACCCCGAAGTTCACACTCAGGGTGAGGCCGCTCGCGATCGTGATCGTCCCGCTCGTCGTGAAGCTCGGACTCGTCCCCGACTGGTTCAGCGTCAGGTTGCCGCCCGTCAGCGCGATTGTCCCGCTGTTCGTGTGCGCCGCTGACGCCTTGGTGACCGTGAGCGGCTCCTCCACCGTCACCGTCCCCTGATTGTCGAGCTGCGCCGTCAGGTTCCGCGCGCCCCCGGTCCCGGCCAGCACGTTGATCTGACCCCCCGCCGCGTTCACCAGCGTCCCGCTCGTCACCCCGAGCTCGGCCGACGTCCCCGACGCGTTCACCGCCACCAGCTCGATCGTCCCGAGATTCGAGAAGTCGTTCGCGACCGTCGCCACCGCCGTGCAGCAGAAGGCGTCTCCCTCCACCCGGAACACCGATCCGGGCGTCGTGGAGACCGTCCTGGTGAACGTGACCGCGCCGCGGAGCACGGCGAGGCCGTCGTTGGCGAGCGCCGGTGCGACGGTGCCGCTCTCGATCCGCAGAGTGCCCTGGTTGACCACCCCGGCGCCTGTGGCGCTCCCCTCGAGCGTTACGTTGACGAAGCTCAGCTCGCCGCCGGGGAGAATCGAGGCGGCCGAGTCGACCCGGAACGTGCGGCTCGTGGCCGAGAGCGTCTGCGTCCCCGTGCCGCCGCCCAGGAAGAGGAATGCGACGGTGTCGCTCACATCGAGCGTGACCGTGTACGTCCCGTCGAGGGAGATGAACACGGTATCGGTCGGTGCCGGCACCACGCCGCCGCTCCAGTTGGCCGGGTTGCTCCAATTCCCGCCGCCGGCGTTGAGCCAGAAGCGTCCCCCGATGGGCGGCAGGATGTCGAACGCGGCGCTCGTACCGTCTGGCAGGCCGGGCGCGCTGGCGATGAGCGTGTACCCTGTGCCGGGGTTGCCGATGCTCAGGTCCGAGAACGTCGCCACACCATCCACGACCGTCATGGTCGTCGTGCCCGAGACCGTGCCGCCGCTCGGATTCGTCCCGATGGCAATCGACACGTCGCCCGTAAAGGTCGTGGCTGTGTTCCCCCCCGCGTCGCGGGCGGTGACTTCGACGGCGGGCGTGATCGACGTGCCCACCGGCGTCGTCGCCGGCGGGACGGTGAAGACGAGCTGCGACGCCGGACCGGCGATCGCCGTCGCCGTGAAGCCCACCGGGGACCCAGCGAGCCCCGTCGCGGTGGCCGTGGCGCTCTGGGCGATGGGGGTCGGGCCGAGGGTCCAAGTCGTCTGCGCGAACCCCGTGTCGTCGGTGACGACGACGCCCTGCGCGACCGAGCCACCGCCGCCTGTGACCGCGAACGTCACGAGCGTCCCCTTCACTCCCAGGGCATCCCCGGCGGTCACGCGCACCCGGATCGGCTGGGGCAACAGCGTGCCCACGGTGCCGCTCTGTCCGTTTCCCCCCGCCTGGGCGATGGTGGTCGCCGGCGGGACGAAGGTCACCGAGGTCGAGTCCACCACGCCGTTGGGCGCACGGACTTTCACGTACACGCGGTTGCGCGCGGGCGGGGCGCGCAGCACCCCTGCGTGGTTGATCCGCGCGATCAGGGTGTCGCTCGTCGTCCACGCGACGAAAAACTGCGTCAGCGGCGCGCCCGCCTGATCGGCGGTCACGCGGAACCGCAGCGAATCGCCCAGCTGGATGACCGTGTCGACCGGCTGGACGTCGAGGTTCGTCAGCCCGCTCCCCGGGCCAACGAACGTCAGGGTATCAGTGATCGGCGCGTTTGTGCCGGGCGGCCCGGCGATCACCTCGGCCCTATCCTCGCCGGCGAACAGCACGAGGCCGGCCCCGTGGAACTCGAAGGCGACGATGAGGGTTTCGGCCGGCTGCTGCATCAGCACCGTCACCGCCAGCTGGATCGTGGCGGAATCCGGATGGACGAAGGCGGTCGTGTCCTCGAGCGTGTCCGCCACCGGCCGGATGACGACGACGCGCAGGCTGTCGATGGTGATGCCGAACGTCGCGAGCTCGGCGCCCGGAGCGAGCACCGGTTGGAAGGCCAGCCGAGCGACGCCACCGCGACCGGGCCCGGTGAGGGGGGCATCGCGGCACGTGGCGGCCGCCACCGCCAGCGCCACGAGGCCTAGCCACCGCACAGGCCGGCGGGGGAGCGGGGAGGGGGGGGGCGGGGGGGGCAGACGGCGAACAAGAAGGCCCGCCGAACGCCTGGCGGGCCCGGGCCGGTTGGTTGTCACTCGCACGGGGGGCGCCCCATCGGCCCCCAATCTGCGGCCCGACGTTCGGCCTGGCTAGAACCCCGCCACCATCCGACCCGTGACCTGGGTCACACGCGCGCGTCGCCCCGCGTTAACATTGGGGACAATGAAGACCGCCCGCCGCACCCACGCGTTCACCGAGTCGGTGATCCGCGGGATGACCCGTCTGGCGAACGAGCACGGCGCGATCAACCTCGCCCAGGGCTTCCCCAACTTCCCCGCGCCGGAGGCGCTCAAGCAGGCGGCGGCGCGTGCCATCCGCGACGACCTGAACCAGTACGCCATCACCTGGGGGGCCAAGCGGCTCCGGGACGCCCTCGCGGCGAAGTACCGCGATTGGTACGGCCTGACGGTGGACCCCGAAACGCAGGTCACCGTCA
>JBOHSA010000083.1:0-45370 GCA_050732995.1 Gemmatimonadales bacterium | reverse complement strand
GTCCCCGAGCCGGGTGCGGAATCGGTCCGGCGCATGAAGCGGCTGGGTTTCTCCGATCGCCAACTGGCCGACCTGCGCGGCCTCACCGAGGCGGCGTTTCGAGAGCGGCGATGGGCCCTCGGGGTGCATCCCAGTTACAAGATGGTGGACACCTGCGCGGGCGAGTTCCCCTCGCGTACGCCCTACCTGTACTCGACCTACGATGACGAGAACGAATCGGAGCCGCTGGGCGAGAACGGGATCGTGATTCTCGGCAGCGGCCCCAACCGCATCGGGCAGGGCGTCGAGTTCGACTACTGCTGCGTGCGGGCCGGCCTGGCGTTTCGCGAGCTGGGGTTCCGCACCATCATGATCAACTCGAATCCCGAGACCGTCTCCACCGACTTCGACATCTCGGACAAACTCTACTTCGAGCCGCTGACGTTCGAGGACGTCATCGAGATCGTGCGCTGGGAGCGGCCGCGTGGTGTGGTGGTGCAGCTCGGCGGCCAGACGCCGCTGCAGCTCACCAAACCGCTCGAGGCGGCTGGCGTGCCGATTCTCGGCACGCCGCCCGACGCGATCGACATCGCCGAGGACCGCGAGCGGTTCGAGGCCCTGGCCCGCCGGCTCGACGTGACCCAGCCGCCGAACGGGATCGCCCGCTCCCTGGAGGAGGCGCTGGCGGCGGCCACGCGCATCGGCTATCCCGTCCTGGTGCGGCCGTCCTACGTGCTCGGCGGCCGGGCCATGGAGATCGTGTACGATGAGGGGTCGCTGCGCGACTACTTCGCCCGGGCGGTCCGCGTCGCCCCGGACCACCCCGTGCTCATCGACCGGTTCCTGGAGGACGCCTTCGAGGCGGACGTGGACGCGATCGCCGACGGGCGCCGCACGGTCATCGGCGGCGTGATGCAGCACATCGAGGACGCCGGGGTCCACTCGGGCGACTCGGCCTGCGTGCTGCCTCCCTACCTGATCGGCGACCGCCAGGTGGAAGAGATGCGCCGTCACACCAAAGCCTTCGCGGAGGCCCTGGGGGTGGTCGGCCTGATCAATGTCCAGTTCGCGATCAAGGGGAATGTGGTCTACGTGCTGGAGGTGAACCCGCGGGCGTCCCGCACGGTGCCGTTTGTCAGCAAGGCGACCGGAGTGCCGCTGGCCAAGCTCGCCGCCGCGGCCATGGTGGGGCACACCCTGGACGCGCTGGGGCTTCCCGATGAGCTTCCGCTCCCGGGTGTGGCGGTGAAGGAGGCGGTCTTCCCCTTCACCAAGCTGCCCGGCGTGGATAGCGTCCTGGGCCCGGAGATGCGCTCCACGGGCGAGGCCATGGGCTTCGCCGACAGCTTCGGGATGGCGTTCGCCAAAGCGCAGATCGCCGCCGACGGCAGCCTGCCCTTGAGCGGCGCGGTGTTCGTGACGGTGAACGATTCGGACAAGCCGACGGTGGTGCCGATCATCCGGCGGTTCCACGAGCTGGGGTTCCGGATTCTTGCCACCGAGGGCACGCAGAAGTATCTCCGTGCGCGCGGGATCCCCGCCGAACGGGTCTTGAAGGTGCACGAGGGGCGGCCGAACGCGATCGACCTGATCGTGTCGGGCGAAGCGCACCTGTTGATCAACACGCCCCTCGGGAAGTTCACGCAGGCGGACGACTACGCCATTCGGCGCGCGGCGCTGGTTCACCGGGTGCCGTACACTACGACCATGTCGGCGGCCAGCGCCGCATGTGACGCGATCATTGCGCTCCGCAGCCGAGCCGGGAGCGTGAGGAGTCTCCAGGAATGGCACGAAAAAACGACCGTCGGAAACCCGTCGCTGGACGCCGCAAGGTCGGCGCCGCCAAACCGCGCCCCGCGGCCCGTGGGCGCGTAGCCAAACCGAGCGCCGCGAAAGCGTCTCTCCCACCGCCCCCACCGCCCAAGGTCAAGTTCAAGGGGAAGGTGCTGGAGCACGAGCCGCTCGCCCGCTACACCACCTGGCGGCTCGGCGGTCCGGCGCGCTACCTGGTGCTCCCCGCCGATCCGGAGGACGTGGTCCGGGCGCTGCAGCTCGCCGACGAGGCCGGCTTGCCGTGGCTGGTGCTGGGCCTGGGCTCCAATGTTCTGGTCAAAGACGGCGGGTTCCCCGGCGTGGTGATCCGCATGGGGAAGGGGCTCGATCGGTTCGAGATGAAAGGCGCCACGGCCATCGTGGGCGCCGGCATGCCGACGCCGCTCCTGGCCCGGCGCACGGCGGAGGCCGGGTTCGTCGGCGTCGAGCGGTTCATCGGGATCCCCGGCACCGTAGGCGGCGGCATCTACATGAACGCGGGTTGCCACGGGGCCGAGTTCGCCGAGGTGGTCACCGAGGTGACCGTCATGGACCCCAGGGGCAAGATCAAGACCCTGACCCGCAAGCAGATCCCCTTCAAGTACCGGGCGAGCAACCTGGGCCAGGTGGTGGTGCTCGAGGCCAAGCTCGTCCTGGGCGAGGAAGCGCCCGCCAAGCTGAAAGAGCTGCAGGGCAAGCTGCTCCGCTGGCGCAAGGCGGGAACACCGTTCGACCAACCCTGCGCCGGCTCCACTTTCAGGAACCCGGGCGGCCCCAAATCCGCCGGCATGCTGATCGACGAAGTGGGGCTCAAGGGCTTCCGTATCGGCGGAGCGCAGGTGTCGCCGTTGCACGCCAACTACTTCGTCAACAGCGGCACGGCGACCGCCAGCGATGTCCTGAAGCTCATCGACCACGTCAAGAAGACGGTCGCCAAGAAGACGGGCGTCGAGTTCGAGCTGGAGGTGAAGGTGGTCGGCGTCTAGGATGCCCGCCTCCCCCCCCCTCCCGTACTTCGTTCACCCGTCGAGTTTCGTGGACGAGGGCGCGACCATCGGCGCCGGCACCAAGATCTGGCACTTCTGCCACGTCATGCCCGGCGCGGTGATCGGGGAGCGGTGCAACCTCGGGCAGAACGTCGTCGTCATGCCCGGCACGCGGATCGGGAACAACGTCAAGATTCAGAACAACGTCTCGATCTACCAGGGCGTCGTGTTGGAGGACGACGTGTTCTGCGGGCCGTCGTGCGTATTCACCAACGTGACCAATCCTCGCAGCCACGTGCCCCGCAACCACGAATACCGCCCCACGCTGGTCCGGCGCGGCTCGACGATCGGCGCCAATGCGACGATCGTCTGCGGCGCGACCCTGGGCGAATACGCCTTCATCGGCGCGGGGGCCGTTGTCACTGCCGACGTGCCCGCCTACGGGCTCATGGTCGGCGTTCCCGCCCGCCGGGTGGGATGGATGTGCCAGTGCGGCGAGCGGCTGCACCCGGCCGACGGCCGCGCGGCCTGCGCTGTCTGTGCCGCGGGGTACGAAGAATCCAGCGGACGGCTGCGCCAGATTGTCCCGCCCCGATCCCCTAGGTAAATTGTTGCGCCCTTTAAGGATACCGACGACGTGCAAGTGCCGTTGCTGGACCTGGTAGCCCAGTACCGCGCGATCAAGCGCGAGGTGCTGCCGGCACTCGAGGCGGTGATCGAGTCTCAGCAGTTCATCATGGGGGCCTCGATCCCCCGGCTCGAGGCCGAGATCGCGACGCTGGCGGGCGCCAGGCACGGGATCGGTTGCGCCAGCGGCACCGACGCGCTGCTGCTGCCCCTGCGGGCGCTGGAGCTCCGGCCGGGCGACGAGGTCGTCACGCCCGCGTTCACCTTCTTCGCGACGGCGGGCGCGGTCCACAATGCGGGCGGCACACCCGTGTTCGTGGACATCGACCCCGACACGTTCAACCTCGACCCCGCCGCGGTCGAAGCGGCCATTACCCCGCGCACCAAGGCGATCATCCCCGTGCATCTGTACGGCCAAATGGCGCCCCTGGAGCGCGTGACGGCGCTCGCGAAGCGGCACAGCCTGAAGGTGATCGAGGATGCCTGTCAGGCGATCGGCGCGCGGCGGCGGATCGCCGGCACCTGGCGCGCGGCGGGGGAGCTGGGCTGGGTGGCCGCCTTCTCCTTCTTTCCGAGCAAGAACCTGGGGGCGTGGGGCGACGCCGGCATGATAGTCACGTCCGACGACGCCGCGGCCGAGCGGCTGCGTAGGCTGCGGTTGCACGGTGGCGCCAAGCAGTACCACCACGATGAGGTGGGGACGAACTCGCGGCTCGACACGTTGCAGGCGGCCGTGCTGCTCGCCAAGCTGCCCCATCTCGCCGGCTGGTCGGCGAAACGGCGCGAGCACGCCGCGGATTACTCGCGGGCGCTGGCGGACCTCGCGCAGGTCAAGCCGCCCATGATCGAGCGGGACAACGACCATATTTTCCACCAGTACACGCTGCGGGTCGAGCGGCGGGACGCGCTGCAGGCACACCTCAAGGCCAAGGGAATCGGGACCGCGGTCTATTATCCCCTCCCCCTGCATCGCCAGCCGTGTTTCGCCCACCTGGCGTACCGGCCGGGCAGCCTGCCGCAGACCGAGCGGGCGGCGGCCGAAGTCATTTCCCTGCCGATCTACCCGGAGCTCGAGCCCGGGCAGCTCGCCTACGTGGTCGACGCCATCCGCGAGTTCTACCGGTGACGCGGCTGCGGATCGGGGTCGTCGGCGCGGGCGCGTGGGGGCGGAATCACGTCCGCACCGTGGCCGGCCTGGCGGAGGCGGAGCTTGCGGCGGTGTGCGATGTCGACGCCGCCGCGCGGGAGCGGTGCGCGCGCCAGTATCCCGGTGCCCTGGTCACCCCCGAGATCGGCGCCCTGCTGGCGGCCGTGGACGCCGTGGTCGTGGCCTCCCCCGCGGGGACCCACGCCGAGCTGGCTTTGCGCTGTGTCGACGCCGGGAAGCCCTGCCTGGTGGAGAAGCCGTTCGCCCTGACCGTACGGGATGCGGAGGCGGTGGCGCGGCGCGCCGCGGAGCGCCGGGTCCCGGTGCTGGCCGGGCATCTGCTCGTGCACCACCCGGCCGTGGAGCGGCTCCGCGGCCTGGTCCAGCAAGGGGACCTTGGCCGGATCTACTATTTGTACGGGCTCCGCGTGAACCTGGGTCAGGTGCGGGCCGACGAGAACGCCCTGTGGAGCTTCGGGCCGCACGACGTCTCCGTGGCGCTCTTTTTGCTGAATGAGGCCCCCGTGCGCGTCGCCGCCCACGGGCGCAGCTATCTCCAGCCCGGGGTGGAAGACGTGGTGTTTCTGACCATGGAGTTCACCACCGGGGCGCTGGCCCACGTGCAGCTCTCGTGGCTCGACCCGCACAAGGTACGCAAGCTCACGGTGGTCGGCGCCAAGAAAATGGTCGTGTTCGATGACATGGAGCCGCGCGAAAAGCTCCGGATCTACGACAAGGGCGTGGACCGGCCGCCGGAGTACGGCTCCTACGGCGAGAGTCTGTCGATCCGGGAGGGCGACATTTTCATCCCGCGAGTTCCCAGTGTCGAGCCGCTGGCGGCCGAGCTCGATCACTTCGTCCGGGCCGCGCGCGGCTCCGAGCCGCCCCGGCCGGGTGCGCGTGCCGAGGACGGCGTGCGGGTCGTGCGCGTGCTGGAAGCGGCCTCCCGCTCGCTGGCGGGCGGCGGCGCCCCGGTGACCCTGTGAGCCCCGCCGCGAAACCGACGCCGGCTGACGCCCTCATGGCCAAGGCCCAGGACCGTTCGGCGCTCTTCGGCATCGTCGGCCTGGGCTATGTCGGGCTGCCCCTCGCTATGGAGCTGGTGCGGGCGGGGTACCGGGTGATCGGCCTCGACGTCAGCCAGCCGGTGGTGGACCGCCTGAACCGGGGCGAGTCGCACGTGCAGGACGTCCCCGCCGCCGACGTGGCCCGCGCGGTCTCGGCGGGCCGGTTCGAGGCGACCACCGATCTGAAGCGCCTCAACGAGCCGGACGCCGTTTCGATTTGCGTGCCCACGCCGTTGTCCAAAACCAAGGATCCGGACGTGAGCTTCGTACTGACCGCCACGGAGTCGGTGAAGCGGGCGCTGCGGCGCGGTCAGCTCGTGATCCTCGAGTCCACCACCTATCCCGGGACGACCCGCGAGCTCATGTTGCCGGCGCTCCAGAGCACCGGCCTCGCGGTCGGAGAAGACTTCTTCCTCGCGTTCTCGCCCGAGCGGGTCGACCCGGGCAACCCCCGCTGGGGCACCCGCAACACGCCGAAGATCGTCGGCGGGATCACGCCCACCTGCCTCCGGGTGACGGTCGCGCTCTACGCGCCGGCCATCGAGACGCTCGTGCCGGTCTCGTCCACCGAGACGGCCGAGCTGGTGAAGATCCTCGAGAATACCTTCCGCAGCGTGAACATCGGCCTGGTGAACGAGATGGCCATCGTGTGCGACAAGCTGGGCGTCGACGTGTGGGAGGTGATCGAAGCCGCGGCCACGAAGCCGTTCGGGTTCATGAAGTTCACGCCGGGCCCCGGCCTGGGCGGCCACTGCATCCCGATCGACCCCCATTACCTCGCGTGGAAGATGCGATCACTGAACTACAAGACGCGGTTCATCGAGATCGCGGGCGAGGTGAACGCCGAAATGCCGGAGTTCTGGGTGGGCAAGGTGATCGACCGGCTCAACGATCAATCGAAGGCCATGCGCGGGAGCCGGGTGCTGGTGCTCGGCGTCGCATACAAGAAGGATATCAGCGATGTGCGTGAGAGCCCGGCGCTTGACATCATTCGCCTGCTGCACCAGCGCGGGGCGATCGTGTCCTACCACGACCCGTACGTGCCGACCCTGCGGGAAGACATCGTGGAGCTCGCGTCCGTGCCGCTCACCGCGCAGACCCTCCGGGCGGTGGATTGCGTGGTGCTCGTGACCGATCACTCGACGGTGGATTACGCGCTGGTGGCGCGGGACGCGCGCGTCGTCGTGGACACGCGCCATGTGCTCGGGACCGGCCGGGCGGCGGAGGCGCGCGCATGAAGGTCGCCGTCATCGGGACGGGGTACGTCGGGCTAGTGGTGGGCGCGTGCCTCGCGGAGACCGGGAACGACGTGATCTGCGCCGACCTCGACGACGCCAAGATCGCCGGGCTGAAGGGGAACCGACTCCCGATCTACGAGCCGGGGCTCGAGCCGCTCGTCGTGCGCAACCAGCGCGAGGGCCGCCTCGTGTTCAGCACCGCGGTCGGCGCCGCCATCGAGCAGTCGGACGTGATCATGATCGCCGTCGGAACGCCCCCCGACGAGGACGGCTCGGCCGATCTGCAGCACGTGTTGGCGGCGGCCGAGACTATCGGCCGCCACATGAACCGCACCAAGATCGTGATCACCAAGAGCACCGTGCCTGTGGGCACCGCGCAGCGCGTCCGCGCGGCCATCGCCAACCACACGACGGTGCCGTTCCACGTGTGCTCCAATCCGGAGTTTCTGAAGGAGGGCGCGGCCGTCGAAGACTTCATGAAGCCCGACCGGGTGATCATCGGGGTCGAATCGGCGGAGGCCGCCCGCCTCCTCGAAGAGCTGTACGCGCCCTTTGTCCGGACCGGCAATCCTCTGATCGTCATGGACACGACGTCCGCCGAGATGACGAAGTACGCGGCGAATGCGATGCTCGCGACCCGGATCTCGTTCATGAACCAGATCGCTCGGCTGTGCGAGTCGGTGGGCGCCGACGTCACCCTGGTGCGCAAGGGGATCGGCACCGATCGCCGTATCGGACCGGCCTTTCTGTTTCCGGGTCCCGGCTACGGCGGCTCCTGCTTCCCGAAGGACGTCAAGGCGCTGGTGCACACCGCGGAGCAGCACGGGATGTCGCTCGACATCCTCAAGGCGGCGGAGGCGGCCAACGCGCGCCAGAAGCGGGTGCTGTTCGAGAAGCTGGAGAAACACTTCGACGGCAAGCTGCGGGGTCGCGCGATCGCCGTCTGGGGGCTCGCCTTCAAAGCGGAAACCGACGACGTGCGCGAGAGTCCGGCCCTGGTGCTCGTGGACGCGCTGCTCGGGGCCGGGGCGACGGTGCGGGTCCACGACCCGGCGGCGCTCGAGGCCGCGCGCCCCCACCTGGGCGAGCGCCCCGTCTACGCCCGGCACGCCTACGACGCGCTCGAGGGCGCTGACGCCCTGGCCATCGTGACGGAGTGGCTCGAGTACCGCAACCCCGATTTCGCCCGCATGCAGCAGCTGATGGCACGGCCGCTGATCGTGGACGGCCGCAACCTGTACGATCCGGATCGGCTGGCGCGCGCGGGGTTCACCTACGACAGCATCGGCCGCCGGCTGGCATGCGCCTCCTCGTAACGGGGGCGGCGGGGTTTCTCGGGTCGCACCTCTGCGATCGGCTGCTGGCCCTCGGGCACCGCGTGATCGGGATGGACAACTTCATCACCGGCCACCCGACCAACCTCGCCCACCTCGAGCATCACCCCGATTTCCAGTTCGTGCGGCACGACGTCACGACGTTCATCGAGATCGAGGGGCCGGTGGACGGGGTGCTCCACTTCGCGAGCCCGGCGAGCCCGGTCGACTACCTCGAGCTGCCGATCCAGACGCTGAAAGTGGGCTCCCTCGGCACGCACAAGGCGCTCGGCCTCGCCCGGGCCAAGGGGGCCCGCTTCCTCCTGGCCTCCACCTCCGAGGTCTACGGCGACCCCCTGGTCCATCCCCAACCGGAGAGTTATTGGGGCAACGTCAACCCGGTCGGTCCCCGCGGCGTGTACGACGAGGCCAAGCGCTTCGCCGAGGCGATGACCATGGCCTATCACCGGTTCCACACGGTCGACACGCGGATCGTGCGGATCTTCAACACCTACGGCTCGCGCATGCGGCCGAACGACGGCCGGGTCGTGTCGAACTTCATCGTCCAGGCCCTCCACGGCCGGCCGCTCACTATCTACGGCGACGGCTCCCAGACCCGCTCGTTCTGTTTCGTGGATGACCTCATCGAGGGGATCGTCCGTGTGTTCGAGCATGGGACGGCGGACCCGATCAATCTGGGGAATCCCCACGAATTCACGGTGCGGCAGCTCGCCGATCGCGTGCTCGCGTTGACGGGCGCCAAGAGTGCGGTTGTGCAGCGGCCGTTGCCGACCGACGACCCGCGCGTGCGGCAGCCCGACATCACGTCCGCGCGCGCGACGCTCGGCTGGGAGCCCCGCGTGTCGCTCGACGAAGGGCTGCGGCGGACCATCGAGTCCTTCCGGTCCGTGGAGGTGGAGCCCGGGTGAGCCGGCGGGTGCTGGTGACGGGCGCGGCGGGCTTCATCGGCTCGCACGTCTGCGAGGCCCTGGTCGCGCGGGACTACGAGGTCGTCGGGGTCGACAACTTCGACCCCTTCTACGCGCGGGCCGTCAAGGAGCGGAATCTCGAGGGGCTGCGGCGGGACGCGCGCTTCCGGCTGCTGGAAGCGGACGTCGCCCGGGCGGTGCCGCCGCTCGAGGGGGTCGAGGCGGTGCTGCACCTGGCGGCCAAGCCGGGCGTGCGCCCGTCGCTCGAGGACCCCGCGGGCTACCAGGACACGAACGTCACGGGGACCGCGCGGGTACTCGAAGCCGCGCGCCGGGCCGGCGTGCGTCGGGTGGTGTTCGGCTCCTCGTCCTCGGTGTACGGCGACGCCACGCCGGCGCCGTTCGCCGAAGATGCCCCCGCCGATTCGCCGATCTCGCCCTACGCGGCGAGCAAGCGGGCGGGGGAGCTCGTGGCCCGGGCTTTCGCGCACCTGTACGGGACGCGCATCATCTGTCTGCGCTTCTTCACGGTCTACGGCCCGCGGCAGCGTCCCGACCTGGCGATCCATCGGTTCACCGATCGGATCGCCCGCGGGCAGCCGCTGCAGATGCACGGCGACGGATCGAGCGAGCGCGACTATACCTATATTACGGACGTGCTGAACGGCGTCCTGGCGGCCCTGGAGTGGACGGCGCGGCCCGACCGGGACGGCGTTTGCGAGGTGGTCAATATCGGCGGCGGGGAGCGGGTCCGGCTCGATCGCCTGATCGCCCTGATCGGCCGGACGCTGGGCCGCACGCCGCAGATCGAGCGCGCGCCCGACCAGCCAGGCGACGTGCGCGTGACGGACGCCGACCTGCGCCGCGCCGGGCGGGAGCTCGGGTTCCAGCCGCGCGTGAAGATCGAGGAAGGCATCCGGCGGTTCGTGCGCTGGTACGAGGAGATCCATGGACGTCAGTCCTGAGCATCGGGTCGTGCAGGCCCAGGAGCGGTTCCAGCTCCAGGACTATTACGGCGCGATCCATCTGCTCGAGGAAGTCGTGGAGTCGGGCCGCGCCTTCGCCGACGCGCATCACCTGCTCGGCCTGTCGTATTCCCTGGTCGGGCAGCCGGAGAACGCCCTGGCGCAGCTCGACCGGGCGCTTGCCCTGAACCCGCGCTACGTCGAGGCCTTGATCCACCGCGCGCTCGTGCTCAACGAGCTAGGCCGCGAGGCGGAAGCGACCGCCGCCCTGCGCCGGGCGGGGCAGGTCGGCGGACAGCCGCAGCAGGGCTTCCCGGCTCACGTCGCCGCGAAGCTCGCCAACCAGCATGCCGCCCTTGCCCAAGCCTACGTCGAGTCCGGCGGGTTGACCGAGGCGGTCGCGCAATACGAGGCGGCGTTGGCCTTGGGACCCACGTTTCACGATCTGCGGTATAAGCTGGGGCGGTTGCTGCTGGAGGCGGGCCACGCGCTCCAGGCGCGCGCGCAGTTCGAGATCATCGTGCGCGAGCGGCCGCACTTTCTCGATGCCGCCGCGATGCTCGGCCTCGCCTGTTACCTCGCCGGCGACGGCCTGGTGGCGCGCGACGTGTGGCGGGCCTGCCGGGAGCGACGACCGGAGGACCCCAGGGTGGAAGCGTATCTCGCGATGCTCGACCGGAACGACGTGCCGGCGGCCGCGCCGCAACCGGCGGCCGCGGTCGCGGGCAAAAAGCGCAAGAAGAAATCATGAGCCGTCGCCGGGGTTGGGCGGCGCTCCTCACCGTGACCCTCGCCTGCACCCGCAGCGCCGCCAACCACGAGGAGTTGGGCGACCGCGCCTACGCGGCGGGCCAGTTTCACGACGCGCTGGCCGAGTACCAGCTGGGCCTCAAGGTGAACCCCGGCAGCGCCGCATTGCACGCGAAGACGGCGGCGGCGGCGCTGCACACGGAGAGCTACGCGCTCGCGGCGGCCGAGTACCGGGCTCTCGCTGGCGAAGACCAATCCCGCGCCGAAGAGGCCGCCGACGGCCTGGAGCGCGTCATCCGAGCCGCGCTGACGGTCAACGATCGGACCGCGGTCGCGATCGCGCTCACCGGCCTGCGCGCGGTGGCGCCCGGGCGGCCGCTCGGCCGGTACGCCCGGCTCGTGGCGCTCGAAGCGGCGGAGCGCGGGGACACCGCCGACGCCCTGGCCCTACTGCCCACCGCGGTCGCCGCCGCGGCCGACGCGCGGGCCGCCGATTCGCTGCTCTACCTGTATGGCCTGGCGGCGGTCCGGGCGCGGGACTGCCGGCTGGCCGTGTCCGTGTTCGAAGGCGTGATCCGACGGCAACGGGAGCCCGCCGTCTCCGACGCGGCGCGCGAGGGTCTGGGCCTGTGCGCCCTGCTCGAGGGCCAGGTCGCCCTCGAGCGCGGAGAGCCGGTTGCGGCCGAGGATTGGTTCCGCCGTGCCACGGCGCCCGGCGCATCGATCGACGTCGTCCGCGGCGCCTTCCTGGGCTTGGGTGACGTGCGCCTCGCCCAAGGCGATGTCGCGGGGGCGCTGGAGAGCTATCAGCAGGCGCTGACTGGCGGCACCTCGGGCGACACCCTCGCCCAGCGTGCCCAAGCCAAGATCAACGCCCTGGGGAAGGCCGAAACACCGTGAGCCGGCTGGCGCGGGCCGGGAGCGGATGGGCGGTGGGGGCGCTGCTCCTGGCGACGGCCTGCGGCGGCGGGCCGAAACCGGCGGCGACGCCCGCGCCGGAGCGACTGCTCGACCGCGGGCGCGCCGAGTTCCGGCGCGGGGCGTTCCGGCAGTCGCTCGCCACGTTCCAGCGCGTCCTGGCGGAGCTCGAGCCGGGGCGACCGGAAGAGGCCGAAACCCGCTACTTCCTCGCGGAGTCGTACTTCCAGACGGGCGAGCGGGTGGAAGCGGCGCACGAGTTCCGCCGGGTGGCCGATCAGTTTCCCGCGAGCCCCTACGCCCCGGTCGCGCTGCTGCGCGCGGGCGACGCCAACCTGCGGCTCTGGCGCCGCCCTGATCTGGATCCCTCCTACGGCCAGACGGCGCTCGCCGTCTACCAGGAGCTGGTGGGCCGGTTCCCCGGCACCGACGCCGCCACCCGGGCGCAGCTGCACGTCCGGCGGCTCCGCGAGTGGTTCGCCGAGAAGGCCTACAAGAACGGCCTGTTCTATTTCCGCCGCCGGGCCTTCGATTCCGCGATCATCTACTTCAAGGACGTCGTGGCGAATTATCCCGACGCCTCCCGCGCCCCCGACGCGCTGCTCCGGCTGGTGGACAGCTACCGGGCCATCGGCTACGACGAGGAGCGCCGGGAGACCTGCGCGCATCTGCAGCGGTTCTATCCGCACGCGGACGGCCTGGCGCAACGGTGCCCACCGTCGCCCCCCGGCTCCTCCGGCGCCGGCGCGCCGTAAGCCCTCTCATCCCGCACCCCCCCCCCTCGGTGGAGGCGCTGTTCGGAGGATCGTTCGACCCGGTGCATCTGGGGCACCTGGTCGTGGCCGAAACGGTTGCCGAGGCGCTGGACGCGCGCGTGCGCTTCATGCCGGCACGGGAGCAGCCGCTCAAGCAGGTAGTGGGGGGGGGAGGGGGAGGGGGAGGGGGGCACATCGCGCTCCCGGCGCAGCGCGTCGCCATGCTGGAGCTCGCCACGGCCGGGAATCCGCGATTCGCGGTCGAGGCGATCGAGCTCACGCTGCCGGCCCCGTCCTACACGGTCAACACGTTGCGGGCGCTCGCCGCCCGCGAGCCGGGGAACCGCTTCACGTTACTCTTGGGGGCCGACGCCGCCCGAGACCTGCCCGACTGGTACGAAGTCGAGGCGCTCCCGGATCTCGCCGATGTCGTCGTGTTCGCGCGGCCGGGGTTCGCCGTGCCCACGAGCCGGCTGATCGCGCGCGTCGTGGAGGTGCCCGCGCTCGACGTCTCCGCCACGGCGATCCGGGCGCGGGTCGCGGCCGGACGGTCCATCCGCTATCTCGTGCCCGAGCCGGTGCGGGAGTACATCGCGCGGCACGGGTTGTATCGTTAGGAGTCCGATGCTCAAGCGTCTCGTCACCAGAGTGCTGGGCACCCGCTTTGAGCGGGAGCTCAAGCGCATCCAGCCCGTCGTGGATGCGATCCACCAGCATGAGGCCCGCCTCGCGTCGCAGTCCGACACCGAGATCCAGGGGCAGACCGCCCGATTCCGCGAGACGCTGGCGCAGCGCACCGGGGCGCTGGCCGCCGAGGTGCAGCGGCTGAAGCAGGAGAAACACGACTGCCCTGACGCCGACCAGCGGCTCGCGCTGGACCGCCAGCTCGCCGAAGCCGAGAAGGCGCTGGCGCGGGAGACCCAGGCCGCGCTGGACGATCTCTTGCCCGAAGCCTTCGCCACCGTGCGGGAGGCCTGCCGCCGGCTGAAGGGCAGCGAGGTGATCGTGACGGGGCACGCGCTCACCTGGGACATGGTCCCCTACGACGTCCAGCTCATCGGTGGGAACGTGCTGCACCAGGGGAAGATCGCCGAGATGGCGACTGGGGAGGGCAAGACCCTCGTTGCGACCCTGCCGCTGTACCTCAACGCGCTCGCCGGTCGGGGGACGCACCTCGTCACCGTCAACAACTACCTTGCGCGCCGCGACTCGCAGTGGATGGGCCACGTGTTCACATGGCTCGGCCTCACCGTGGGGTGCATCGACGACACGGAGCCGCAATCGCCGCAGCGGCGCGCGGCGTACCTGTGCGACATCACCTATGGGACCAACAACGAGTTCGGCTTCGACTATCTGCGTGACAACATGGTGTTCTCGCTGGACCAGCGGGTGCAGCGCGGGCACTACTACGCGATCATCGACGAGGTGGACTCGATCCTGATCGACGAGGCGCGCACGCCGCTCATCATCTCCGGTCCCGTCGGCGCCGAGTCGGACGAGAAATACGCCCAGTTCAACAGCCAGGTCGTCCAGCTCGTCCGGAAGCAAACGGCGGTGGTGAACGACCTGATCGCCCGGGGCGAGCCGCTCCTCGCCGACGAGAAGACCGCCTACGAGGGGGCCATGCTGCTCTACCAGGGGCAGCTCGGCACACCGAAGAACAAGAAGCTCCTGAAGCTCTTGAACGAGCCGGGGGTGAAAGTCCAAGTGCAGCGCGTTGAGCTCGACCGCCTGGCCGACCGCAAGCTCCCGGCGCGCGAGCAGAAGATGCGGCACCTGGAGGACGAGCTGTACTTCGTGATGGACGAGCGGGGCCACGCGGTGCACCTCACCGACCAGGGCGTCGAGACGATGTCGCCCCAGGACCCCACGCTCTTCATCGTGCCCGACATCTCGCATGCGGTGCACGAGATCGACCACGACGACCGGCTGTCGCCCCAGGAGAAGATCGAGCGGCGGCGCGCCGTCGAGGGGGAATACGCTGCCAAGAGCGAGATCCTGCACATCATCCACAAACTGCTCCAGGCCCACGCCCTGTACGAGAAGGACGTCGAGTACGTGGTGCAGGACGGCCAGGTGTTCATCGTGGACGAGTTCACCGGCCGCCTCATGCCGGGCCGCCGCTGGTCGGACGGCCTCCACCAGGCGGTGGAGGCCAAGGAGGGCGTGACGGTGCGCGAGGAGACCCAGACCCTCGCGACCATCACCATCCAGAATTACTTCCGGATGTACGAGAAGCTGGCGGGGATGACGGGCACCGCCGAAACCGAGGAGACGGAGTTCTTCCAGATCTACGGCCTCGAAGTGGTCGTGATCCCCACGAATCGCCCCGTCCGCCGCGTCGACAAGCACGACCTCATCTACAAGACGCGACGGGAGAAGTACAACGCGATCATCGAGGAATTGGAGCGGCAGCACAAACGCGGGTTGCCCGTGCTCGTCGGGACCGTGAGCGTCGACGTGTCGGAGACGCTGGCGCGCATGCTCAAGCGCCGCGGCCTGCCGCACGAAGTGCTGAACGCCAAGTACCACGAGCGGGAAGCCGAGATCGTCGCCCAGGCGGGACGGGCGGGCGCGATCACCATCGCGACCAACATGGCCGGCCGCGGCACCGACATCAAACTCGGCGCCGGGGTCAAGAAGTGTCAGGTCTGCGGCATCACGGCGCACCAGGCGCCCTTCGGCCAGGTCGTCGAGCAGCCCGACCTCGCCCCGGCGGAGATCAAGCGGCTCGGCTGCAACGAGGATCCGCCCTGCGGTCTCGTGATCATCGGCACCGAACGCCACGAGGCGCGGCGCATCGACCGCCAGCTCCGCGGCCGGTCCGGCCGCCAAGGCGATCCGGGGCAGAGCATCTTCTATCTGTCGCTCGAAGACGACCTCATGCGCCTGTTCGGCTCGGACCGCATCGCCCGCTGGATGGACAAGAGCGGCGCCGAAGAGGACGAGGTCATCACCCACCCCTGGGTCACCAGCGCCATCGGCCAGGCCCAGAAGCGCGTCGAGCTGCAGAACTTCCAGCAGCGCAAGCGCCTGCTGGAATACGACGACGTCATGAACCAGCAGCGCGAGGTCATCTACTCGCTCCGCCTGTTCGCCCTCGAGGGCGGCGAGGAGCTCAAGGCCGAAGCCCAGCGGATGGTCGACGCCGCGGTCGAACGGCTCGCCGACGTCGCGATCGCCGAGCTGGACGATCCCGGGCAGTGGGATTTCCGGCTCATCGAAACCGAGTTCCTCCAGAAGTTCCTGCTGTCCGTGCCCGGACTGAAGCCGGGGCGGGTGCGCAGCCGCGACGATCTCGTTCGGGTGGTGCAGGAAGCGGGACGGGAGGCGTTCCAGGCCAAGCTCGGCTACTTCAAGGACATCGAGACCCGGATCGGTGCCACCCGGCTCGGCGAGCAGGCGCTGTCGCACATCATGCTCGGCGTGATCGACGAGAAGTGGAAAGATCACCTCTACGACCTGGACCAGCTCCGCGCCGCCATCCAGTATCGCGCCTGGGGGCAGAAGGACCCGCTCATCGAGTACAAACAGGAGGCGTACTCGATGTTCGTGGATCTGATGCGCGACGTGCGGAGCACCTTCGCCGAGCGCTGGCTCAAGCTCCAGATCCAGGTCGGGCCTCAGCCCGGTCCGTCGGTCACCAGTCCGCTAGGTGCCGGGCCGCGGCGGCCGACCCCCATGGTCGCCTCCAAGCCCGACAGCGACGGCTTGATCCAGGGCGATACGGCGACCGGTCCCCGCCCGCCGCCAGGCAAGCCGCCCACCGCGCAACCGATCCCGAACTCCTATGCGGGCGTCGGCCGCAACGACCCCTGTCCCTGCGGCAGCGGGAAGAAGTTCAAGAAATGTCACGGAGCGGGTCTGTAGGCTGACGGGGCAGCGGGAAGCGTGGGTTTTTCCCCTCCCGGCGTGGAAAGGCTTGCCTTCCCGGGCGACGGCACCGGTATCGTATCTCCATGGCCTTGCGCCTTTCCGAGCAGCCCCACCAGGACCGTCCACGCGAGCGCTTGTGGGCCATGGGACCCGCCGCGTTGACGGGCCAGGAACTCGTGGCGATTCTCCTAGGGACGGGTGCGCGCGGACGGGACGCGCTGGCGGTCGCCGGGGAGGTCCTGGCGCCCGTGGAGGGCTCGCTCCGACGCCTCGCCAGCCGCCCGTTGGCCGAGCTGGCGCTGGTGGCGGGGGTGGGTCGCGGCAAGGCGGCCCGCGTGCTGGCCGCCCTGGAGCTGGGCCGGCGCGTGGCCGTCGAGACGGAGCCGCCCCCGGAGCGGATCCGGGGCCCGGGGGACGTGCAGCGCTTCTATGCGCCGCGGCTCCGCGACCTCGCGGTCGAGGAATTCCACGTCCTGGCGCTCGGCAGCCAGAGTCAGATTCTGGGGGATCTCCTGATCACGCGGGGGATCCTGAACAGCTCGCTCGTGCACCCGCGGGAGGTGTTCCGGGCGGCGATCGCCGAGGCGGCGGCGGGGATCATCGTGGTGCACAACCACCCGAGTGGCGACCCGACCCCCTCGGCGGACGATCGCGACGTGACGCGGCAGCTGGTGGACGCCGGGCGCCTGCTCGACGTCCCGGTGTACGACCATGTGATCGTGGGAGGAGAGCGCTACGTGAGCTTTGCGGAGGCGGGGCTGCTGTGACCAGCACCGCGCCGATCCTCGCGCCGGAGCTGGCCCGGGCCGTCGCGGCGCAACGCGACCGCCTCGACCTGGACCTGCTCGCGCGCGCCTATCAGACCAGCGCCCGGGCGCACCACGGCCAGAAGCGCCAGTCGGGTGACGACTACGTGTCGCACAGCGTGGCCGTGGCCACCATTCTCGCCGAGCAGCAGATGGACACGACCACGATCGCCGCCGCGCTGCTGCATGACGTGGTCGAGGACTCGAACGTCTCGCTGGAGGACATCCGGCGCGACTTCGGACCGGAGGTGGCCGAGCTGGTCGACGGGCTGACCAAGCTGTCGAGCCTGACCTTCCGCTCCACGGCTGAGGAGCAGGCGGAAAACTACCGCAAACTGCTGATGTCGGTCGCCAAAGACGCCCGGGTGATCCTGATCAAGCTCGCCGATCGGCTGCACAACATGCGCACGCTCGAGCACCTGACCACCGAGCAGCGGACGCGGATCGCGCAGGAGACGCGCGAGATCTACGCGCCCCTGGCGCACCGCTTCGGGATGGCGGGGATGAAGGCGGAGCTCGAAGACCTCGCGTTCAAGTTCCTCGAGAGCACCGAGTACCGGGCCCTGGCCAAGCACGTGAAAGCGCGACGGGTGGAGCGGGACCGCACCATCGAGCGGCTGCGCGCGCCGCTGGCCGTGGAGCTCGGCCGGGGGGGGCTGGCCGACCTGGAGATCACCGGCCGGCCGAAGAACCTCTGGTCGATCTACAGAAAGATGAAAAAGCGCGACAAGCCGTTCGAGGAGATCTACGACCTGCTCGCGGTCCGGGTGCTGGTGAACTCGATTCCGGACTGCTACCACGCGCTCGGGATCATTCACCACAAGTGGACGCCGGTGCAGGAGCGGATCAAGGATTACATCGCGAGCCCGAAGTCGAACGGATACCAATCGCTCCACACGACGATCTTCGGTCCGGGCGGCCAGCTGTACGAGATCCAGATCCGCACCCGGGACATGCACCGGACCGCCGAATACGGGATCGCGGCGCACTGGCTGTTCAAGGAGGGCAAGGCTGCCGACGAGCTCGACCGGCACCTCGCGTGGTTCCGCCAGCTGCTCGAGCTGCAACAGGACACGCACACGCCCGAGGAGTTCCTCGAGTTCCTCAAAGTCGATCTGTACCAGGACGAGATCTTCGTGTTCACGCCGCGGGGCGACGTCAAGCGGCTGCCCAAGGAAGCGACGCCGATCGACTTCGCGTTCGCGGTGCACACGGAAGTGGGGCAGCACTGCCACGGCGCGCGCGTGAACGGGCGGATCTCGCCGTTGCACCGCCCGCTGCGCAACGGCGACACGGTGGAGATTCTCACGAGCCCGCACGCCCGGCCGTCGCGTGACTGGCTGGCCCACGTCCGCACGGCGCGCGCCCGCCACAAGATCCGCCAGTGGGTGCGCCAGGAGGAGCACGAGCGCAGCGTGACTTTGGGCCGGGAGATCCTCGCCCGCGAAGTGGCGCGGCGCCGTCTCGATCCCCCGGACGACGACCGCCTGCGGCAGGCCGCCGTCACCCTGTCGATCGGCAGCGGCGAGCAGCTGCAGGCCGCCGTCGGGCGCGGCGACCTCCCGCTCGGCCAGGTGATCCGGGCGCTCTATCCCGACCTCGCGCCCGAAGAGCTCCAGCCCCCGAAGCCCACCGCCTTTGGGCGCGTCATCGAGCGCCTGCGGCTCGGGCGCGGCATCCGGATCCAAGGCGTGGACGGCTTGATGGTGCGCTACGCCCAGTGCTGCCAGCCCGTGCCGGGCGACGTAGTCGTGGGCTACGTCACCCAGGGGCGCGGCATCTCGATCCACCGCAGCGACTGCCCCAACTTGCTCACCCTCTCCACCGAAGCGGAGCGGCGCGTCGAGATCGACTGGCAGGAATCGAAGGGCGAGGTGTTCGTCGTCCGGCTGGCGGTGGGCGGCGAGGACCGGCGGGGTCTGTACGCCGACATCTGCGAGGCGATCAGCGAGACGGGCACCAACATCCGCAGCGCGGAGCTCGCCTCGCGCGACGGGGCGGTCTTCGGCTCCATTCTCGTGGAGGTCGAGAACCAGACCCACTTGCACAAGGTGCTCCGGGCCATCCGGCGGGTGAAGGGCGTCACCGAGACCGCGCGGCGCGACTCCGGGGCCCAGCCGGAGCCGCCCGCCGGTTAGCTTTCTCCCATGCCGTTCCAGCTCGTGTCCGCCCACGCGCCGGCCGGGGATCAGCCGCGCGCCATTCGGGAGCTCTCGGCTGGCCTCGGCCGGGACGACCGCTACCAGACGCTCCTCGGAGTCACCGGCTCCGGGAAGACCATGACGATGGCGCACGTCATCGCCGAGCTCGGCCGCCCCACCCTCGTCCTGTCGCACAACAAGACCCTCGCCGCGCAGCTGTACGGTGAGCTGAAGAGCTTCTTCCCGAAAAACGCGGTGGAGTTCTTCATCTCCTACTACGACTACTACCAGCCCGAGGCCTACGTTCCGGCAACCGATACCTACATCGCCAAGGACTCCTCGATCAACGACGACATCGACGCGCTGCGGTTGCGCGCGACCACCAGCCTGATGGAGCGGGACGACGTCGTCATCGTCGCCAGCGTGTCGGCGATCTACGGCCTCGGCGACCCGGAGGCGTACCGGCGGCTGCTCGTGACCGTCGGCACCGGGGAAGAGCGGGGGCGGGACGCCATCCTCGAGGAGCTCGTCCGGATCCAGTACCAGCGGAACGACGTCGCGCTCGAGCGCGGCACCTTCCGCGTCCGGGGGGACACGATCGAGATCCTCCCTCCCTACGACGAGCAGGGCGTGCGGATCGAGCTGTGGGGCGACACCGTCGACCGGGTGACGAAGATCGACCCGCTCACCGGCGACGCGATCGCCGAACTGGCCCGGTGCGTCGTCTACCCCGCCACCCACTTCGTGACCCAGCGCCCCTCCGTCGAGCGGGCCGTGACGGCGATCCGCGCCGAGCTCCGGGAGCGGCTCACGGAGCTCCGGGCGCAAAACAAGCTGGTCGAAGCCCAGCGGCTCGAATCCCGCACCCACTTCGACATCGACATGCTGCTGGAGGTAGGGCGCTGCACCGGTATCGAGAACTATTCCCGCCACCTCACCGCTCGCCAGCCGGGGGAGCGGCCGGCGTGCCTGCTCGATTACTTCCCGGCGAACTACCTCTGCATCCTGGACGAGTCGCATCAGACGCTCCCGCAGGTCGCGGGCATGTATGAGGGCGACCACTCCCGCAAGCAGACCCTGGTGGACTACGGGTTCCGTCTGCCCTCCGCGCTCGACAATCGGCCGCTGCGGATCGACGAGTTCATGACCCTCGTGCCGCGCCTCCTGTTCGTGTCGGCCACGCCCGGCGACGAGGAGCTGCGCCTGTCGGGCGGCGTGGTGGTGGAGCAGATCATCCGGCCCACCGGCCTCGTGGACCCCGAGGTCGAGGTCCGTCCGGTCCGGGGCCAGGTGGACGACCTGCTGCACGAGATCCGGCAGCGGGAGAAGAAGAACGAGCGGGTGCTGGTGACGACCCTCACCAAGCGCATGGCCGAGGACCTGACCGACTACCTGCAACAGCACGGCGTCCGCGTGCGCTACCTCCATTCGGAGATCGACGCCATCGAGCGGGTCGAGATCATTCGCGGCCTGCGCCTGGGAGAGTTCGACGTGATCGTGGGGATCAACCTGCTGCGCGAAGGGCTCGATCTCCCCGAAGTGTCGCTCGTGGCCGTGCTCGACGCCGACCAGGAAGGCTTTCTCCGGTCGGACCGCTCGCTCATCCAGACGGTGGGCCGTGCCGCGCGCAACCTCAACGGGCGTGCCGTGCTCTACGCCGACCGGATGACCGGGTCGATGCAGCGCGCCCTCGATGAGATGCAGCGGCGCCGGGGGCTGCAGCAGGCGCACAACGCCGCCCACGCCATCACCCCGCGCTCGATCGTCAAATCGGTCGGCGACATCCGGTTCGTCACCCGCGTGGCCGACGCCCGGACGGTGCGCGCCACCGCGGCCGCTCGACGGCCGGCCGACGCCGCGGAGCGCGAGGCCCTGATCCGCCTGCTCGAGCAGCAAATGCAGGCTGCCGCCCAGGAGCTCGACTTCGAGCTCGCCGCGGTGCTGCGGGACCAGCTGCTGGAGCTGAAAGCCGAGCGGACGGGAGAAGCTCGTGCGCTTCACCGCGGACGCACTCAGCCGGTTCGGTGAAGCCTTCGGGCGCGCCCTCGCGGCCCCGGCCGTCGTGGGACTATCGGGGGACCTGGGCACGGGCAAGACCACGCTGGTGCAGGCCATTTGCCGCGGGCTCGGTGCCCGAACGCTTGCGACCAGCCCCAGCTACGCCCTGGTCCACCGGTACGACGCCGACGGGCGGCCCGTCTATCACGTGGACTGCTATCGGCTGAATTCACCCGACGAGGCCCGCGACCTGGGCTTCGACGACATGATGCGCGACGACGCCATCGTCCTAATCGAATGGCCCGAGCGCGCCGGGCCCTGGGCCCCGCCGCTCGACCGGCACTTCCGCCTGAGCTACGGGGACGCGGTGGACACGCGGAACCTCGAGGAGGTGCGGTGAGCGGCCTCTGGCTCGCGATCGACACCGCGACCGATCTCGCCAGCGTCGCGGCGGGCGAGCCGCCCACCACCCGGGCCGCGGCGCAGGCTCGGGGGGCCCGGCGCCACGCCGCGGAGATCCTGGGGCTCGTCGAGGCGACGCTCGGCCGGCTGCGGCTGCGCCCGCGCGACCTCGACGGCATCGTCGTCGGCGACGGGCCCGGGAGCTTCACGGGACTCCGGATTGGCTGGGCCGCGGCCAAAGGGCTCGCGCAGGAAGCGGGACTCGAGCTCGTGGCGGTGCCGTCCCTGATGGCCGCGGCCGGGGGGGGGGGGGCGCGGCATAGCCTGGGGGCGGCCCCGATCGCGGCATGCTTCGACGCCCTCCGCGGCCAGGTGTTCGGCGCCCTGTACGCGTTTCATCCCGACCGCGTCGACACCCTGGTCGCTCCCGCCGTGCTGACCATGGCGGAATTCGCCCGGGTCGCGCCGATGCGCCCCGCGCTGGTCGTCGGGGACGGCGCCGTGCGCTACGCGGACGAAGTGACGGTGTGGTCCGGTCGTGCGCCCGGCTCCCTCGACCGCGAGGGCTCCTCCCTTGGCGCGTCCATGCTCCTGGCCCTGCTCGAGCGGCCGGGCGCGGCCCGCCGCATCAGCGACCTGGGCGCCGCCGAGCCGGTATACGGTCGTGCCGCGGAGGCCCAGGTCAAATGGGAGGCGCGGCATGGACGCCCCTTGCCGGATCCGTCCCGCTGAGGCCGCGGATGTGTCGGCCATCCACGTCATCGAGCAGGCGGCGTTTGCCGATCCCTGGTCGGCCGACGATTTTCGAGAGTGCCTCGTGAACGGTCTCGCGTGTCTCGTGGCGGTCGGCGAGGATGGCGTCGCGGGCTATGTTGTCGCGCGCCGAGCCGCCGACGAGGGCGAGATCCTCAACCTCGGCGTCGCTGCGCGCGCGCGGCGGCAGGGTGTGGGACGCGCGCTGGTGCGGGCGGCGATCGCCGCCCTCGGTACTGCGGGCGCGCGCGCCGTGTACCTTGAAGTGCGCGAGTCGAACGCCGCCGCCCGTCGATTGTATGAAGGGTTGGGGTTCAGCGAGGTGGCTCGTCGGCGGGCATACTACCGACGCCCGACCGAGGATGCCGTGATTCTGAAGGCTGCCATTTCAGCAGATGGAGGAGCTGCGTAAGTATGGCACAAGCGGCGTATCTTTGATTGACAGAATAACTTGCGGGTCATATACTGTGGGTCGTCCTTGGGCCCCTACCCGCCATACGTCGGGAGGCAGCTGTGAGCCGGAGTCTGAATAAAGTCATGCTAATCGGGAACTTAGGGGCCGATCCCGAGGTGCGGAGCACGAACAACGGCTCCCGGGTCGCCACGCTCTCCCTGGCGACCAGCCGGCAGTGGACCAGCCAGAGCGGCGAGAAGCAGGAAAAGACCGAGTGGCATCGGGTCGTGTGTTGGAACAACAAAGGGGCCCAGCTGGCGGACCTGGCCGAGAAGTTCATGAAAAAGGGCGACAAGATCTTCGTCGAGGGGCGGGTGGAGTACCGCACTTGGGAAGATCGGGAGAAGCAGACCCGCTACTCTACCGAGATCATCGCGCGTGAAGTGATCCTGCTGTCGCCCAAAGGGAGCGGCGAGGGTGCGGGTGTGGGGGGAGGGGACTTCACCCGAGCCAAGGCCGGAGCCAAGGTCGCGTCCGAGGCTGGAGGCAAGCCGGAATCGCTCGACGCGTTCCCGGAGGCCCTGGATGGAGAGGACGACGATCTGCCGTTCTAGTCGGGCGGTGCTGCTGGCCCTTGTGGCGGCACCGCTCGCCGCGCCGGCGTTGATCGCGCAGGATACCCTGCAGGCAACGCCGGCGCAGGCGCCGCTCGCCCAGATTCCCACGAGCCACACCGTGGTGCAGGGCGAGACGCTCTGGTCGATCGCCACGCTGTACTTCGGTGATCCCCTCCTATGGCCCGAGATCTACCGGCTGAACCCCGCGATCATCGAGGATCCCCACTGGATTTATCCGGGTGAGGTGCTGGTGCTCGCCCCTCTCGTGGGCGAGACGGTCGCGCAAGGGCCGGTTACCGACACCACGGCGGCCCAGCCCCAGGCCGCGGATACCGTCGTGGCCGCGCCGACCGACACCCTGGTGGTCGATACCACTCAGGCGGTCATCGAAGAGCCGCCGCCGCCGCCGCCCGGTGAGGCGTATCGGACGATCTTCGAGCGCAACCGCTCGCGCACGGTGGAAGTGCAGAATATCCTCCGCGCGTACGCCGATCAGCCCTACCGCCCGCTACGGCGGGGCGAATTCTACGCCGCGGGCTTCCTGACCGAGTACGAGGCGTTGCCGTGGGCTCGCGTGGTCGGGAACACGGCCTCGCCGCCGATCCACCGCCTGTCCGATCGGACGAGCGCCACTCAGTTCGACGAAATCGCGATCCAGCCGCCGAACGGCGCTTCCTACCACGTCGGCGACTCCCTCTTGCTCGCTCGCATCGACCGCGACGAGCCGAATTGGGGCGGGGTCGTCGTGCCGGTGGGCGTGGCGCGCGTGACGAGCGTCCAGGAAGACCAGGTCCTGGCCCAGGTGATCACGCAGTTCTTCCGGATCCGCGACGGACAGGTCGCCCTGCCGCTCGAGCCGTTCAAGGACCCGGGACAGGTGCGGCCGACGCCGGTGGAGCAGGGGCTCCAGGCGCGGCTCATCGCGCCCCGGGAGCTCCGCCCGCTGGTCAGCACCCAGCAGTTCTTGTTTATCGACAAGGGGCGTGCCGAGGGCGTGGTGCCCGGTGACGTATTCGAGCTGTACACGCCGGCCACCGGTGAGCCGGGGACTCCCTCAGAAGAGGTGCGGACGACCCTGATGGTGGTCCACACGCGCGAGCGCTCCTCGACGGCCCTGGTCATCGGCATCCGGAATCCCCAGGTCGAGGTGGGCATGCCGGTCCGCCTCATCAAGAAGATGCCGTCCTGATCCGCGGCCGGGCCCGCCGCCGTTGGGGCCCGGTGCGTCCGGTTCGTGGTTTCCCTCCTCCATCTCCTTGCGCTCGGGCTGTACGGCCTGGCGACGGCCGTGGCGTTGGCGCCGTTCGTCGGGCGGCGGGCCGACCCGCTGCCCCGCTTCCTGGTGCTCGGCGCGCCGGCTGCGGGGGCCGCCTTCCATGTCGCCGGCATCGCGCAGCTGACCCTGGTCGGCCTGGCCTCGGGGCTCTCGATGCTGGCGCTCTGCCTCGTGCTCCTCCAGCTCCTCGCCGAGCGCGTGCTGCGGGCCTCCGCCGTGTCGGTGTTCACCGCGCCGCTGGCCGCGAGCCTCGTGGGGCTGGCGCTCCTGATCGGGCTGGAGGCCTCCGGACGGGGGGGAGCGGAGCCCTCGGCCGGCCGCAACGCCTGGTTTATCTTGCACGTGACCCTGAGCGTTTTGGGGCTCGCGTTCCTGACGCTGGCCTTTATCGCCGGGGCCCTGTACTTGGTGCAGTTCCGGGAGCTCAAGTCCAAACGCTTCGGCCAGGTCTTTCAAATGTTTCCGGCGCTCGAGCGGCTTGATCGCTTGAACCAGGTCGCCCTTGTGGCGGGGTTCCCCACGCTCACGCTGGGCGTGTTGCTGGCAGTGGGCTACGCGCTCCGCTACGCGGGGGGCCTGCACGTGGACCAGGCACAGATCGTCTGGGGAGGCCTCACCTGGACCATCCTGGGGTGGGCGGTGTGGATGCGCACCGTACGGCGCTGGGCTGGCCGGCGGGCCGCCATCGCGAGCATCGCGGGCTTCGCGGCCGTCGTGCTGGTGTACGTCGCCTTGAAGCTCGCCCGGCCCGGGGCCGAGCGATTCCTGTGACCGGCGGCCCGACGTGAGCCTCGCCGTCCTGGGAGTGAATCACCGGACGGCCCCGCTGGAGGTGCGGGAGCGTGTGGCCTATCCGCCCCACGAGGTGCCGCAGGCGCTCGCACGGGTCGTCCCCGCCGAGGCGGGAGAGGGCGCGGGCGGGGTAGTGCTGCTCTCGACTTGCAACCGCACCGAGTTCTACCTCGCCGACCCGGCTCACGCGACCCCCGAAGCGGTCTGGGCGCTGCTGACCGAGCGGCTCGAGGGGCAAGGCGCCCGTCCGTACGGCTATCTGCACCGGGACCGGGACGCCGTACGCCACCTGTATCGCGTGTCGGCGGGTCTCGATTCGATGATCCTCGGGGAGTCCCAGATTCAGGGCCAAGTCCGGGAGGCGTGGGAGGTGTCCCGCTCACAGGCGGGCCCGGTGCTGCACCGCCTGTTCCAGACGGCGCTGCTCGTCGGGTCGCGCGTGCGCAGCGAGACGGCGCTCGGCGTGGGCGCCGCCTCGGCCCCCTCGGCGGCGGTCGCCCTCGCTGGCAAGATCTTCGGCGACCTCGCGGGCCGCCAGGCGTTGATTCTCGGGGCGGGCGACATGGCCGAGCTCGCGGCGAGCTGTCTCGCCGCGGCGGGGGTCGCGGTCACCCTGGTGGCGAGCCGTACCTACCAGCGGGCCCGGGCGATCGCCGAGCGGCTGGGCGCCCGGGCGCTGCCGTTGGACGAGGCGTGGGAGTGTTTCGCGACGACGGATATCGCCCTGTGCTCGACCGCCGCGCCCCATGCCGTGGTGACGTGGGAGCGGGTGGCCCCGCTCCTGCGCCGCCGCGGCCGTCGCCCGCTGTGCATCCTCGACCTCGCGGTGCCACGCGACGTGGAGCCCGCGGTGGGGCAGCTCGAGAACGTCTTCCTGTACGACATCGACGACCTCCAGGCCGTCGCCGCCCACGCCACCGCCGAACGCCGGACGGAGATCCCGGCGGCGGAACGGATCGTGGATGAAGAGGTGGAGCACTTCTGGACCTGGTACGACGCGCGCCAGGCCGTGCCCGTCATCAAGGAGTTCCGGGGGCGGCTGGACCAGCTGCGCGCCGCCGAGCTGGACCGCGTCCTGAAGCGCCTGGCCCACCTCTCGCCCGACGATCGGGCCCAGGTCGAGCAGTTCAGCCACGCGCTGTTGCAGAAGTTCCTGCACCACCCGACCGTCGCCCTCCGGGAGGCGGCCGGGGCCGGCCAGGGCATCGGCCTGCGGGAAGCCCTGAGGAAGCTCTTCGGCCTGGACTCCTTTCGCGAGGACTGACGCGTGCTCCTACAGGTCGGACAGGCGGTCCCCACCACGGCGTGGGAGCTGGTGCTCATCTCGAGCCGGGAGACCAAAGTCGTCCTGGGGGTGCTGGTGCTGTTCTCGGTCGTCTCCTGGTATCTCATCGTGCTGAAGTGGTGGCAATTCCGCCGCATGGGGGCGCTGGCCGACCGCTTCATGACCGAGATCGAAAAGGCCCCCCGCCTCGAAGACGCCTACCACGCGGCCATGCGGCTCCCGCCGTCGCCGTATAACCGGCTGCTGCGCGAGGGAGTTCACTTCTTTTCCGAGCTGAAGCCCGGAAGCCTGCGGCGGGAGAGCGCCGCGGTGGTAGCGGTCGCGGCGCCCGCGACCACCCTTACACCCACGCAGCTCGAAGCGCTCCGCATGGTGCTGGCCAAGGAAGTCGCCGCCGAACGGGATGCCGCGGCCCGCTTCATCCCCTGGCTCGCCACGTTCGGGTCGGTCAGCCCCTTGCTCGGACTGCTGGGCACGGTGCTCGGCGTGATGGACGCCTTCATCGGCATCGCCCTCGGCGGCTCGGGCAATATTGCGGCGATCGCCCCGGGCGTCGCGGAAGCGCTCGTCACGACCGTCGCGGGACTCGCGGTGGCGGTCCCTTCGGTCATGGCCTACAACCTCTTCGTGAATCGGCTCGGCCTGTTCGCGGGCGAGCTCGAAGGGTTCGCGCAGGAGATCATCGGGACGATGGCACGCGAAGGGAGGCTCTAAATGGCGGGACTGCTCGGCGGCGGCGGCGGGCTGCGCGGACACGGCGAGCTCCCCCTCAGCGCCGACATCAACGTGACGTCGCTGGTGGACGTCGCGTTCGTTTTGCTCATCATCTTCATGATCACCGCGCCGATCATGCAAGGCGGCGTGGACGTGCGCCTGCCGCGGGCCGCCGCCCGGCCGCTCGATCCCAAGACCGGCCTGATCGTCACCGTCGACCGCGACGGCCGGATCTACCTGGACCAGGCCGCCCTCGCCTACGAGGACTTCCGCGCGACGTTCCCCGCGTTCGTGCGAACCAAACGGCCCAGCGGCGTGTATCTCCGGGCGGATGGACGGGTCCCCTACGCCAGCGTGGTGCAGGTGCTCGCCGTGATCCGGCAGGCGGGAGTGGCCGACGTGGGGCTGGTCGCGGAGCCGGAGCTCATCGAACGGTGAGGCGAGGGCCGCGGGTCCCGGGCCATCGGGCGCTCGCCCTGGCGGGCACGGTCGCGGTGCATGGGATCGCGGGCGTGTTGCTCTTCGGGCCGGCGGTCGGCCCCCGACCCACACCGCCGCCGACGTACAAGGTTCGGTTGATCGCCGCGCCGGCGCCGGACCAGGAGCCGCGGAAAGCGCCCGAGGCATTCCAGCGCCCCGCGGAAGAGCCGGCGCCGGCCCCCACGGCCAAACCGCCGCCGCGCAGTACCGTGTCCCGCGCCACGCCGCCGCCCACGGCCGACGTGACGCGACGGGAAGCCGCGCCCCGTACCACGGCGCCGGCCCAGCCGCTTCCAGGCGAGCGACCCTCGACCGGCAACGACGTGGCCACCGTCAGCACCGAGGGGATCGAGTTCCCGTTCCCGGAGTACTTGCAGAACATCGTGTCCCAGATCCTGCGGCGCTGGCAGCGGCCCTTGCAGAACACGCCTCTCGAAGCGGAGGTATCGTTCCTGGTCCATCGCGACGGCTCGGTGACGGGGCTGCAGTTCGTCAAGCGATCCGGCAACTTCGCCTTCGACCTGGAGGCGCAAGGAGCCGTCGAGGAAGCGGGGCGCTTCAAGGCCTTCGGCTCGCTGCCCGACGGCTGGACTACCGACGTGCTGTTCGTGCGGTTCTACTTTTCGGGGAGACGTCAGTGAGTGGGTCGGGCGGTCAGGCGGTCGGGCGGTCAATTGGTGCGGCGTTCGTCATCGTGCTGACCGCCGGACCGCCGGACCGCCTGGCCGCCCAGGACACCTCCGCCATCGATCGCGGCGTGCGGATCGGCATCATCTATCGGCCGGGCATCCGGCCGGGACTGGTGGTGCTGCCGGGCGGCGGCCGGGGCCCCCGCGGCGGGCTCGATTCCGTGCGCGCCATCGTCGCCCGGGACCTGGACTACAGCGACCGCTTCGAGGTGATCACACTCCCGGGCGGCGACTCCATCCGCCTCGCCGGTGGGACGACCGGGGGGGGGGCGGGGGGCAGGGCAGGGGCGGAGGGAGGACGAGCCGGGCGCGGCGCGACGGGGACCCGCGGGACTGCCGGGGGCGGGACCGGGGGCGCCGCAGCGGCGGCGGGACTCAACTATCCCCTGTACCAGGCGCTCGGCTCGGACTTCGCGGTCGAGCTCGGGACGAGCGCGGATACCACCGTCGCGCTGCTCCACGACGTCGCGGCCGGCGCGGTGCGGCGAACCCTTCGCGTGCGGCTGCCGCCGCTCTCGGATCGGGGATTCCGCCAGGCCGTGCATCGGCTGGCCGATCAGGTCCTGCAGGCCGCCGTCGGGGCGTCGGGGATCGCGGCGACCCGTATTCTCTTCGTGCGCGACGGCAAGGTGTACCAGATCGACCAGGACGGCGCGGAGCCGAAGCTCGTGTCGTCCTCGGACCGCCAGGCGATGTCTCCCGCGTGGGCGAGCGATGGGCGCCGGTTCGGCTACATGGAGTTCCAGGCGGGGCGCGGGCAGCTCTTCGTCCAGGACATGGCGACGGGGGACCGGCGGGCGGTCGCCACCACGGGCCAGGCGCTCGATTTCACGCCCGCCTTCGCGCCCGACGGCAAGACCCTCGCGTTCAGTCGTGCGCTGGAAGAGGGCACCGACATCTACACGATCAACCTTCGCGACAACTGCTGCCTGCAGCGCTTGACCGTGGGGCGCTTTTCTGACAACTTGTCTCCGACTTACAGTCCCGACGGACAACGCATCGCGTTCGTCTCGACGCGTCCCGGCCTGCCGCAAGTGTACGTGATGGCGGCGGATGGCACGGACCAGCAGTTGTTCGCGCCGTTCGATTACGGTGTGACCGGGTCGTCCAACGGGCCGGAGTGGTCGCCCGATGGGCAGTCGGTGGCGTTCCACCGCGACGTCGCGGGCACCTTGCAGGTGTTCGTGCTCGATGTGCGGACGCGCACGGTGAGGCAACTCACCTCGGTCGGGCGCAACGAGGATCCGACCTGGGCGCCCGACAGCCGTCACCTGGCCTACGTGTCGGACCGCACGGGCTACCGGCAGCTGTGGATTATCGATTTAGAAACCGGCCGCATCCGCCCGCTGCTGCAGCAGAGCGGCGCGCGGCTGCCGGCGTGGTCTCCGCGGCTTCCGGAGGCTGCTGCTTCCACACCATGAACCTGGAGAGAGAGCCAACGATGAAACGCCTACACTTGCTCGTTTCGGTCGGCCTGGTCGTGGCGATCGCCGCCGCGTGCGGCGGCGGGACCCCGCCGGCGCCCCCGGCGCCAGAGCCCAACGCCGACTCGATCGCTGCGGCGGAGCGGGCGCGGCAGGACTCGATCGCCGCCGCCCAGGCCGAGGCCGAGCGCCGGGCGCGGGAAGAGGCCGAGCGGATCGCCCGGCAGCGCGAAGCCGATTCGCTCGCCGCGATCGCGCGCGCCGCAGACGACGTGCGCAACATGCTCGCCGCCATGATCCATTTCGACTTCGACCGGGCCAACATCCGACCCGACGATGCCGCCACGCTGGACCAGAAAGTGGCCATCCTCCAGGCCAATCCCGACCTGCGGATCCGGATCACCGGGCACTGCGACGAGCGCGGCTCGGACGAGTACAACCTGGCACTCGGGAACCGGCGGTCGACGGCGGCCAAGCAGTACCTCGTGAGCCACGGCATCGACGCGAGCCGCATCGAGACCCAATCGTACGGGGAGGAGCGCCCCATCGCTGCGGGCAGCGACGAGGACGCGTGGGCGCAGAACCGCCGCGCCGAGGTCGAGATCATCGGTGGCGGCGACATGCTGCGCCGGCCCTAGGCCGGGACCGGTGGTGCGCCGCCCCTCCCCGCTGTTGCCGCTCGCGAGCCTGGGGCTCGTCGCCGGGTGCGCCCTAAAAGGGGACGTTCGGAAAGTCGAGCTCCAGGTGGCAGCCGTGAAGGCCGAGGTGGCGCGCAGCGAGGCCGCGCGCCAGGCAGACCAGGACTCGCTGGTCGCCCTCGTCGCGGCCATCCAGCAGGCGCTGAGCGCCCAGCAGGCCTACCTGGTCCAGCTGCGCGGCGACGTGCGCACCGATCTGCTGGCGGTGCAGCAGCAGCTGGTCGCAGTGCAAGAGCTGACCGGGCAGAGCCAACAGCGGCTCACCGAGCTGCGCCGCCGCCTGGAAGACCAGGCGCAACAGCCGGTGCCGGCCGTGCAGCCCGCCGCCGGCGGCCCGCCGGGGCCGCCGGTGGGACCGTCGGGCAACCCGGCGGGTCCGGGCCCGGAGCAGATGTACGACGTCTCCCTGCAACAGCTCCGCCGCGGCAGCCTGTCGACCGCGCGGCTGGGGTTCCGCGAATTCCTCCGTGTCTTTCCCACCCACGAGCGAGCCGCCGACGTCCTGTTCTACGTCGGCGAATCGTTCGACCAGGAGAACGCCGATTCGGCCGCCGCGGTGTATGAGACAGTCGTGAAGACCTACGCCAACTCGCCGCGGGCCCCCACCGCGCTATACCGGCTGGGCCTTCTCGCCGAGCAGAAAGGCGACCGGGCGGCCGCCCGGACCTACTATGCCCGCGTCGTAGCCGGCTACCCGCGCTCGGTCGAAGCCAACCTCGCGCGCGACAAACTGCAACGCCTGGGGCGCTAGCCCCCCCCCCCTTCGTCCCCGGGGCTCGTGGCTGACGCGTCTCCGCGTGGCGAGATGCCGTTCCTCGATCACCTCGAGGAGCTGCGCTGGCGCCTGCTGAAGAGCCTCCTCGCCATCGCGCTGGGCAGCGCCGCCGGCTGGTTCGTGGTGCAGCGCTTCGACATCATCGGGATTCTCAAGCGGCCCATCGCCCCGCTCCTGCCCGATGGGCGGCTGGTGTTCACCAGTCCGGCGGAGCCGCTGATGATCACGGTCAAGTTCGCCTTCGTCGTCGGGCTGCTGCTCGCGTCGCCCGTCGTGATCTACCAGGTCTGGGCGTTCCTGGCGCCGGCGCTGTACGAGCGGGAAAAGCGGCTCATCGTGCCGGCCCTGTCGGTCGGGGTCGTCCTGTTCCTGATCGGCGCCGCGGCGTGCTACCTCTGGGTCCTGCCGGCGGCGCTCGAGGTCCTATTCGCCTTCCAGCGGAACGACCTGGCGCCGTTCATCACGGTGGACCGCTATTTCTCCTTCGCCGCGCAGCTGATCATCGCGTTCGGGGTGGTGACCGAGCTGCCCCTCGTGGTGGCCATCCTCGCGGCGCTCGGCCTGGTAACGCCGCAGTTCCTGACCCGTCACCGGCGCTACGCCATCGTGATCTCGGCTCTGGTCGCGGCCTTCCTCACCCCGCCCGACGCGCTGTCGATGCTCATGATGCTGGTGCCGCTGCTCCTGCTCTACGAGCTCAGCATTTTTTGCGCGTGGGTGGCGGTGCGGCGGCGCGCGCGGCGGGCCGCCGCGGCGCGTACCGCCGGGCTGGCGCTGCTGTTGTGCTGCGCGGCCGCGGGCCCCACCGCTCCCCTGGCGGCGCAGCAGCCGCCCCCCCGGCCGCAGCGCCCGCTCGCTCCACCCCAGGTTCGCAGGGACACCCTCCCGCCTGGGGCCGCCCCGACCGGCCGGACGATCGACACCGCCAGCGCCCGCAAGGTGGGTCTCCCCGCGGGCCCGACGCGCAGCTTTCCCCCGTCGGACGCCATCATGGACTCGCTGCTCAAGCGGACCGGCTTCCGGATCACACGCTACGTCGCCGACACGCTCGTCGTCGAGGGCGACAGCCAGACGATCCTGCTCCGTGGCGCGGCGTTCGTCGATCGCGACGGCACCCAGCTCGAAGCCGATTCGGTGCGCTACCACGAGGCGAGCTGCCGGCTCGACGCGACCGGCGATCCGCGGCTGTTCGACCAGGGCACCGTGCTGGTTGGGGAAGGGATGCGCTACGACACCTGCATCCGGCGCGGCACGGTGCGCGACGCCCTCACCGACTTCGACCAGGGCGGGTCCATCTGGTACATGCGTGGTGATCTCGCCGTCGACTCCGGCTCGACGCGGCTGTATGGGGCCGCGAGCGACGTCACGACCTGCGACCTCCCCGTGCCCCACTACCAGTTCGCCGCCCGCCAGATGAAATGGCTGAACAAGAACGTCATGGTCGCCCGGCCGGCGGTGCTCTATATCCGCGACGTCCCGATCCTGTGGCTCCCGTTCATCTTTCAGGACATCCGCCGCGGCCGCCGCAGCGGCCTGCTCGTCCCCCGCTTCGGGCTGAACGACCTCGTGCGCCCCAGTCGCGGCTACCAGCGCCACGTGGCGAACCTGGGCTACTACTTCGCGCTCAGCGACTACGTGGATCTGCTCGTGTCGGCCGACTGGTATGCGGGCCGCTACTACAGCCTCCAGGCCCAGACCCAGTACCGCTGGCTGGACCGGTTCATCACGGGAGGGCTGCGCTACTCCCGGCTGAGCCAGCTCGATGCGGACGGCACTTCCAGCTCCATCACCTGGAACCATGCCCAGAGCTTCGACAGCCGGACGAGCCTCAACGCGAGCATCAACTACGCAACCAGCGGCCAGGTGGTGCAGCGCAACACCGTCAACCCGTTTCTCGCCACCGCCCAGCTCACTTCCAACGCGAACTTCAGCAAGCGGTTCGGCTGGGGGGCCTTCAACCTCGGCGGCAGCCGGTCGCAGAACCTGGTGAACGAGCAGGTGAGCCAGAACTTCCCGCAAGTCACGCTCACCCCCTCCCCGATCAACCTGGCCTCCTGGATCACCTGGTCGCCCCAATTCTCACTGACGAACAACCAGACCTTCCGCACGGCCGGGCCGGTGCTGCTCGTGCCCGGTGACAGCGGGCTCGACAGCCTCGCCACCTCGTTCGACAACCGCACGACGTCGCTCACGTTCCAGACCCCGCTGCGCCTGGGTCGCTGGAACCTGAGCAACGGTGTGACCGTGCTCGACCAGACGAGCTCCCAGCGACGCGAGTTCTTCATTCCCGACTCGACCGTGCCAGGCGGCGTCCGCCGCGTGCTCTACGGGGCAACGTTCGAGACGCGCGTTGACTGGCAGACGGGCTTCAGCCTGCCGCAGCTCTTCAGCGGCACGTGGAAGCTGCAGCCGGGCATCAGCATCCAGAACACCACCACGGCCGGGCCGTTCATGATCCGGAACCAGTTCTCCGGGGGCGAGTTCATCCGCCAGGGCAAGCGGCTCGCCTTCAGCGCCGGGATCCGGCCGTCGCTGTTCGGCTTTTTCCCCGGCGTGGGGCCGGTGGAGCGGATCCGGCACACGCTCTCTCCCATCGTGGACTACCAATACGCCCCGGGCGCCCGCGTGCCCGAGGAGTACGCGCGCGCCCTCGACCCGACCGGGCGCACCCTCAACGCCAAGAGCGACCCCCAGCAAACCATCAGTTTCGGGTTATCTCAGAACTTCGAAGGGAAGCTGCGCCCCGCGGCCGGGGATACGACCGAGCGCGAAGCGCGCAAGGTCCGCCTGCTCAGCATCAGCACGAGCCCCGTGTCGTACAACTTCGAACAGGCGAAGAAACCGGGGCTCACGGGATGGCAGACCCAGACGCTGTCGAACACGTTCGCCTCCGATCTCCTGCGCGGGTTCAGCCTCCAAACCACGCACGACCTGTGGCTCGGTCAGGCCGGAACCGACACCGCGAAATTCGACCCGTTTCTCACCAGCATCACGGCCTCGTTCTCCGTGTCCCCCGCCACGCTGCGCAGCATCGCCGGGCTGGTCGGACTCGGGGGGGGGGAGGGGGGGGGGGGCGGCGACCGGGCCGTCCCGCCGACACCGGGCCCGGCGCAGGACAGCGTTCCGGGTCCGCTTCAACAGCCCGGGTTACCGCTGACCCGGATGGGCGGCGGGGCGGGGGGACCCTTGTTTCCTGGAGACCCCAGAGCCGCCGGGGCGTTCGGCCGAGGGTTTTCCCTCAACGTGTCCTATTCCAACACGCGCACGCGGCCGGTGGCGGCCACTCCCGGCTCCTCGCCGATCTCGGGACCGCGCCTGGGCGGCCAGCACCAACTGCTGGCGAACCTGAGCTTCAGTCCAACCGCCCTGTGGCAGGCCACCTGGAGCACGACCTACGACTTCGACACCCGGCAATTCGGTCAACACGTCGTGCGCTTCGAGCGGGATCTGCACGACTGGCGGGCGAGTTTCTCGTTCGTCAAGAGCGCGACCGGCAGTTTCGCCTTCAGCTTTTACGTGGCGCTGATCCCCATGCCCGACATCAAATTCGACTACGACCAGCAGTCGTTCCCGCGGCAGTAACGGTGTCCTCTGCGGTAGACAGGCCGTCTCCCGCTTCCTGAAGTAACTCTCTGCGGCGGCTGGATTTCGCCTCCGGCACGCCGCATGCCCTCCTTCCGCCCGGAAACCATTGACCGGGGATACCGATGCGTGTGCTGCTGCGATACCTGGGAGGGCTGGCCGGCGTGTTGGCGGCGGCCTGCACGGAGACGGAGATTCTCGTACCTGGCGGTCTCGCTCCCCCGCAAAACCTGGCCTACCGGCTCGAGCCCAGCGGCGATCCGGACCTCCCGTCGGGGATCCTGCTGTCCTGGGACCCGATCTCGGACCCGAGCCTGAGCACCTATCGGGTGTACTCCCGGGGCGGCACGACGGGCTCGTTCGGCCTGCGCGGCGAAACCAGCTCGAACACCTTCCACGACAACGGCGTGCCCCACCTCGAGTACTTCGTCACGGCCGTCGACGTGAACGGCACCGAAAGCGATGGCAGCGAAGCCGTCACGGTCGATGAACGGCTGCAGCTGGCCCGTCCGGCCTCCTTGACGTCGGTGTCCCTGAATGGGGCCATTCATCTCGGCTGGGACGACAACGCCTTCGAGCAATCACCAGCCCGGTTCCTGTGGTACCGCATCTACAGCACCGGATACGATCTGGATCAGGGCCTCTGCGACACCGGCTGGGTGCTCGAAGGGACGACGGTGGCGCCGGAGTTTCTGGCCGGTGCCCTGACCAATGGCGTGCCGCGCTGTTACGGCGTGTCGGCGATCAGCACGGAAGGCTACGAGAGCCTCTGGTCACCGCTGCGCCAGGACACGCCGCGGCCGGACGCCCGGAACGTGTTGGTCTTCGCCTACGATGAGGACCGGCTGCGCTCGGGGTTCCGGTTCTGGGACGACGTGAACGGGGACGGCCGCGGGCAGGGCGCGGAGCTCGGGATCGTGGCCGACGGCGACCGGACGGACATCGATTTCTGGATCTATCGCGATCCGGCGGACTCCACGCTCTGGTTCGTGCCCGAGTTCAGCGGGACCCGCGTACGAGTGTACGGATCCGCCCCCATCGCCGATCTGACGTCGATCGACTTCGCACCGGTATCGGGGTACGCGCGGAACATGATTCAAGCCACCCCGGGATTCGGGTACGTATTCGAGATCGTCGAGGGCAACACGGTCCGATACGGCGCCCTGCGGGTGACCCATGCCGGGCGGGACTACGTGATTTTCGATTGGAGCTTCCAGACGGATCCCGGGAATCCCGAACTGATCCGGGGACTGCAGACGGCGGCCGACCGGTAGCCGCCAACCCGCAGCCGCACGGCCGTTCAGACGCCGAGCCGCCCCAGGGCTCGGCGTCTTGGCGTCCGTGCAGCTTCCGCCGTAGTTTCCCACCGGGATATGTCTGATACTGTCACGCTGGACGGCCACTCCCTTTCGATCGGCGATGTCCTCGCGGTCGCCCGGCGCCGCGCGCGGGTCGCCATCGCACCGGCGGCGCTTGCCAGGGTAGCGCAGGCCCGCGCTACGGTCGAGGCGGCGATCGCCGCCGGCCGGACGGTTTACGGCGTCACGACCGGCTTCGGGAAGCTGGCCCACGTGCGGATCGCCCCGGATCGCCTGCGGCAGCTGCAGCTCAACTTGATCCGCAGTCACGCCTCCGGCGTCGGTGAGCCGCTGTCCGTCGAGGCGGTGCGGGCGATGATGCTCCTGCGCGCCAACGTGTTGCTGCAGGGGACCAGCGGCGCGCGGGCGGCGCTGCCCGAGTTGTTGGTGGCGATGCTCAACCGGGGCGTGCATCCGCGGGTGCCGTCGCTCGGGAGCGTGGGTGCCTCCGGCGATCTGGCCCCGCTGTCGCACCTCGCGCTGGCCATGGTCGGGGAAGGCGAGGACGGCCAGGCGCTGCGGGCGGCGGGCCTCACGCCGATCGGTCTCGAGGCCAAGGAGGGGCTGTCGTTCGTCAACGGCACCCAGGCGCAGACCGGTCTCGCGGCGCTGCTGGTGCACGACGCCTGGGTGCTGTGGCGTGCCGCGCACGCGGCCGCCGCCATGAGCCTCGAGGCGGTGCGCGGCAGTCCGGATCCCTTCGATCCGCGGATCCACGACGCCCGGCCCCACCCGTTCCAGCAACGTTCGGCCGCGCTCCTGCGCGCGCTGCTGGCCGACAGCGAAATCCGGGAATCGCACCGGGAGAACGACCCCAGAGTGCAGGACGCGTATTCCATTCGTTGCACCCCCCAGGTCTGCGGCGCGGTGGGCGAGGGCCTCGCATTCGCCGAGCGGCTCGTCGCGACGGAGTTGAACGGCGCCACCGACAATCCGCTCGTGTTCGGGGACGACATCCTCTCGGGCGGGAATTTTCACGGGCAGCCGGTCGCGCTCGCCCTCGACGTCCTGGGGATCGCGCTCGCCACTCTGGCCGGCATGGCGGAGCGGCGCCTGGAGCGCATCGTCAATCCGGATCTGTCGTCGGGGTTGCCCGCGTTCCTCGCCCGGGACCCGGGGCTCGAGTCCGGCTTCATGACGGCCCAGATCGCCGCCGCCGCCCTGGTGGCGGAATGCCGGATGCTCGCCACGCCCGCGAGCGTGCAATCGGTGCCCACCGAAGGCAATCAGGAAGACGTGGTGCCCATGGGGATGAGCGCGGCGTGGAAAGCGGAGCGGATCCTGGCGCACGTGGCGCGCATCGTCGCCATCGAGCTCCTGGCCGGAGCGCAGGGGCTCGAGTTCCTCAAGCCGCTGCGCCCGGGCCGCGGCGTCGCGCGGATCTGGGCCGCCGTGCGGCGGGAGGTGCCGGCGCTCGAGGGCGACCGGCCGATGAGCGAGGAGATCGAGCGGACGGCGGGGCTGGTGCGGGCGGGCGCCTTTGAGCCCGCTCCACCGGAGGCGGCATGACCGCTCACTCCGTGGTGCGGGCCCCGCGCGGGCCGACCCGGACGTGCAAGGGTTGGCTCCAGGAAGCCGCCCTGCGGATGCTAATGAACAATCTCGACCCCGAGGTGGCCGAGCGCCCCCAGGACCTGGTGGTGTACGGCGGAACCGGGAAGGCGGCGCGCGATTGGCCGTCCTTCGAGGCGATCCGGCGCACCCTGCTCACCCTGGGCAACGACGAGACGCTGCTCGTGCAGTCGGGCAAGCCGGTCGCCGTGTTTCGAACGCACGAGGAGGCGCCGCGCGTGCTGATCGCGAACGCGAACCTCGTCGGCCGCTGGGCCACCTGGGAGGTGTTCCGCGCCTTGGAGCGCCAGGGGCTCATCATGTACGGCCAGATGACGGCCGGCTCCTGGATCTACATCGGGACGCAGGGCATCCTGCAGGGGACCTACGAGACCTTTGGCGCCGTGGCCCGGCGCCACTTCGCCGGGTCGCTGCGCGGCCGGCTGGTGGTCACCGGCGGCCTCGGCGGCATGGGCGGGGCGCAGCCGCTCGCGGTCACGATGAACGACGGCGTGTGCCTCGCGATCGAAGTGGATCCGGCGCGCGTGCGGCGGCGACTCGAGACCCGCTTCCTGGACCGCTCCACCGTGTCGCTGGACGAGGCGTTGCGCTGGTGCGAGGAAGCGCGCGCCCGTGGCGAGCCCCGCTCGATCGGACTCGTGGGGAACTGCGCCGCGGTCCTGCCGGAGCTCGCGCGCCGGGGGTTCGCCCCGGACGTGGTCACCGACCAGACCTCGGCCCACGACACGCTCAACGGGTACGTGCCCGCGGGGATCACGCTGGAAGCGGCGCAGCGCCTGCGCGAGACGCGGCCCGAGGAGTACGTGGCCCGCGCGGGGGAGAGCGTCGTCGCCCACGTGCGCGCCATGCTCGATCTCAAACGCCACGGCGCCGTCACGTTCGATTACGGCAACAACATCCGCGCCGCGGCCGCGGACGCCGGCGTCCGGGACGCGATCGAGATCCCCGGCTTCGTCCCCGAGTACATCCGGCCGCTATTCTGCGAGGGACGCGGCCCGTTCCGCTGGGTCGCCCTCTCCGGCGACCCGCGGGACCTCCACCGCACGGACCGCTTGGTGCTCGAGCTGTTCCCGGAGAACCCGCACCTGCGCCGTTGGATCACGCTGGCTCAGGAGCGGGTCGCCTTCCAAGGATTGCCGGCGCGGATCTGCTGGTTGGGGCAGGGCGAGCGCGCCCGGTTCGGCGTGGCGCTGAACGAGCTCGTGGGGCGCGGGGAGCTGACGGCGCCGATCGTCATCGGGCGTGACCACCTCGACACCGGCTCGGTGGCGTCGCCGTACCGCGAGACGGAGGCGATGCGCGACGGGTCCGACGCGATCGCCGACTGGGCGATTCTGAACGCGCTGCTCAACACCGCCTCCGGGGCGGCCTGGGTGTCGTTTCATCATGGCGGCGGGGTGGGGATCGGGAACTCGCTGCACGCCGGCCAGGTGAGCGTCGCCGACGGCACGGCGGCGGCCGGCCAGCGGATCGAGCGCGTCCTGACCAACGACCCCGGTCTCGGCGTCGCGCGCCACGCGGATGCCGGCTACCCCGAAGCGCTCGAGACCGCCCGGCGCCACAGCATCCGCCTGCCGATGCGCGAGGCTGCGGACTGAAGACGCTGCTCGTCGGCGCCCGGCACGTCGTCACCTGCCGGGGGCCCGCCCGCGCCCGCCGCGGCGCCGAGATGGCCGCGGTGGAGGTGCTCACCGATGCCGCGATCTTCATCGATGGCGCACGCATCGCCTGGGTCGGTCCGCGCACCGAAGCCCGCGACCTCCATTCCGCATTCGGCATTCCGCAATCCGCAATCCGGGTGGTGGAAGTGGAGGGCGTGCTGTTCCCCGGCTTCGTCGACTGCCATACCCACGCCGTCTTCGGCGCGCCGCGGCTGGACGACCACGAGCGCCGCGCCCTGGGGGAGGACTACAAGACCATCGCCGCCGCGGGGGGTGGCATCCTCCAGTCGGTGCGCGACGTGCGCGCGCGCAACGAAGACGAGCTGGTGACGCTCACCCGCACCCGGCTCGACACGCTGCTCGACCACGGGAGCACGACCATCGAAGTCAAATCCGGCTACGGGCTCGCCCTCGACGCCGAGTGCAAGCAGCTGCGCGTGGTACGCCGCATCGCCACGGACCACCGGGCCACCCTGGTGCCGACGTTCCTCGGGGCGCACGAAGTGCCGCCCGAATGGCGCGCCCGCCGCGACGGATACGTGCGTCTGCTGTGCGAAGAGATGATCCCGGCCGTGGCGCAGGAGGGGCTCGCGCGCTGTTGCGATGTCTTCTGCGAGCCAGGCGTCTTCACGGTGCCCGAGGCGCGGACGATCCTGACGGCCGCGGCCCGACACGGCCTCGCGCTGAAGCTGCACGCCGACGAGCTCGAGGGATCGGGCGGCGCCGAGCTGGCCGCCGAGCTCCAAGCGCTCAGCGCCGACCACCTCGCCGGCATCTCCGAGACGGGGATCCAGGCCCTGGGCGCCAGCCGAACGGTGGCCGTGCTGCTCCCCGCCACCATGATCTTCCTCGGCAAACAGCGCCGCGCGCCCGCCCGGCGGCTGGTGGAGGCTGGGGCGGCGATCGCGCTCGCCACCGATTTCAACCCCGGAACCGCGCCCATGGTGAGCCTCCCGCAGGTCATGGCCCTGGGCGTGTCTCAGCTCGGATTGCGGCACGCCGAAGCCCTGACCGCCGTCACGGTCAACGCAGCCGCCGCCCTCGGGCTCGCCGCGGACCGGGGGCAGATCGCCGCGGGGTTCCGAGCGGACCTGGTCGCGCTCGGCGTGGCCGATTGGCGCGAAGTGGCCTATTGGCTGGGCGCCAATCTCGTAAGCGCCGTGTGGACAGGGGGTTTGCCTTGTTCCCGCCAGAAGGGCCCGGTATCTTTAGGCCTCCATGTCGAAGCTCGAGAAGCTGCGGGAGAGAGCCAAGGGGCTTGAGCTCCGAGACCCGAAGGGCGCGATCGAAGCCTGGCTCGAAGTCCTCAAGGCGCAGGAAGAGGAGGCGGACCCGAACCCCGATCTCTCCGTCTTCAACCGCGTCGGCGATCTCACGCTCAAGTTGAAGGACCCCGCGCAGGCGGCCGACTGGTACGACAAGGCGGTCGACAAGTATGCCGAGCTGGGGTTCCACAATAACGCGATCGCGATGTGCAACAAGGTGCTGCGCAACGCGCCGGGGCGGCAGACGACCTACCTCAAGCTCGCGAAGCTCTACGCGGCCAAGGGGTTCATGGCCGAAGCGAAGCAGAATTTCGTGGAGTACGCCGAGCGCATGCAGAGGATCGGGAAGATCCAGCACGCATTTACCGCACTGAAGGAGTTCACGGACATCTCGCCCGAGAGCGAGCACCTCCGGCAGATGCTGGAAGAGCATCTGAAGATGTACGGCGAGCCGGGGCGGCGCTCCTCGGCCCAGACGGCGGGACCCGGTCCGGCCGGGCCGGCGTCCAAGGGGCGCGATGAGCTGTCGAAATCGGGCAAGCGCAAGACCTCGAGTCTCGTGTTCCTCGACCTGGACGAGCCCTCACCGTCCAAGCGGCATTCGGGGGCCAAACCGCCGGCGCCGCCGCCACGCGCCGCGCCGCCCGCGGCCCCTCGCGCGCCGGGGTCCGAACCGGCGGCGGTAGAGAGCCTGCTCGAGGACGTCACCGCGGAGCCGGACACGTCGCTCGAGATCGAGACGACGAGTCTCGCCCCGGAGCAGGAGACGGACGAGGGGGGGGGGGCAAGCCTGCTGGCTGGTTTGGAGATCACGAGCGCCGATTTCGGTCAGGTTCGCGCCAGCACGCCCGCACCGCCGTCGTTGCGCGATGAGGTGACCGACATCGAGGTGCCCCCACTGCTCGAGCTGGAGCCGACCGTTCCGCCCGAGGCCGAGGTGCAGGAGGAGCCGCCGCCGCGGCCGCCCCCGCCGCCCCCCCGGCGGGTTAGCGTGCCCAAGGCGCCTCCTCCTCCCCCTCCGCGAGCGGCGCCCCCTTCGCCGGTCAAGCCCAAGACGCCTGGGGCCCTTCGGCCACCCGGCGCGAAGCCGGTGGTGACTGGCCCCACTCCTTCCCCCCAGGTCAAACCGGTCGTGCCCAAGCGTCCGCCGGGGCCGCCGCCGCCCGCGCCTCCGGCCGCCACGCCGCCCAAGCGCAAAACCGTCGTGGAGATTCCCCCACTCGAGTTGGAGCCCGATTTCGAGACCGCGGCCAGCGAGTCGGCGCACGAGGTCGACGACGAGCCCCTGGCGATGGACGAGATCCCGCCGGTGGGCGGCTTTTTCCAAACCGAGGACGACACCTCGGTGTCCGCGGGCCGCCGATCGGGCTACATCGATCTCGGGGTGCAGGGGATCGTGAATCAGGGGGACCCCGGGGGCTCCCTGGTGTTCGCCAACATCGAGGAGACCCCCGAGGCGCTCGGCATCGAAGAGCTCGAGGGGCGCGTGGCGGACAACCCCGACGACCCCGAAGCGCATCAGGTCCTGGGGGAGGCGTTGATCGAGGCCGGCGAGCGCGAGCGGGGGCTCGAGGAGTTGGACATCGCCACGAGCGGCTTCGAGAGCGCCGGCGAGCTCCAGCAGGCCCAGGACCTGGTGGAGGAGATCCTGCGCCTGGATCCGAACAGCGTGCGCCATCGGCAGAAGCAGGTGGAATTCGCCTATCGCGCGGGCGACAAGGCCAAGCTGATCGACGCGTACTTGGAGCTGGCGGACACGCTGTTGCGCTCGGACCTTCCGGACAAGGCGCAGGCGGTCTACCAGCGGGTGGCCGAGCACGACCCGAACAATGCGCGGGCGAAATCGGCCCTCGCGATGCTCGCCCCAACGCCGCCGGCCGTGGAGAAGAAGGTCGCCGCCAAGGACGCCAAGATGAAGGTGCGCGACGAGGCAGCGGCGGGCGCGGACTTCGTCGACCTCGGCGCCATGCTGCTGGAAGAGGATGAGCCGGCGCGCGACACGCGGATGAAGGTCCAGGAAGAGGAGCCGACCGGCGACGAAGAGCGGGACTTCCACGAGATGCTGGCGCGGTTCAAGCAGGGCATCGATGAGAACATCGACGACACGGACTTCCAGTCGCACTATGACCTCGGCGTGGCGTTCAAGGAGATGGGCTTGCTCGACGAGGCGATCGCAGAGTTCCAGAAAGCCCTGCGGGCACCGGAATCCAAGCTGCGGACGTCCGAGGCGCTGGGCATGTGCTTCTTCGAGAAGGGGGCTCACGTCGTGGCGGAATCGATCCTGCGCCGGGGGCTGGAGCTGCCGGCGGCGGGGGATCAGGAGCGGCTCGGAGTCCTCTACTGGCTGGGGCGGTCGCTGGAAGAACAGGGCAAGCGGCCCGACGCCCGCGAGCTGTACGGGCGCGTCTTCGCCGTGGATATCCGGTTCATGGACGTTGGGGAGCGCGTGAAGGCGCTGGCCAAGGCCCGGTGAGGGTGAGCGCGCCGCCCCTCCCGCGCGCGTCGCTGCGCGGCATCCAGCAGCCCGTGGCCGGCGAGCTGGACCGCGTGGCGGGCGAGCTGCGCCGGATCATCGCGGCCGATTTCCCCATCATCGCGGACGTGAACGAGCACCTGCTGCGGATGAAGGGCAAGCTGTTCCGGCCCACGCTGCTCCTCCTGAGCCACCAAGCCGCGAGCGGGCACGAGGTCGCGGACGCGCGGACCGTCACGCTCGCGGCCGTGGTCGAGCTGATCCACCTAGCCACGCTGGTGCACGACGACTCGGTGGACCACTCGGTGCTGCGGCGGGGCCTCCCGACGATCAACGCCCTGTTCTCGCATCAAGTGGCGGTGATCATGGGTGATTACCTGTACTCGCGCGCCATCATCGAGCTGGTCCGGCTGGACGACCTCGAGCCGCTGCGCGTGTTCTCCCGCGTGACCAACGAGATGACGGTCGGCGAGATGCGGCAGCTGGAAGCGCACGACAAGCTCGCCTACGGCGAGGAAGCGTACGACGCGCTGATTCGGGCCAAGACGGCGTCGCTGCTCTCGGGGGCGTGCGAGGTCGGCGCCCTGGCCGGCGCGCCGGGCCGGCGTGCGGCCCTGGCGCGGTTCGGCCTCCTGCTCGGCATGGCGTTCCAGATCACCGACGACCTGCTGGACTACACGCAGCCCGAGGAGGTGACGGGCAAACCCTCGGGCCTCGACCTCAAGGAGCACAAGGTCACGCTGCCCCTGATTGCGGCGCTGGGGGCCATGAGTGCGACCGAGCGCCACGTCGTCGAGGAGCTCATGCAGGCCGGCGAACCGGCCGACGACCTCGTCGCCGCAGTGATCCACCTCGTCGAGACGGTGGGCGGGTTGGAGTACGCCCGCCAGCGCGCCCGCGGGCTCGCCCATCAGGCCGAAGCGCAACTCGAGCTCCTGCCCTCGTCGTCCGCCCGGGATGCGCTGCGAGAGAGCATCGCGTACGCGGTCGAGCGGCGCAGCTGAGCCGTGGCGCAGGGTCCCCGTCGGCCGCTATTTTACATCGGGGTGCTCGCTGTAGGCTTCCTGCTCGGCGGGTTTCTCCACGCGCTGCTGTCGCGGTTCTTGCCGCCGGGCGCCGCCAAGGAGTTCTTCACGTGGAACGTGACGCCGACGTTCGGGCCGGTGCATATGAATCTCATCGTGCTGTCCGTCACGCTCGGTCCCGTGGGACTCGACGTGTCGCTGCTCTCCCTGGTCGGGGTGGCGATCGCCTATTTCGTGGCCCGGTCGCTCTTCTAACGCGAGGCTGCCATGCTCGGCAACCTGGGCTTCACTGAAATCGCGATCCTGGTGCTGATCCTGGTGCTGTTCTTCGGCGCCAAGCGGATTCCCGAGATCGGGGCATCCATCGGCAAGGGGATCCGGGAGTTCAAGAACAGTCTGAGGGACGACGGCGAGCAGGAGGCGCAACGACCCCTGCAGTCGCCGGGGCCGTCCACTCCTCTGTCGCCGGGGTCGGGCCCGGAGAGCGGCTCGGGCGACCCTCGGCGCCTCAGCGATTAGGCGGCGGCGGATGCTCGGGAATCTGGGCGGAAGCGAGCTGATCATCCTGGCGGTGATCGTGCTGCTGGTCTTCGGGGCCAACCGCCTCCCCGAAGCCGGGCGGGCCGTCGGCAAGGGGATCCGAGAGTTCCGACGGGCGCTGAACGAGGCCCAGGAAGCGATCGAGCGTCCGCCGGCCGACCGGCCGGCCCGGCGCGACCCCGACCCCGACCCCGACCCTGCCGCGCCGCCGCAGCGGCTCGTGGACTAGCGGCCCCCGCGGCTTAGAAGGCGACTGGCGGGGTCGAGGTCGTCGGCGCCGCACGGAAG
>JBOHSA010000082.1:0-2669 GCA_050732995.1 Gemmatimonadales bacterium | reverse complement strand
CGGCAGCCGCCACCGCGTTCCGGCGGTACGCCTGCCACCCGGAGTCGGCGGCCGCCGCAGCGAGGCCCGCGGCCGGGCAGCCGGCTCCGGTCTGCGCGACCGCGACCGCGAGCAGCGCCATCACGGTTGGGTGGCGAACCCTTTGCGGGTCATGTCGCCCCAGGCGAACCGGCCGCGGAACACGGCCCAGAATGCCCGGAGGCGCCACCACACCGTCCACTGGCGGTAGCCGAAGTTCTCCAGGGCCGCATAGAGCAGCAGGCGTCCGAGGTCGCCGAAGCGCCGGTAGCGCCGGAAACTGACCTCCTCCAGCGCCACGGCCCAGAGCGAGAGCAACAAGCCGTAGCCCCAGGCGACCAGGAAGAAGATCTGTGCGAACGGCCAATCGATGAGGCCCCACAGCACGCCGACCGCGGTCACGACGTAGCCCGCGACCTCCACCACCGGGGCCAGCATCTCGCCGAAGAAAAAGAACGGCATCGCGACCAGCCCCATGCGGCGGTAGCGGTAGTTGAACAACAGGTCCCGATAGCGCCACATGGCGACGATCAGCCCTTTGTGCCAGCGCTCACGCTGGCGCCGTAACACCAGGGTCGAGGAGGGCACTTCGGTCCACGCGACCGGGTCGGGGATGAACGGCATGCCGTGGGGCACTTTCCGGTCCCGCAGGTGCCGTTGGAGGCGGATGACGAGGTCGAGGTCTTCGACGACACTGTCCGTGTGATACCCACGGATGGCCAGCAGCTGCTGGCGGTCGAACATCCCGAACGCGCCGGAAATGATCAGGTTGCCGCCGAGCCGGTTCCACCCGAGGCGCCCGAAAAGAAAGGCGCGCAAGTACTCGACGACCTGGAAGCCGGGGAGGAACTCTCTGGGGACGCGAGCCTCCGTGACCCGACCGCGCTCCACGGTGCAGCCGTTGGCGACGCGCACCGTCCCCCCGGCGGCCACCACTTGTTGGCCCAGCATGAAGGGGCGCATCATGCGCAGCATCGCATCGGGCTCGATCAGCGTGTCCGCGTCCACGGCGATCACGTACGGCCAGCGGGCGGCATTGATCCCCACGTTCAAGGCGTCGGCCTTCCCGCCGTTCTCCTTGTCTACGACCAGCAGGCGGGGACGGGTGCGCGAGCGGTAGTAGCCCCGCACGGTCTTGGTCTCGATCACGCGCGGCGTAGCGGGCGGCACCTCGTACAGGTCGAACGCGCTGCGCAACACGTCGAAGGAGTCGTCCTTCGACCCGTCGTTGATCACGATCACCTCGAAGTTGCGATACTCGAGGCCGAGCAGGGCGGTCACGCTCTCGACGATCGTGCGGCTCTCGTTGTACGCCGGCACGAGGATCGCGATGGGTGGGAGGGCGTCCGAGCGCATCAGCGCGCCGAAGTCGTCGTCTTCCGCCAGGCGGGTTTGCTCCCAGATCTCAGGGATGGAGTAGAGCAGCAGCAGCGCGTAGCACGAGTTGAGCCCGAGGAAGTACAACAGGATGCCCCAGTCGGTCCACAGGACCAGGGTTTCGGCGACGGCGCGGACTGTCATCGCTGGTACTCGGCCAGGGCGCCCGGCGTGAGGCCGAGGACGAAGCGCGCCATGTCGCGGGCGAAGGCGTCGGCGCCCGTCTCCGCCGCGAGCAGGGCGTTCCGGCCCTCGCCGCCCGCGCGTGCCAGGGCCAGCGCCGCCCGCAGGCGCACCCACCAGGAAGAGTCCCGGAGCGCGGTCCGGAACAGCGCCACGGCGCTCCCTCCGAGCCTGCCGAGGGACTGGATCGCCTGCGCCCGTGTCTGCCAGGCCGGGTCCGCCGCGAGGCGATTCAGAACCCGGACGCTGTCGTCATGCGGGTAGCGCGACAACACCCGGGCGACGGCCGTCCGCACCTCCAGGTTCGGATGGTCGGCGAGCGCGAGTACGCCGTCCCGGAGGCTCGGGTCGGCCAGCCGGCCCGCGAGGTCCACGTAGGCCGCGAGGCCCGACGCGTCCCGCGGCCCACGCAGCCGGGTGGCCAGCACCGGCACGACGCCGCTTTTGGCGCGTTGCAGGGCGGCGGACGCATAGGCCTGGACGGTGCGGGGGAGCTTCGGGAGGTGCGACAGGACCGCGGTGTCGAGGGCGGGACTCTGCACCCGCTCCAGCGCCCCGATTACCGCGATCACTACGGCCGGATGCGGGTCCCCCAGGAGGCGCAAGAGCACGGCCACATCCGCACTGCTGCCGATGAGCGTGAGCAGGCGGCCCGCCTCGAGCCGCCGCCACCAGAATCGGGACCGGGCACCGCGGCGAATCCGCGTCACCCACGGCTGTCCGGCCACCGCCCGCGCGAGGTGCCGCCACAACTCGGGTGGGGTCCGGCCGACGTAGTGGGCGAGCATGTCGAGCGCCACCGTAGGGGGAAGGCGCCGGAGCTGGGCGAGCACGGGGGCGGGATCGTTGCTCCCGAGCGCCCAGTGGCGCATCGCCTCTTCGAGCTCCGCCTTCGGGCCGGCGATGCGCGCGCGCCGCCGCATCCAGAAGAGTCGCGTCACGACGATCAGCCCGATCAGGGCGATGAGAAACGCCGCCTGGAGTCCGGCGACGACTATGAGGAAATCGGTCTGGGTCACCGGCCGCCGCCGGCCGCCGCCGACGCCGGCTGGACTGGGGGAGGGGGGAGGGGGAGGGGGGGGGGGGGGGGG
>JBOHSA010000081.1:0-13402 GCA_050732995.1 Gemmatimonadales bacterium | reverse complement strand
GCCTGGAGGTCGGCCTCGCGCGACCGGAGCCGGCGCGCGGCGGACGGGACCGCGCCCTGGCGCGCGATGCGGACATCGTCTGCCTGCGCGTGACCCCGCGCGAAACGGCCTACCCCGTGGGCGTGCTCTGCGGGCGCCTCAACAACGTCGCCCGGCGCCTGCCCCTGGGCGGCGGCGACACGCTCGTCGCCACGTTCGCCTGGCCCCCCGCCCGCTGATGGCGCCGCCCCCCCCCCCCCCTCGCCGGAAGCGCCTCGATCCGTCGATCTTCCACCTCCCCGTCGAGCGGATGCGGGAGGGTTACTACTCCGACAAATACTTCGTGCGCGCCCGCGACCTGCTGCGCAAGGACCACCACCGGCCGCGCGTCACCATGCAGGTGTTCGGCAAGACGCACGCCTTCCTCGGCGGCATCGACGAGGCGATCGCGATCCTCAAGCTCTGCGCCGACCGCTGGGACGAGCTCCTGGTCCACGCCCTGTACGACGGCGACGAGGTCGAGCCCTGGGAGACGGTGCTCCTGATCGAAGGGCCGTACGACGCGTTCGCGGTGCTGGAGACCCTGTACCTCGGCGTGCTGGCGCGGCGCACGAAGGTCGGCACCAACACCCGGCGCGTGGTCGACGCGGCGAAGCCCAAGCAGGTGATGTTCTTTCCCGCCCGGCACGACCACTGGCTGGTGCAGACGGGCGACGGCTACGCCGCGCACATCGCCGGCGCGATCGGCGTCTCGACCGACGCCCAGGCCTCGTGGTGGGGCTCGGAGGGGATCGGCACCGTGCCGCACGCACTCATCGCCGCCTACGGCGGCGACACCGTCCTCGCCTCCAAGAAATTCGCGGAGTTGACGGACCCGAGCGTCCGGCTGATCACCCTGGTGGACTTCGAGAACGACTGCGTCGGCACGTCGCTCAAGGTGGCGCGCGCGCTGGGCGAGCGGTTGTACGGCGTCCGGCTCGACACGTCGGAGACTCTGGTGGACCGGTCCGTCATCCCCCAGATGGGGACCTTCAAGCCGACCGGGGTCAATCCGCAGCTCGCCTGGAACGTCCGTCGGGCCCTGGACCAGGCGGGCTTCCGGGACGTGAAGATCGTGGTCTCGGGCGGATTCTCGGTGGAGAAGATCCGGCAGTTCGAAGAGACGGGGGTGCCGGTGGACGCCTACGGCGTCGGGTCGAGCCTGTTTCAGGGGCGGTTTGATTTCACGGCGGACGTGGTCATGCTCGAGCAGAAGCCCTGCGCGAAAGTGGGGCGGAGCTTTCGGCCGAATCCGCGGCTGGAGGGGGTGGAGTAGGGAGCCCTTGCGTTCCCCGGCGGATTGTATAATCTTCCGCCGCAATGAATAATCATACACCTGTCCCCGTCGGCGTGCTCGGCGCCTCGGGCTACGTCGGTCAGGAGCTGCTGCGCCTTCTGGCCCACCACCCGGCCACCGCCGTCGCCTTCGCCACGGCGGAGACCGCCGCCGGCGACGTGGTCGACGGCCACCGCCTCGTCCGCGCCGACGATGCCCCCCTCGCCCGGGCCGACGTCGTGTTCTCCTGCCTGCCGCACGGCGTCTCCGGCCGCTACGTCCAGGCCGTCCGGGCCGCCGGCCGCCGCGCGGTCGACCTGTCCGCCGACTTCCGGCTGTCGCCCGAGGCCGTGTACGGCCTGACGGAATTCACGCGGCCCCGCCTGGCCGCGGCCGAGCTCGTCGCGAACCCCGGCTGCTACCCCACGGCCGCCCTGCTCGCCCTGCTGCCGCTCGCGCAGCGCGGGCTCATCGACCCGTCACGCGAAGTCGTGATCGACGCCGCCTCCGGCGTCACCGGCGCCGGGCGGAATCCGACGCGGGAGCTCTTGTTCGGGGAAGTCGCCGAGGACTTCCGCGCCTACGCCGCGGGCAACTCCCACCGGCACCTGCCCGAACTCAAGACCACCCTCGCCCGCGAGGGGGGCTTCACCGGCGACCTGGTCTTCACGCCCCACCTCCTGCCCGTGAAGCGGGGGATCCTCGAGACGATTCACGTCCCGCTCACCCGCGTGCTCGACCAGGCCACCGCGGAAGGGCTCTACGCGATCGCCTATCACGCCGAACCCTGCGTCCAGGTGCTCCGCGGCGCGCTGCCGTCCCTCAAGGACGTCGTGTACCGGAACCGCGTGGCGCTGGGCGTCGTGCCCGTCACCGACGTGCGGCGGCCCCGGATCACCGTCATCGCGGCCATCGATAATCTGGTCAAAGGAGCGGCGGGCCAGGCCGTGCAGAACATGAACGTGATGCTGGGGCTGCCGGAGACGGCGGGGCTGGCGTGCTGAACGGCCAGGGAGCAGGGAGCGGTACCCCCCGGTGCGACCCGACCCTCGGGTCCGCACTGTGAGGTACCCGCTCCCCGCTCCCCAAACGTCGGAGGTCCGTTGCGGGATCTGAAGGTGGTCAAGGTCGGTGGCAACGAGCTCGATCGGCCCGGCTGGCTGGACGGGCTGGCTGGCGCGTTGGCGCGTGCCGGGTCTCCTGTCGTGGTGGTGCACGGCGGGGGGCAGGCGGTGGACGCCCTGTCGCGCCGCCTAGGACTGCCGATCGAGAAACGCGCGGGCCGGCGGGTCACGACGGCGGCGGTGGCTGAGGTGGTCGAGATGGTGCTCGCCGGCCCGGTCAACCGTCAGGTCGTGGCCGCGCTGCGGCGGGCGGGGCTCGACGCGATCGGCCTGGCGGGCACGGATGGCGGCCTGCTCGAGGCCCGACCGGTCGCTGACGAAGACCTGGGCCACGTGGGGGAGATCACGCGCGTACGCGTCGGCCTGCTCGACAGCCTGCTTCTGGCCGGCCTCACGCCGGTGGTGGCGCCGGTCGCGCCCGCGGGCGCCGAGGGCGTCCCGCTCAACGTCAACGCCGATGACGCGGCCGCCGCCGTCGCCGGCGCCCTCCGCGCCACCGAGCTGCTCTTCATCTCCGATGTGCCCGGCCTGGAGGTCGAGGGCGCGACCCAACCGGCGGTGGCCGCCGACGAGGTCGAAACGATCATCGATCTCGGCCTGGCGCAAGGGGGGATGGCTGCGAAGCTGCGCGCGGCCGCGCGCGCGCTCGAGGCGGGTGCCCGGGCCGTCCGGATCGGCGGGCCGGAAATGTTGGGCCACGCCGCCGCCGGCACCCGCCTCCTCGCGATCACCGCCCAGCCGGCGTGAGCGTGACACCCACCCTCCCCGCCTCCCTGGAGCAGGGAGCACAGAGCAGTACCATCAGGCTCGCCGACGCCGCTGCGTCATCGGACGGTCCTGCTCCCAGCTCCCCGCTCCTGGGTGTCTACGCCCGGGTCGGTCCGCTGTTCGTGGCCGGGGAAGGTGCGGAGCTCATCGCGGAGGACGGCACCCGCTATCTCGACTTCGTCGCCGGGATCGCGGTCAACGCTCTGGGCTACGGCTCGCCCGTGCTCCGCGAGGCGGTGACCCGCGCGCTCGAGACCGGGCTCGTCCACGTCTCCAATCTCTACCGGACCGAGCCCGGTGAGCACCTCGCCGCGGAGCTCGTGCGAGCGTCCTTCGCCGACAAAGTCTTTTTCTGCAATTCGGGCGCGGAGGCGAACGAGGCGGCGTTCAAGTTCGCCCGCAAGTGGTCCGGGAAGACCGAGATCGTGGCGTTCACCGGATCGTTCCACGGCCGGCTGTTCGCCTCGCTCGCGGCGACGGACCGTCCCGACTACCGCAAGCCGTTCGAGCCCCTCGTCCCGGGCATTCATATCCTGCCGCTGGGCGACTGGGCCGCGGCCGATCGGCTGATTTCCACGGCGCGCACGGCGGCGGTGATCATCGAGCCGGTGCAGGGGGAGGGCGGCGTCCGGCCCGTCTCGGAGGAGTGGCTCGGCTACCTGCGCGAGCTGTGCGACGAGCGGGGCGCGGCGCTGATCTTCGACGAGGTGCAGTGCGGGCTGGGGCGTACGGGAACGCTATTCGCCTACGAGCAGAGCGGGGTGGTCCCGGACCTCCTCACGCTGGCGAAACCGCTGGCCGGCGGCCTCCCGATGGGCGCGGTGCTACTCAAGGACGGCATCGCCCAGGCGCTCGCGCCGGGGGACCACGCGACGACGTTCGGCGGCGGCCCGCTCGTCGCCGAGGTCGCCCTCGAAGTCGTGCGGACCATCGCGGCGCCGGAGTTCCTGGCCGCGGTCCGGGCGAAGGGCGATGCGCTGGGCGCGCAGCTCGCGGGGCTCGCGGCGCGGTGCGTGCGCGTCCGCGAGGTCCGGGGGCGTGGTCTCATGTGGGGGATCGAGCTGTCCGAGCCCGCCGCCCCATTGGTCGCCATCCTCCGCGAGCGGGGGCTGCTGGTGGCCACGGCCGGCCCGAATGTCTTGCGTCTCGTGCCGCCGCTCGTGATGACGGGTGGCCAGCTCGAGCGCGGCGTGGCGATGCTGGAGGAGGTGTTGGCGTGACCGCCTGTCCCCTCCCCACGCCGCAGGAGCAGGGAGCAGGGAGCGCTACGCACCGCGCCCAGACAGTGGTCTTGGCCCCGGAACGTACTGCTCCCCGCCCCCTGCTCCCCGCCCCTCGTCCCGCGACCTTGGGGGACGTGCCGCAGCTCGAGGCCCTCATGGCGCCGTTCGTTAGGACCGGCGATCTCCTGCCGCGCAGCAACTACGACCTGTGCCGCCACATCAAGGAGTATGTCGTGGTGGAGGGGCTGGACGGCGCGGTGGTGGGATGCGGCGCGCTCAAGATCTACAGCCGCGAGCTGGCCGAGGTGGCGGGGCTCGCGGTGCGGGACGACCACCAGGGACTGGGGATCGGCCGCGCGGTGGTCCAGGCGCTGCTGGTCGAAGCGGGCCGGCTCGGTGTGTCCGGGGTATTCGGGCTGACGCGGAAGCCCGTGTTTTTCTTCCGGCTCGGGTTTCAGCCGGCGGAGCGCGAGCATTTTCCGCTCAAGGTGTGGGCCGACTGCGCGCGCTGCCCGCGGCAGGCCTCGTGCGACGAGATCGCGGTGGCGCTACGTCTCCCCGTGGCCCTTTAGCTTCGCGAGCACCAGCGCCCAACCGCCCCGGTAGTCCTGGAAGTCCGGCGTGGGGCCGCCGAACCCAGAATGGATGACGCGCACCCGCACGCCCGTGACCGTCGCCTGTAGCTCGTAGCGCACGGTCGTGAGGGGCACCTGGGGGTAGCGGTCGTCCCGCCAGCTGCAAACCAGGTGTCGCGGGGGCTCCACCGCGAGCACCTCCCCACCGATCTCGAAGTCCGGCCTCGCTCCCCCCCCCCCCTTCTCCCCCCGTCCATCCGGGGTCGTCCAGTGCCAGCGCGACCGCCACCGGCTGCCGACGCGGGCGTCGAGCTCCCAGTGGGTGGCCACGCAGACCGCCGGATCACCCCACCAGGCGCGCAGCTGGGCCGGGTCGGTGAGGGCGCGAAACACGCGCTGGGGGGTCGCGGCGATCTCGATGGTCTCCACGATTTCGTATGTCATGCGTCGCTTCCTCCTACTCCTCCTGCTTCGACGTGCCGCTTGAGCCGCCGCAGCTGGTCGGGCCAGAAGCGCCGGTAGTGATCCAACCACTCGTCGACCGGCTTCAGCGGGGTCGGGTTGAGCCGGCAGAGGCGGACCCGGCCCGCCCGGCGCTCGACGACGAGCCGGGCCGCGCGCAGGATCCGCAGGTGTCGCGAAATGGCGGGCCGGCTGGCGCCGAACCGCACGGCGATCGCCCCGACCGGCAGGCCGTCGCGAGCGGCCCCCACCCGCAGCATGTCGAGAATCGTGCGCCGCGTCGGGTGGGCGAGGGCGCGAAATGCGTCGCGTGCGCTGGCGTTATGAGTAACCATATGGTTACATAATATCCCCGGCGCCCACCATGTCAAGCCGCCGGGCGCGCGCCGGACCCGTGGCGCGCGCCGGCGCGTCAGTTGACACGTTCCACCGCCTGCGGAGAGATTCCCGAGGCCGGTCCCTTCGAACGGAGCATGGCATGGCCCGCGTCATCTTCTGGGACGTCGATACCCAGTACGACTTCATGAAAGCCGACGGCAAACTGTACGTGCCGGACGCCGAGCAGCTCATCCCGAACCTCAAGCGCCTGACCGACTTCGCGCACGCCCACGGCATTCGCATCGTCGCCAGCACCGACGACCACCTCCGCGAGCACCCCGAGATCTCGGACACCCCCGACTGGAAGACCACCTTCCCGCCCCATTGCCTGCGGGGCACGCCGGGCCAGCGGAAGATTCCCGAGACCGCGCTGCGCGACCCCCTGGTCATCGAGCCGGGGCGGATCGATCCGAAGGCGCTCGGCGAGCGCGTGCGGGCACACCGGGGGGACATCCTGCTGCACAAGCATCGGTTCGATGTGTTCACCAACGAGAACGTCCCGACCGTGCTCGACGTGCTCCAGCCGGACGACATCGTGCTGTACGGTGTCGCGCTGGACGTGTGTGACAAGGCGGCGATCGAGGGCCTGCTCGAGCGGCGGCTGCACACCCGGCTGTTCGCGGTGACCGACGCGATGAAGCCGGTCGACAAGGACGTGGCCGAGCACCTGCTCAAGGAATGGGGAGAGGAAGGGGTCCGGCTGGTGCGCACGCAGGAGGTGGTCGAAGGAGGGCTGGTCGAGGATCTGGCGCGCGCCACCGCATGACGTTCGGCAAGTTTTTCCTTCCCGGCCCCACCGACGTCGATCCCGAGGTCCTGGCCGCGATGCAGCGGCCGATGATCGGCCACCGCTCGAGCGCCATGGAGCAGCTGCTGCGGAAGATGGCGCCGCGGCTGGCCTCGGTGTTCCGCACCAATCGTCCCGTGCTCGTGGGGACGGCCTCCGCGACCGGCTTCATGGAGATGGCGGTGCGCAATGGGGTCCGCCGCCGAGCGCTGTCGCTCGTCAACGGCGCCTTCAGCGAGCGGTTCGCCAACCTGGTCAGCGCGGCGGGCAAAGAGTGCATCCGGCTCAACGTGCCGCCTGGGTGCGCGGTCGAGCCCGACATGCTGCGCGACGCGTTGCGGCGCACCCCCGTCGACGCCGTCACGCTGGTGCACTCGGAGACCTCGACCGGCGTGCTGCAGGACGTCGAGGCGCTGGCGGGCGTGGCGCGGGACTTCGACGACGTGCTGGTCCTGGTGGACGCCGTGACGTCGCTCGCGGGCTCGCCGGTCGAGACCGATCGGTGGGGCCTCGACTTCACGCTCACCGGCTCGCAGAAAGCGCTCGCGCTCCCGCCGGGCCTCGCCTTGGCGGCGGCCTCCGAACTCATGGTGGCGCGGGCCAAGACGCTGGAGGGACGCGGCCTCTACTTCGACCTGGTGAGCTTCGAGCAGGCGACCACGAGCTTCCAGCCCACCAATACGCCCGCCCTGTCCCTATTCTATGCGCTCGACGTGCAGCTCGAGCGGATCGAGCGGGCGGGCGGCGTAGAGGCCCGCTGGCGGCGCCACGAGGCGATGCGCCGGCGCGTGGAGGACTGGAGCGCGGAGCGCGGGATCGAGTTCCTCCCCCGGGAGGGGCGCCGCAGCTGGACCGTGTCCTGCCTCAAGGTTCCGTCCGGCAAGACCGCGAAGCAGATTGTCACCGGGCTGAAGGAGCAGGGCTGGACCATCGGCGCGGGGTACGGGGCGCTGAAGGAGTCGACCATCCGCATCGGGCACATGGGGGACCACACCGTGGCGGGGCTGGACGAGCTGTTGCCGCTGATCGAGCGCGCGCTCGGATGACCTGGCGGGTCGTCGTCGCCGACCGGCTGGCGGACGCGGGGCTGACGCTGCTCGCCGCGACGCCGGAGATCGAGGTCCTCAACCTGGCCGGCAGGCCGCGCGAGGAGCTGGAGCGCGCGCTGGGCGGGGCGCGGGCGCTCATCGTCCGGAGCGAGACGCGCGTCACGGCGGAGCTCCTGGCGCGGGCGCCGCACCTGCAGGTAATCGCGCGCGCTGGGATCGGCGTCGACACGATCGACGTGGCGGCCGCGACGCGGCGCGGCATCGTCGTGATGAACGCGCCGGGCGCCAACACGGTGAGCGCAGCGGAGCACGCGCTGGGCCTGCTGCTCGCCCTAGTGCGCCACATCCCGTGGGCGAACGAAGCCATGCGCCGGGGCGAGTGGGACCGCAAGCGGTTCGAGGGCACCGAGCTGCGCGGCAAGACCATGGGCGTGGTCGGACTCGGGCGGATCGGCGGGCACGTGGCGCAGCTCGCCCGCGCGTTCGGCATGCAGGTCGTGGCGCACGACCCCTACCTCCCGCCGGACCGCGCGACCGAGCTGCAGGTGCGGCTGCTGCCGCTCGAGCAGGTGCTGCACACCGCCGACGTGGTGACCCTGCACGTCGCGCTCACCGACCAGACGCGGCATCTGATCAACGCCGAGCGGCTGCGGCACATGAAGCCGACGGCGGTCCTGATCAACACGGCCCGCGGCGAGCTGGTGGACGAGCAGGCCCTCGCCGAGGCGCTCCAGGCGAAGCGGATCGCGGGCGCGGCGATCGACGTCTTCAGCGTGGAGCCGTTGCCGGCCGACTCTCCCCTGCGCAAGCTGGACCGCGCCATTCTGACCCCGCACCTCGCGGCCTCCACGGCGGAGGCGCAGGAGCGGGTAGCGCTCGAGATCTGCACGGCGGTGCGCGACGCGCTGATCGACGGCGATCTCGCGGGCGCGGTCAACGTGCCCGGCATCACGGGCGACGTGCTGCGCCGGCTGGCGCCGCTGCTCGACCTGGCGCGCCGCCTGGGCCGGCTGGTCGTGTCGCTCGCCGATGGCCAGGTGCGCGCCGTTGAGGTGGCCTACGGCGGGCGCGACGAGAGCGCCCAGCGCCCCGTCATGATCGCCGCCCTCTCGGGTCTCCTGTCCGAGATGAACGTCGGGCCCGTGAGTCTCGTCAACGCGCAGGTGATCGCCGAGGAGCGGGGCATCCAGCTCGCGCGCAAGTCGAGCACGCCCGACCCCGGCTTCGAGCAGACGGTGGGGGTGGCCGTCGAGACGCCGCGCGGCCGGACCGGCGTCGTGGGGGCCCTCGCGGGGAACGGGCACGGGCGCGTGATCCGGATCGACGACTACCACGTGGACGTCGTTCCCGACGGGTGGATGCTCGTGATCCGGAACCGCGACGTGCCCGGCGTGATCGGCCGGGTCGGCACGGTGCTGGGCGGGGCGGGGATCAACATCGGGAGCTACCATCAGGCCCGCCGCGCCCTCCCCGGGGAGGAGGCGCTCGCGGCCATCAACGTGGATCAGACGCTGACGAACGGTGTGCTGGAGGAGCTGCGGCGCCTGCCGGACGTGCTCGAGGTCCGGCTGGCGCGGTTCGGGGATTAGTCCGCCGCCTGCCGGGCGGGAGCCGGTGGCCCTTCCTCGTCCGCCAGCAACCGGAACGACTTCACCGCGCCCGTGAGCTTGTCGGCCGCTTCGGCGAGCTGGTTGGCCGACGAGGCGATTTCCTGCGTGGACGCGCTCTGCTCCTGGCTCGAGGCGGCGATCTGCTGCGAGGCGGCGAGCAGCCCGTCGGTGCCCTGGGACACCGTGCCGAGCCGGGCGGCGATCTCCTCCACCAGGCCGCGCACCTCCCCGGCCGATGTCGCGATCTCGCGGCTCCAGGCGTCGTTGGCATCCGCTTCCGTCGCCACGGTGGCGAGGCCCCGGGCGGCGTGCTGCGCCGCTTCGCGTGCGGCGGCGCCGCCTTGAGCCAGGCGCACCAGCCGGTCGCGGGTGGCCTGGACGCGGCCGAGCACGCTGCGCACGATGTCGGCGGTCTCGCCCGCCGCCGCCGCCGCTACCGAGGCGAGCTTGCGCACTTCGTCGGCCACCACCGCGAAGCCGCGTCCCTGGGGGCCGGCGCGCGCCGCCTCGATCGCGGCGTTCAACGCCAGCATGTTGGTCTGCGTCGCGACCGCCTTCGCCTGGGTCACGAATTTCTGGATCTCAGCCGACGCGCGGGCGAGCGCTTCCGCCTCCTGGGCGCCCTTGTCCACTTCTTCGGCGAGCTTGGCGAGCTGCGCGGCGCTCTGGTCCAGGAGCTCCCGGTGCCGGCGCGCCAGGGCCGAGAGATCGGCGTTGCGACGCACCGACTCTTCGGCCCCGCCGGCGAGGACCGTGGCGATCTGGAGGATCCGGGCCGCGTCGTCGGCGGCTGCCCGCACCAGCTGCGACTGCTCCGCCGCCCGGCGCGAGAGGTCCTGACAGGTGGCGGCCATCTCCGTCGTCGACGCGCTCATCTCCTCGGTCGACGCGGAGATCTCGGCCGCCATCGCCGCCGCCTCGTCCGCCGCCGAGCGGATGGCGCCCACCAGCCGGCGGAGCGCGACGACCATCGAGTGCACCGCCGACAGGAGCTCCCCGACCTCGGCCGCCTGCGACCGCTGCGACACGACCGTGACGGAGAGGTCGCCCCCCGCCACCCGACTCGCGATCTGCCCCGCGGCGCGGACCGGCTCGGTCACCCGGCGGTTGAGCCACCGGGACAGCCCCCACAGCACGGCCACGACCACGAACAGGAGCCCCACCGAGCCGTATCCGATCGCGCGGGTGGTCGCACGCGCCGCGGCGTACGCCGTCGCGGTGGGCTGGCGGAACAGGACCCACCACTTCCCGCCGTTCGTGGGCACCGAGGTGACGAGCTCGCGGTCGCCGCCGGCGCCCCGGATCACCGCATTGGCTGGCGTGGCGGCCCGGGGCACGGAGTCGCCCCCGGGCACGGGGCCGAGCAGCTGAGCCGGGTCGGGCGTCACGATCAGGTGGCCGTGCTCGTCCACCACCTGGAGGAAGGCGCCACCGCCGAGGTCGTCGACGGCGAGCAAGCGCGAGACCCGGTCCAGGCCGAACACCGTCTTCAAGACGCCGAGCGGCCGGCTGCCGGCCCGCGGGCCCCGGATCGCCACGTCGTATTCCATCGAGACGACCGCCGCGGAGGAGTCGTACTTCGGCTCTCCTTCATAGAGGCCGGTCCCGGCGGCGGCCTGCCACCAGGCCTCGTCCGCCTGCACGAAGTCCGAGGTCCGCCCGGAGGCGGCGACGTTGTAGCCGTGGCTCTCGGTGAAAAAGACCTCGGCGAAGTCGGAGCGCTCGAGGTAGCCGCGCAGGAACGCCTGCAGCTCGGGCTCCGCCCCCAGCGCGCGCGTGCCGGTGAAGATCCGCTCCAGGGCGGGGATCCCGACCTGATCGAGCTGCCGCTCGACGACCCGCTGGCCGGCCTCGCGCGCCGCCCGCACCAGGTCGGGGGAAACGGCGAGGAGCTCGGCCTCCCGGCGGCGCTCCCGCAGATACTGATCCAGCAGGGCCGCCGATCGGGTCGCGACGTCCAGCGCCAGCTCCTGGGCCTGGCGCCCGAGAATCCGGTCGGCGGTGCGCGAGGCCACGAAAGCCACGATGATGACGAGCCCCACCGCCGCGAAGGCGCCGAGGCCGAGAAAACTCCGCCGCAGTTGCTGGACTTTGGTATCCATGACGGGCCGGGTGGGCTAAGGTTATGCAGGGTTTCACGAGCGGGCAAGCCCGTGTAATTTCAAACACTTATGCGCTCCGTCCCGAATTACGATCCGGCCGCGGTTGAGGCGAAATGGCAGCAGGCGTGGAGCGCGCGCCGCACCAACGAGCCCGATCTCGACCGCCCCGCCAAGCCGTTCTACAACCTCATGATGTTCCCCTATCCCTCGGCCGAGGGGCTGCACGTCGGGAACATGTTCGCCTTCACCGGCGCCGACATCTACGGGCGCTACCAGCGGCTGCGGGGGTTCGACGTATTCGAGCCGATCGGCTTCGACGCGTTCGGCATTCACTCGGAGAACTACGCGCTTTCGGTCGGGAAGAATCCGGCCCAGCTGATCCCACAGAACATCGACGTGTTCCGGCGGCAGCTCCGGCGGTTCGGCGGGATGTTCGACTGGCGGCACGAGCTGTCGACCACCGATCCCGGTTACTACAAGTGGACCCAGTGGCTCTTCCTCCAGCTCTTCAAGGCGGGGCTGGCGTTCCGGAAGAAGGCCGCGGTCAACTGGTGTCCCGCGTGCAAGACGGTACTCGCCAACGAGCAGGTGATCAACGGCTACTGCGAGCGCCATCCGGACACCCGGGTCGAGCAGCGGTTTCTCGAGCAGTGGTTCTTCGCCATCACGCGCTACACCGAGCGGTTGCTCGCGAACCTCGACGCGCTCGACTGGTCGGAAAGCACCGCCGCGCTGCAACGCAACTGGATCGGCCGGAGCGAAGGGGCGGAGCTCGTCTTCGAGACGCCGGGCGGCGAGCGGATCCCCGTCTTCACCACGCGGCCGGACACGGTGTGCGGCGCCACCTATCTCGTGCTCGCCCCGGAGCATCCCTTGGTGGACGCCCTGACGACGGCGGAGCGGCGGGCCGCGGTGAAGGCCTACCAGCGGGAGGTGCAGGCCAAGGACATCGTCTCCCGGCGCGTCGGTGACAAGCTGAAGACCGGTGTGTTCGTCGGCTCCTACGCGCGCAACCCGGCCACAGGCGAGGCGATCCCGATCTGGATCGCCGACTACGTGCTGATGGAATACGGCACCGGCGCGATCATGGCGGTGCCGGCGCACGACCGGCGCGACTTCGAGTTCGCCACCCAGTTCGGCCTGCCGATCCGCCAGGTGGTGCGGGTCGAGGGGGAGTCCCTGCCCAGCGTCTCCGAGGAGGGCGTGCTGATCAACTCGGGCCGGTTCGACGGCCGGCCGTGTCGCGCGGGTGGGCGCGAGATCGTCGCGTGGCTGGCCGGGGAGCACGGGCTCGCGACGCCCCGGGTGCGGTTTCGGCTGCACGACTGGTGCATCTCGCGCCAGCGCTACTGGGGCCCGCCGATCCCCATCATCCACTGCGAGCGCTGCGGCCCGGTCGGCGTGCCGGAAGACCAACTGCCGGTCGAGCTACCGTTCATCGCAGACTTCCGGCCGGACGACACGGGCGTGAGCCCGCTCGCCCGCCACCGGGAATGGTACTTCGTGCGCTGCCCGCGGTGCGGCGGCGACGCACGGCGCGAGACCGACGTGTCCGACACGTTCCTCGACTCGTCGTGGTACTACCTGCGCTACCCGTCCACCGAGTTCGCCGATCGGCCGTTCGATCCGGCCCGCACGCGGACCTGGCTCCCGGTCACGAGCTACATCGGCGGGAACGAGCACGCCGTGCTGCACCTCTTGTATTCACGCTTCATCAGCATGGTGCTCAAAGACCTGGGGCACCTGCACTTCGCAGAGCCGTTCCCGAGGCTCCGGGCCCACGGCCTGATCGTCAAAGACGGCGCGAAGATGTCCAAGTCGCGCGGCAACGTAGTCGTGCCCGACGTCTACATCGAGCAGTGGGGCGCCGACACATTCCGCATGTACCTCATGTTCCTCGGCCCCTTCCTGGAGGGGGGGGACTTCCGGGACACGGGGATCGTCGGCATCCGCCGCTTTCTCGACCGGGTGTGGGCCCTGGCGCACGAGGCCGCCGAAGGGGAGGGGGGGAGAGGGGGGGGGGGGGGGGC
>JBOHSA010000080.1:0-16087 GCA_050732995.1 Gemmatimonadales bacterium | reverse complement strand
CTGGCGCATCACCGCGATCCGGCAGGACTGATCGGTGGCGCGGGCCGCTCGGCTGATCCTCCTGGCGTGCGCTGCCGCGGCGTGCGTGACCGACATCGCCGTCGGTCCCCGCGAGGTGGCGTCGCTGGCGGTGTCACCCGACAGCGCGGCGGTGGGGCTCGGCACGACGGTGCAGCTGACCCCCGTGGCCTACGATGCGGCCGGCGTCGCCTACGTCGGCGTCTCGGCGAGCTGGAGCTCGAGCAATCCCGCCGTGGCTTCCGTCTCGAGCAGCGGGCTCGTGACGGCCGTGGCGCTCGGGTCGGCGACCATCACGGCCTCGAGCGGAGTCCAGAGCGGCACCGGACGGGTCGTCGTGACGCCGCCCCTCATCAGCCACACGCCCGAGCCGGTCTTGTTCGCGGCCACGCGGAACGGCCCCAACCCGCCGGACGAAACCGTCTCGATCACCAACGTGGGGAGCGGCACGCTGGACCAGCTGTCCGTCGGGACCATCACCTACGGCCCCGGCGCGTCGGGCTGGCTCGGGGCCACGCTGACCGGCACGAACGCTCCCACGACGCTGACGCTCAGCGCGACCACCGCGGGCCTGCCGGCCGGCATGTACGGCGCCACCGTGCCCATCACCTCGCCGCTCGCCGGCAATAGTCCCCACAACGTGACGGCGACCTTCACCGTCGTCGCGAGCTCCGGAGTACCCGCGTCGATCGCGATCGTCGCCGGCGACAATCAGACGTCCCGAATCGGCGCGCCGGTCCCGATCGATCCGTCGGTCCTCGTGCTCGACCAATTCGGGAACCCGGTCTCAGGGATCGTCGTGACCTTCGCCCTGGGGATCGGAGGCGGCACGATGCAGGGCGCGAGTCAGATCTCGGATGCGACGGGGGTCGCGACGGTCACCGAGTGGCAGCTGGGGAACGCCGCCGGAGCGTCGCCCACCGGCACCTATGCCAACACCCTCACGGCGACGGCCTCCGGGACCGGCGTCGCGGGGAACCCGGTCACGTTCTCAGGCGTCGGGATCTACTCGTTCTCGCTGGATGTGCAGCCGGTGTTCAACGGGAGCTGCGCGTTCTCGTCATGCCACGGAGCGACCGGTTCCCCACCGAATCTGCAGGTCGGCAATGCGTACGCCCAGCTGGTGAACGTCGACGCCACGTGCGACGCGGGCAGCCTGCTGCGCGTGAAGCCCGACTCGGCAGGTGTCAGCGTCCTGATGCAGCGCCTGGACAACACCGGCACTACCGGCTTCTGCAACACCCAGATGCCCCCGAGCGGTAGCCTCCTGCCACCCGCCACACGCGAGATCATCCGCTCCTGGATCAACAACGGGGCACTGAACAACTAGCGACTGAGCGACTAAGCGACTAAGAGGCTAGGCAAGACCCGCTTAGCCACTTAGCCCCTCAGCAGCTTAGCCCCTTAGCCCCTTTCAGCTAGAAGTTATACTCCAATCCCCCCGTCCATACCGCGTTCGGCTGGAGTCCCGCGTCCCGCAGCGGGAACAGCGCATTGATCACGAGATGGATGCCGCGCGGTGTGGTGAACTTGAACCCGAGTGACGCGCTCATCAGGTCGTCCCGGCGCGACGGGAGGTTCGTGGCCGCGACGCTGCGGACGTAGGGCACGTCGAACACGATAGGCCCCGGCAACTCGAGCTGGCTCGTGCCCACCTGCCATTCCGTGAGCAGGTCGAACGCCATGGTGGCCCATGGTCCGAGCAGCTGATCGAAGCCGATGGTCGCGACGATCGCGTCGTTCTGCAGCTCGGAATCGCGGAACACGTACCCGAGGTTGCCGTGCGGGGCGAAGTCACCGAACCGGGCCGAGACGATCGCCATCCCTCGCCCGGCGAAGGCGCCGGCCCCGAGCAGATTCTCCTCGTCGCCCGTGGAGAAGCGGGCGTCGGCGAGCACGGCGACGCCGAAGCTCTGGGACTGCGCGATGTTGATCTTCAGCCGGGCCGATACGTCGCCCACGCCGGTCGCGGAGCCCTCCGTGCCCGCCACGGCCGTGAGCACGGGATTCCCCGCCGTGTCGGTGGCGAAGCGGTGGGGCGTCCCCGCCCCGAACGGGATCACTTGAGCCACGCTGCGCCCGGTGATGCTGGTATGCACGACGGGGACCGAGACGCCGAGGTCCACGCCGTCCACCAGGCCGACGCTGGCGAAGAACGAGGTGACGACGAGGCTCACATCGAGGGCCACGTTCACCTGGACCACCTCGTTCTCGAACACGGGGTCACCGAAGTTCGGGCCGCCCGTGTTCTGATGGGCGAAGTTGAGCGAGAGGTGGTCGAGCGGGATGCCGCGCAGCCGGTCGAAATTCATGACGCTGACGTTGGTCCCGAGGAAGAAGCGGCCGCGGCCCAGGGTCTGCGACCGCTCGCCGAACACCGGCCCCGCCGATCCCGACGTCTTGACCGGCAGCCCCCCCTCGAACCGGAAGGTCGCGCCGCTCGAGGCCGCGCTCACCGGCACGTTCGCGACGCTCACGCCGACCGCGCTGGTCAGAAACGAGATGATGCTGGCGGTACCGGTCGCCTGTGCCGGGATGAAATGATTCTCGTGGCCGACGAGCGAGCCTTGCAGGCAGAGCGGCAGACCGCACGTGCCGTAGGTGAACAGCTCCGACGCGATCTTCTGGCGCAGGCCCTGGGCGGCGAGGGGACTGGCGCCCAGCGCGAGAAGCACTAGACTCGGCACGCCGCGTCTGAGCATCCGATCTCCGGCCGGGCTGAAGGGAGCCGTATCATAGGCCGGCCGGGGACTACTGGCAACTTCCACCGGAGCCGCCATGGGACCCGTCACCTGCCTCCTCGTCGCGCTGGCCCAGCACCCTACGCCGCCCCCGCTCACCATCAGAACCGTCACGGCGCGCCCCGGCGAGGCCGGCTCGGGCTTCATCGAGGTCCCCGCCGGCGTGGACGCGGCCACCAGGATTCCGATCACCATCGTCCGCGGCCGGAGCGCGGGTCCCACCCTGGCGCTCATCGCCGGCACGCACGGCTCGGAGGTCGCGCCGATCATCGCCCTGCAGCGCGTGCGGCGCGAGCTCGACCCGGCCGCCCTGCGGGGCACCGTCCTGCTCGTCCACGTGGCGAACCTGCCGTCCTTCCTGGGCCGCACGATCTACTACAGCCCGATCGACGGCAAGAACCTCAATCGCGTCTATCCGGGAAAGACCGACGGAACGGTGTCCGAGCGGATCGCGTTCGCGATCACGCGCGACATCATCGAGCGGGCGGACTTTCTCGTGGACATCCACGCAGGCGACGGCAACGAGTCGCTGCGACCCTACACCTACTGGAGCCCGCTCGGCCTGGACCGGCGGGCCGATTCGCTGGCCCGCGAGATGGCGCTGGCGTGGGGCAACGATCACATCGTGCTCGATACCGTCCGTCCGCGCGACCGGGGGGCGTCGGTGTACACCCAGAACACCGCCCACATTCGCGGCAAGCCGGCGCTGACCACAGAGGCGGGCTACCTCGGCTTGCCGGCCGAAGACATGGTGCAGCGCAACGTGGAGGGTGTATTCCGCTTGTTGCGCCACCTCCGGATGCTCCCAGGCGAGGCGCAGCGTGTCGAGCACCCCCTGTGGTTCGACCGGACGGAGGTACTGCGCAGCCCCGCGACCGGGATCTGGTATCCGAAGGTCGAGCGCGGGCACACGGTGCAGAAGGGCGCTGTGATCGGGGTGCTCACCAATTTCTTCGGGACGGTGCTGGCCGAGGTGCGGGCGCCGTTCGCCGGGGCGGTGCTGTACGTGGTGGGGACGCCCGCGATGTCCCAGGGGGAGCCGATGGCGATGGTCGGGCGACCGGTGCCCGAACCCTAGGACGCGGACGAGATCGCCTCCGACAATCAGATCCAGGCGACGAGGGTATAAGCTCTGCGAGGAGGGAAAACCCGATGCCCACCATGCTGCGAACCCCGATCGTGCTCGGCCTCGCCCTGGCGCTGGCGGCGTGCTCCCGCGCCGCAAACCCGAGCCCCGACGCCGAACCCGCGCCGAGCGGGGAAACGGCGGTCAACGTCGAAAACCAGAGCTATCTGGACATGAACATCTATCTCATCCGCAGCGGCGCCCGGAACCGGCTCGGGACCGTCCCCGGCCTGTCGTCGCGCCTGTTCCGCATTCCACCGGCGCTCGTGGGTGGCGGCGCCGACCTCCAATTCCTCGCCGATCCAATCGGCAGCAACCGCACCCCGATCAGCGAGCGGATGTGGGTGAAGCCGGGCGACCTCGTGGAGCTGGTGATTCCGGCGCAGCCCTAGTTCCGGACTCCCCCCATGTCGGGGAGAAAACCAGAGGTGACCGTGCAACGCAGGTCGGTTCCCGTGACAATGGGCAGCCCGCGGTTCCGGTCGCTGGCGACCCCCGCCTGTGCGGTGACCGAGGCGTGGTTCCCGCCGGGAGCCGTGTTGGAGCCTCACACGCACGACCGGATGATCTTCGCCGTCATGCTCGAAGGATCGTTCCACACCCTGATCGCCCACCGCCGGCTCGAGTGCATCGCCAACACCGTCTGGACCGAGCCGCTTGCGGAGCGCCACGCCAATCGGGTCGGCTCCGCCGGCGCCAGGGTCCTCGTCGTCCAGCCACAGCCCGATCGTGGAGAACTGTTTGGCGCGTTCCAGCGGCTGCTGGAGGAAGTCCATTGCGTCACGGACCCGCAGATCGCGCTCGACGGGCGGCGAGTGCTCACCGAGATGGACCTCCGGGATTCCGTGTCTCCGGCCGCCATCGAGGCGCTTGCCCTCGGCATGATGGTGGTCGCCGAGCGTCGATCACGGTCGGAGCCGCGGGGCGCCGGCCCGCCGCCGTGGCTGTGCCGGGCTCGCGATTTGCTGCATGAGCAGTTTCGAACGCGCCTCGATCTCTCCGAGATCGCGCGTGTGGCGGATGTCACGCCGTCGCACCTCTGCCAAGCCTTCCGCCGATACTTCGGCACCACCCTGGGCGAGTACGTGCGCCGGCTTCGCGTGGTCTGGGCAGCCGAGCGCCTCATCGCGGGCGCGGAGCCCGTTGCGGCGATCGCAGCGGCCGCGGGCTACGCCGACCAGAGTCACCTCACCCGCGAGTTCAAGCGAGCCTTCGGCCTGGGTCCAGCCGAGTACCGCCGGAAGGGCCGAGCGCGCTCCCTGCGATAACCGCTTCAAGACACCGGAATCCCGTTCAAGACGCGGCCGCACGCACGCCCCATGATTGTCCTCCCATCTGCTCCACAACCCAGGAGGCATCATGCGTCAGCTGCGTTGTCTGATCGCCGTCTGCGCGGGCAGTGCGATCGCGTGCGAGTCGCCGACCTTGTCCGATCCGCGGCTGGCGCGGCGGATGTCCGCGGACCAAACCGCCGGATGGAATCCGGTCGTCCATACGGTCACGGGCGAGGGCAGCTTCGACCTGTCTGCTGCGGGCCGCGGGCCGGCGCAGTTCACCATCACCGTCCAGCAGCGCGCCGATGGGAGCTCCCGAGGAAGCTTCTGGCAATACCGCGAGCACGAGGGGCTGACCGTCGAGTTCACCGGGCAGGTGACGTGCCTGGCATTCGACCCGGTCAACCACCGCGCCTGGGTGGGTGGGATCATTCTCGAGAATCGCTCGACGGACCCGGCGGCCCGCGTGGATACCCTGCACACGCCGGGAATGGACATCTGGTTCCGGGTTGTCGACTACGGAGAGGGATCGAAGAAATCGGAAGACCGGTCCACGGTCTTCGGCTTCAAGTGGTCGGCCGGGATTATCACCTCGGCCGAGTATTGCGCGGTCCGGCCCTGGCCGATGACGCCCGTGCCCGATGCCCGCACTTTCCCGGTGACCGTGGGGAACGTGCAAGTCAAGTAGCACGTCGATCCAGACTGCGGTACTGGATCGCCTCGCTCACGTGCTTGGGTTGCAGGTCGGCCGCCCCGTCGAGATCGGCGATCGTCCGGGCGATCTTGAGGATCCGGTGGTACGCGCGCGCCGAGAGCCCGAGCCGCGTGATGGCCGTGCGCAGCAACGCGTCCGCCCCGTCCGTCACCCGGCAGTGAGTCCGGATATCGCGCGGCGCCATGTGGGCGTTGGCATATACCCCCGGCCGCTGCGCGAACCGCTGGCGCTGCACCACCCGGGCCTGGTCCACCCGCTCCCGCACCGCCGCGCTCGGCTCTCCCCCGCCCGGGTCGGCGAGAGCCCGGTACTTCACGGCGGGGACCTCCAGATGAAGGTCGATGCGGTCGAGTAACGGGCCGGACACCCGCGCGAGGTAGCGCTGGACGCCGAGCGGCCCGCACGAGCAGTTGTGCTGCGGATCGCCGAAGTAACCACAGGGACACGGATTCATCGCGGCCGCCAGCATGAAGCGCGCGGGATACGACAGGCTCATCGCCGCGCGCGCGATCGTCACCACGCCGTCCTCCATCGGCTGGCGCAGCACCTCGAGCACGTTCTTGCGGAACTCCGGGAGCTCGTCGAGGAACAGCACCCCGCCGTGCGCCAGGCTCACTTCCCCCGGCCGGGGGTAGCTGCCGCCGCCGATGAGCCCGGCGTCCGAGATGGTGTGATGCGGTGCGCGGAACGGCCGCCGCGCGACGAGCGACTCGCCCAGGGGCAGGACGCCCGCCACCGAGTGGATCTTGGTCGTCTCCAGCGCCTCGTCGAGGCTCATCTTGGGGAGGATGGTCGGCAGCCGGCGGGCGAGCATCGTCTTGCCCGAGCCCGGGGGGCCCACCATCAGGATGTTGTGCCCGCCCGCCGCGGCGACCTCGAGCGCGCGCTTGGCGTGCTGCTGGCCCTTCACCTCGGCGAAGTCCACCTCGTCCCGGGCGCGCTGCTCGAACAGCCGCGCCACGTCGATCGCGGCGCCGGGCAGCTCGCCGCGCCCGTCAAGGTAGTCGGCGATCTCCGCCAGAGAGGAGGCGCCGAAGACACGCACCCCCGAAACGACGCCCGCCTCGGGCAGGTTTTCCCGCGGTAGGATCAGCGCGTCGAGCCGCGCCGCCCGCACGGCCAGCGCGACGGGCAACGCCCCGTGCACGGGCCGGATCGCGCCCTCGAGCCCGAGCTCGCCGAGCACCGCCACGCGGTCCAGCCGGTCGCGCGCGATCTGTTCGGTCGCAGCGAGGATCCCGAGGGCGATCGGCAGATCGAACGCCGAGCCCTCCTTGCGGATGTCGGCCGGCGCGAGGTTCACGGTGATGCGCTTCAGCGGGAACGTGTAGCCCGTATTGGCGAGTGCGGCGTAGACCCGCTCGCGACCCTCTTTCACCGCCCCCTGGGGGAGCCCGACGGTGGCGAAGGTCGGGAGGCCGTTGGCGATGTCGGTTTCGACATCCACAAGGTAGGCGTCGATCCCGAGCACCGCGGCCGAGCGGACGCGGGCGAGCATGGGAAGACGCTAGGACGGGATCCAAGGTGGGGGGTAGGCCAAATCGCGCACGACGGACCGGAACCTCGCCGCCGCCCGCGACAGTCAACGCGGTCGTTCCGTCCGATAGCCCTCCAGCCGCCGACGGATGCGTGCCGCCAGCTCGTGCTGCCCCGCCGCCTCGGCGAGCGCGACCGCCTGCTCGAAATGCGCGATGGCCTCCGCCACGTTCCCCTGCGCGGCGAGCACGGCGCCCAGCTCCTCGTGCACGCGGGCGTCGTCGGCCCGGAGGCCCAGCGATTCGCGGAACAGCGCCACGGCCTCGTCCAGCCGCCCGGCCGACACCTGCTCCCGGCCGCGGCTGAACGCGCGGTACGCGTCGCTCGTCACCTGCTCGGCATAGTACTTCCACCCGAGGTCGCGCTCGAGTACGGCGACGTCCGCCGCGCGCAGCGGGACGACCTGAAAGACGAGGTCCGCCATCTCGTCGGTCGAATGCGGCCCGTACTGGACCCGCCGCGGCGGCCGGCTCGGATTCCGGGGATTGGCGGCGGAATTGTCGTACGTGTAGCGCATCGAGAGCACGCTGCCCTGCGGCAACCGAACCGGGGCCGCGTACCGGTACTCGTCCTGCCAGTTGAAGTCCCACGCCGCGATGCGCAGCAGCCGCTGAACCTTCCCATCGGGAAGTCGCGCCACCCCTTCCATCCGGGTCGCGAGATAATGCGCGTGCGGGTACACGCCCAGGACCTCGACCGCCACAGGAAGCTCGTAGGAGTCCGTGACGACGTACGCCGAGTCGTCCGGTGGAATGTCGATTGTCTTGGTACCGAGCATCACGAGCGCGGAAGGCCGCCGGGGCGGCCGGTCGGTGAAGTAGAGGCCCAAGCGTGGGCGCAAGACTTCGCCGGCGCCGGAGGCGTGCGGCCGGATGTGGAGCTGCAACACGAGGTCCGTGCCCGGCGCGAGCCGCCACGCGAACCCTGCGGGATAGCGGCCGGGCACCTTCCCCGGTGTCCAGCCGACGAAAAAGCCCGCCGGGCTGCGCGCGTCACTCCTCAGCTCCATCCCGTCGAACCCCGGCCCGGCATCCTGCGCGTCCGCGCGGGCGGAGGAGGCCGTCGTGTCCACCATCAAGCGCGCGTGGTGCACAACCCGGGGGTTGCCGGGGCGCAGCTCCACCGCGCCCACCCACCAGGGCGCTTGGACCGGCGCCGCGACCACCAGGTTACGGTAGCGCTCGACGCCGCCGGCCGGAACGGCGTAGGCTGGGAACTCGATGACCACGTGCGGCTCGCCGAGCTGCCAGCCGTCCGGCCAGGTCGGAGCCCGCGGCAGGTCGGCGCTGTCGCCGCGGGCGGCTCCCTGCGCCGCCCAGCGGCGGATCACGCCGATCTCGTCCGCGGAGAGACGGCGCTCACCGGCGAAGGTGACGTCGCCCGGCGCGCGCTCGGGGAGCCACGGCGGCATGCGGCGACTCGCCACCGCGGCCGCAATGAGGGCGGCCCGCGGGGCGGCGTCCTCGTAGCGCATGAGGCTGAACGGCGCCGAGCCGCCTTCGTCCTCCGCGCGATGGCAGGCGGCGCAGTGACGGTAGAAGATCGGAGCCACGTCGCGCGCGAAAGTGATGCTATCGGTCGGCGCCGCCGCGCGCGGGTTACCGGGAACCGAGGATGGGACGCCGCCCGCGATCAACAGGAGCGCCGAGAGGGCGGTTGGGACGACGAGCAGAGCGCGGGCCATCGGAGTCCGTGGGGAATATACCAGGCGCGGTCTAGGGAGGGCGTCAGGGACCCCGTGTCAGTGCGAGCTGCACGTGGAGGTGATCTCCCGTCCCGGTGTGCCGCAGCGTCTCGAACCCCATCGCCCAAAAGTAGAGTTGCACCATCCGATTCGTCATGGCGCCCCGCCCCTCCGTGCGCAGATCCACCGCATGCACCCAGCCGTCGGCCTGGCGATAGTGCAGCGTGCGCTCGTTCGCGGGCAAGCCCATTCGGGCGTAATCCGCGGGCTGCCGCCGCAAATCGGTGATCACCAGACCGTCGTCCGCCAGAATCACGGTCGAGAGCGCGATGCGCAGCACCGGGTGCGTGGACAGGTACGCCTCCCGGACCGCCGGCGACTTGGCGTTCAACCTGGAGAGATACACCAGCGCGTAGCCGCAGTAGCCCAGCACGAGCGGCAGCGCGACCCACTTCGCCACGAGCGCGATGCGCGCCCGCCCCGTGAGCGTGCGAGACAGCCACGTGCCGTAAAGCGTCAGCACCGCCAGGGTGAGCAGCCCGGCGGCCGCGAGCGCCAGCCACCCGGGATAGCCTTCGTCGGCATAGAAAAACGTGGCGGCCCGGACCAGCACGACAAACGGGAGCGAAACGACGAACAGGAGCTTGAGAAGCGACAGGACCAGCTCGGAGAACAGCCCTCGCCACGCGCGGGGCTTCGGCTGCTGCGCCGGCTTCGAGCGTCTCGTCTGGCGCTGCTGCCATTCCCGGCGGGCCGCGACCTTGAGCTCGGAGAGCCGCTGTTCAGTGGAAGCCGTCACGTCCCCCCCCCCCCCTTGCACGCACGAAGAGGGGCGCGGCTCTCCGCGCCCCTCCGATCCCTACGCGTCGCTCTCGGCGACGTTTCACCCGAGGTGTTCGGTACGCCTCAACGCAATCCCACCGACACCCCAATCTGAAAGACCACCAGATTCGCCTGGCTTTCGATCGGGTAGAGCGTGAAGGAGCCGTCGGGGTTCTCGCGGACGCCGGATTCGGTGACGTAGCGCACGCGGCCGTTCCGGACGTAGCGCGCCGACAAATCGAGAAACACGGGCCGGCGGGGGTTCGCCAGCCGGATCTGCAGTCCGCCGCCCGTCTCGAGCGCCAGCGTCGCGTTATCGAAGTTCGTCGTGCTGGCGAAGGGCTCGTAGTCGTACGAGCCGCTCACCGACGAGGTCGTCCCGAAGTAGCCGAGTCCCACCGTGCCGTACCCGTAGAGCTGCAGCGGTCCTTCACCGAGAGTCACCTGGGGACCGAGGCCGAGCGAGGCAATGTAATTGTTCGTGGAGAGATCGAGCGCGATGAGCCCGCCCGTTCCCGCGAGGGGGATGGGCCGGCTCTGGTGGCCGTAGATCAACAGCGACCCGCCGATGCGCAGCCCCAGGTTGCGGCCGAAGGTCACCGCCCCACCGAACCCGCCGTGGGTGCCGACGAAGTTGGCGAACTCGCCGACCGGCTCGGCGATCAAGATCCCGCCGCCGCCGAAGCCGCGCGTGCGGACTTCCCTGAGCTGCGCATCCGCTCGAGCCGCGCCGACTACGGCGAGCCCTGTCCCCAAGAGGAGGCCGACCGCGCGCCGCACGCCGTGAATCCGGGTCCCGCCCATAGTGCCCTCCGGTAATCGGTGACGCCGCTCTACTGGCGTCCCAGCAACGCAACCGACGTGCCAGGCTCCGCTCCCGGCCGACCGCACTCGCGCTGACCCCGGAAGGGGCCGTCGGCGCTTGCGTTATCCCTGGTCGCCGAGGTTTCATTGGAGGCGCCGGTGCGCCCCCGGCTGACCTCAATCGAGGACAGCGATGGCCCAGATCACGTACGAAGCCTTCGCCCAGATCGATATCCGGGTGGGGCGGATCGTGCAGGTGGATGACTTCCCCAAGGCCCGGAAGCCCGCCTACAAGCTGCGGATCGACTTCGGGAAGCTGGGGATCAAGACGTCCAGCGTGCAGATCCTCAAGCACTACGGGAAGGATGACCTGGTAGGGAAGCTCGTGCTCGCGGTCGTGAACTTTCCCCCACGCCAGATCGCCGATTTCCATTCCGAGGTATTGACCCTGGGCGTCGAGCTCGGGCCGGGCGACATTGTTCTGGTGCACCCCGATCGGGAGGTTCCCGTCGGCAGCCCCATCCGGTAAGGAGCGTTTCATGGCGGTCACCGTGGTCAATCTGCGCGACAAGCTCGCCCGCTTCACCGAGCACTGGAGCCCGAAAATCGTCGGGGAAGTGAACGACACCCAGGTGAAACTGGTGAAGTTCCGGGGCGAGTTCGTCTGGCATCATCACGAGGCGGAGGACGAGCTGTTCCTCGTGATCTCGGGCCGCCTGGTTATCCGGCTCCGCGATCGGGACCTCCGGCTCGAGCCGGGTGAGTTCGTGATCATTCCGAAGGGCGTGGAGCATTGCCCGGTGGCGGAGGAGGAAGTCGCCGTGATGCTGCTGGAGCCCCGGTCCACGCTCAACACTGGGAACGTGCGGGATCAACGGACCTTGACCGAGCTGGAGCGGATTTAGCGGCCGTTCCCGAAGCGCGCGGCGACGTAGTCCTCGAGAATGGTCAGGAAGTCCCGGACGATCGTCTCGCCTTTGAGGGTCACCTTGAGCTTGCCGTCCACGTAGACCGGCGCCTTCGGCTCTTCGAACGTGCCGGGCAGCGAGATCCCGATGTCGGCGTGCTTCGATTCGCCTGGGCCGTTCACGACGCACCCCATCACCGCCACGCGCAGCTCTTCGGACCCCGGGTAGCGCGCGTGCCATTCGGGCCGCCGCTGCTGCAGGTAGGCCTGGATGTCCTGGGCCATCTCCTGGAAGAACGTGGAGGTCGTGCGGCCGCAGCCGGGGCACGCGGTGACCTGGGGAGTGAAGCTCCGCAGGCCGAGCGACTGGAGGATTTGCTGGGCGACCTGGACTTCTTCCGTGCGGTCGCCACCGGGCGCGGGGGTGAGGGAGACCCGGATCGTGTCGCCGATGCCTTCCTGGAGGAGGATCGCGAGGCCGGCGGTGCTGGCGACGATGCCCTTCGTGCCCAGGCCCGCTTCGGTGAGGCCCAGGTGCAGCGGGTACGCGGAGCGCCCGGCGAGCCGGCGGTACACGGCGACCAGGTCCTGCACGCCGGAGACCTTGGCCGAGAGGACGATCCGGTCCTCGGGCAGGCCGCAGTCCCGCGCGAGGTCGGCCGAGCGCGTGGCGCTCGCGACGATCGCGTCGAGCGTGACGTCCCGGGCGTCGCGCGGCTCGGCGGTGCGCGCGTTGGCGTCCATCAGCTCGGTCAACAGCTGCTGGTCGAGGCTGCCCCAGTTCACGCCGATCCGCACGGGCTTCCCGTGCGCGAGCGCCACCTCGATGATCGCCCGGAAGTTCTCGTCGCGCCGCTTGGCGCCGACGTTGCCGGGGTTGATCCGGTACTTGGCGAGGGCCGCAGCGCACTGGGGGTACTTCGTGAGCAGCAGGTGGCCGTTGTAGTGGAAGTCCCCGATGACCGGCACGTCCACCTGCGCCACGATGGCGGGCACGGCCCGCGCTGCGTCGTCGTGGTTGACCGTGACCCGGACCAGCTCGCTCCCCGCGGCGTGCAGGGCGCGGACCTGCGCCACGGTCGCCGCGACGTCGGCCGTGTCGGTGTTGGTCATGGACTGGACGACGATGGGGTGGGCGCCGCCCACCTGCACGCCGCCCACGTCCACGACCGCGGCCTTGCGACGCTGTCCGGCCATTGCGGGAATATCGTACGAAGGAAGAGCGGCTAACAGAGGCTTAGAACACGTCCTCCTGCACGATCACCCGGAGATCGAGCGCGCGCAACCGGATCGTGCCCTGCATTCCTGTGGCACCCGTGTTGGTGACATTGGCGCGGAACCCCAGCCAGACCGCCTTCCCGGTGAACAGGGAGTTGAACGTGCTCAGGAGATCGACGTCGACCGTGTCCGTAGTGACCGTTGCGGGGGTCACGTTGCCGCCGAAGCCGAACGCGGGGGTCCCGGTGAACACCATGGACGAGTCGGCGGAGAGGAACACGTCCACCGTGACGCTGCCGGTTCCCGTCGCATTGTCCAGATCGAGTATCCCCACCACGTGCGCCGACTGCACGACCGAGTTCTCGAACCCGGGGGCCAGCACGACTTTGACGCTCTCGCTCTGGACGGTGATCGGCGGGCTCCCGGACGGGATGTTGGGCACGGGCAGGGGGGGGTAGCGGAGGGTGTCGTCGCCCGTCCCCGCCATGAAGCTGTAGACGTCCACGTTGAAGATCACGCGGCCTTCACCGCACGCGACCGCCAGCAGTGCGGCCACGATCATCGCGCCGAGCCAGTTCGCCTTCATGATTCCCCCGCTAGTAGATCGAGAAGGACGTGGCCATGGTGATGCCGCGCGCGTCGGAGAACGAGTTGCTGTGCGTGAAGAAGCCGACGTCCAGGCTGACCGGACCGAAGCGGACGCCGCCGCCCCAGCCGAACTGCATCCGCTTGCGTTGGTCGCGCGCCACGCCGGCCCGCAGCGCGAGCGCCCCAAGCCGTTTCTCGCCCCCCACGTGGATCGCCGTGCCGCGGCCGTTGTCGACGATGTCGGCGCCCACGGTCGTGCCCTCGCCCACGCCGAACGCCACGTTGGCCACGTACGCCACGGGGAGCTTGGTCTTCGACTCCACGCCGTTCGCGATGGTGGTCGTGACGATCGAATCGCCCGTCGCGTCCCAGCGCAGGCTGTCGATCTTCGTGTCCGACCACGTGAGCAGGGCCCCGATGTCGTTGACGCCCAGGCCGATCTCGATCGGCCCCGAGATCCACACGAGGCCGATATCACCGCCGAAGCCCGTGCCGAGCGAGTTGCCCAACTCGGATTTCCGGATCCGGGCGGCGATGTCCTCGGTCAGCGGATTGCTGGACGAGAAGAGCGTATCGCCGGTCGTGAAGCCGGCGTCGCCGTCGGCCTTGATGTAGCCGGCTCCGAAGTAGTACCGCAGCGCGCCGCCCAGATAGAGGCCCCGGGTCGAATCGCCGAACAGCCGGCCGGCATAGCTCACGGTGGGCGCGAACCCCGCTTGCACCAGGCCGTCCACGAGCATGTTGTAGCGCGTGTTGGTATCCGCCGGCTCGGCGTCCTTGAGGAAGGCCCGCAGGCGGTCCCCGAGCCGGAACCCGACGTCGTTGTGCATCCAGCCCATCACCCCGAATCGGAATCCCAGGACCCCGGCGCCGAGGTCGAGCAGCCGACTCGACCCGCCCAGCCCGAATTCGTCGGAGGGAATGACGGTGCGCGTGTTGCCCAGGTCCGCGATGAGCTCGTTCTTGCCGATCGTGAACTCGACGTCGTTCGTGGGCGTCGGGACTTCCTTGATCTCGTAAAACACGGGCGGGTGGAGCACGACGTTCAGCGCTTCGATGGGATTGAAGGCGCTGGAGTCGCGATTGAAGAGGGGATCGGTGTCCCAATCGCGCGGCGGATGATCCTTGAGGAACTGGAACAAGCCGATCGGGATCGGCATGGTGAGCTTCGGGGGGCCTTCCGCGGGCCGGGCCGGGACGACGCGGTACGCCGGATTGTAGCGCGAGAGCGGGCCGCCGCGATGGAGACTCAGTCCCCCCACGCCCACCCGGCGCGCGTCGGTGGTGACGAGTTGCGCGCGGGCGGCGGAGGCGGCGCCGGCGACGAGCCCCGCGGCGAGCCCCAGATGGACGAAACGATGTCGCACGATCCACCTCGACGGTGAAGGGGGCGTGGCACGGCGCCCCTAATGTGTAACAGGATCGCCAAATCTCCAATCAGGAGGCGTGACGGGCGTCACCCCGCCCCGCCCCTTCCCGCCCGCCGGAGGCTAAGGGTAACCGTGGTCCCCCGGCCCACTTCGCTCGTCAGTCCGATGGTCCCACCCCAGCTCTCGACCAGCCGGCGGGCGATCGCGAGCCCCAGGCCCGAGCCGCTGGACGTCGTGGAGAAGGTGGGCTCGAACACGCGGGGCAGCGCCTCGGGGGGGACGCCGCGCCCGTCGTCCGCCACGACGAGGCGGCACCCGCTGTTCTCCACCCGGACGACCACGCGCTTCGCCCCCGCGCTCCGGGCGTTCTCGAGGAGGTTCACCAACACTTCCTTGACCTCGTCGCGCCGGGCGTGGGCCCGGGCCGAGCGTCCGGGCTCGCCGCCTGCAGCGAGCTCAAAGCGCGTCGCGCCGTCCAGCGCGTAGAGCTGCACGACTTCCGTGGCCACCGCCCGCAGGTCCACCGCTTCGAGCGGCAGCAGCTCGACGGAGGCCGGCGGGGCGCCGAAGCGTGAGAACGACCGGGCGATGGCGTCCAGCCGATCGATCTCGGCGAGGATCCGGCCCGCCGTCTCCTCGAGCGCGGCGTCGAAGCTGGCCTTGTCGCCACCCCGCCCCCCTCCCCCTCCCCCCCGCACGCGTTGCAGGTGCTGGATGCCGAGCCGGATAGGCGTGAGGGGGTTCTTGATCTGGTGGGCGACCTGCCGCGCCATCTCCCCCCACGCGAGCACGCGGGCGGCACGAGTGAGCGCGGTGGCGTCGTCCAGCGCCACGACGCAGCCATCGGGTCGGGGGCCCAGCGGCGCGAGCTGCACCCGGATCTGGCGGCCCGCGATCTCGAACTCCCGCTCCGCGATCGTCCCGCCGGCCCCCCCCCCGCTGCCCGCAACGTACTCGCCGACCGCGTTCCACACCGGCAGCCAGTCGCCCGGGGCGGCCTGCGGCAGGAGATCCCCCGGCTCGAGCTTCGCGCCCAGCAGCTCCTCGGCGCGCGGGTTCGCGATCGTGACGCGGAGCCCGTCGTCCACCGCGATGACACCCGTGGCCACGTTGGCCAGGACCAGCGCCGTCCGGCGGCGCGCCTCCTCCAGGGCCTCGCGGCTGCGGCGCACGTCCGCCGCCATGCGCTCGAACGCGGAGATGACCGGCGCGAACTCGCGCGGGGCGCCCGGCGGGAACGCGGGCGGCGCCGCCCCCTGCCCGACCGCCAGCGCCGCCTCCCGC